>WTKE01000031.1:22982-67090 GCA_011524525.1 Bacillus sp. (in: firmicutes) | reverse complement strand
GCAAATAAATTTTTGGAATCGCAAATAAAATCGGAAGATCGCAAATAAATTTTTGAAATCGCAAATAAAATCGGAAGATCGCAAATAAAGTCTCAGAATCGCAAATAAATCTGTAAAATCGCAAATATCCCGAAAGAAATCGCACGGGTAAGCTTATTTTCCTCTCTTGTTTCCCTGAAAAACCCCAATTCCTATTAAAAAGGAGCCAAATCAGGCAAGAACCTGCTAGCTCCAATCAAAAATCCTCTTATACCACGTCTTTTTCTCTTTCTTTTCTTCTTTTTTCTCTTCGGTTGGCTTTTCGGCATCATGCTCTAGATGGTTGATGCAGTGCTTGGTTGGTTCTGTTCCTGCGATAAAATAGGTGAGTCTTTTGACAGGGCAGTCATCGGTTGCTAATAGGCCGCTTTCGGGGTCGATATATACTCCAACGGTTCCTTTAGGGGCTTTGAAGTTTTTAATCGGCTCATCTGCTAATGCGTCCTCCATATAATTGACCCAGATGTTTTTCGCGTACGATTTCTCGGCAACGATTTCAATTGGATTTCCTTGGTCATAACCTGTCCAAACGGCAGTCACGAGCTGAGGGGAAAAACCGACCATCCAGCTATCAGAATCAGTAGAGCCAGACTTCCCCGCATAAATCCGAGTCATATCATTGATCATCGAGCTGCCGGTCACATTGGAATATCCATCCAGCTTTTTATCAAACATCCCTGTCATCATATGAGTCATAACAAACGCTGCATCAGCTTTTAGCACACGTTCGTTTTCCTTTTCATACTCGTAAATAACTTCTCCACGGTGGTTCTCTACTTTTTTAATAAGAACCGGCTTCACTTTTTTCCCGCCGTTAGCAAACAAGCTATAGGCATTGGCCATATCAATCACTTTTACCCCACTTGTCCCAAGTGCCAATGACGGTACTTTTTCCATCGGAGTCGTAATCCCAAATTGCTTGGCTGTTTTTACGAGTGTATCTTCTCCTAAAAATAAATGTGTTTTAACCGCGTACACATTATCGGAAAGGGCGAGTGCTTGTGCCATCGTGATTTCTTTTCCCGCATACTTATTATTAAAATTATGTGGTGTATACTCCGCTCGGTTATCGTCAAAACGGAAGGTTGTCATTTCACTTCTCACTAAAGATGCGGGCGTAAACCCTTGTGAAATCGCTGCATAATAGAGAAGCGGCTTGATAGTTGAACCAGGTTGACGAACCGCTTGAACGGCACGGTTGAACGGACTTTCCACATAATCTCTTCCGCCTACCATCGCCTTTACATACCCGTTTTTCGGATTCATTGACACGAGTGCTACCTGCAATTCAGAATCCTTTGCCATATGAGTAGAAACATTTTTCTCAGCTAACTCCTGCTGTTCGGTATCAAGTGTCGTGTACACACGAAGTCCACCAAGCTCAATTGTTCGGTCATCTAAACCTAAATCATTTTTTAATGCTTGCTTGACGGCATCCTGAAAATACGGTGCAATTTGTGTCACGGCATGGGAATGCTCACCAACAAAGGATAGCGTCTCATGAATCGCCGCATTGGCATCTGTTTCGGTAATGTATTTACTTTTCACCATAGAGTCCAAAATAATTTTCTGGCGGTCCTTTGCATTTTCCTCCGAAATAAGAGGAGAGTAGATGCTTGGACCTTTTGGAATCCCAGCTAGCATAGAGGCCTCCGCTAGAGTCAAGTCAGCAGCATTTTTTCCTAAATAATACTGACTCGCTGCTTGAATGCCATATGCTCCTTTTCCGTAGTAGATCGTATTTAAGTATCCTTCGAGGATCTCGTTTTTCGTATAATTCATTTCGATTCGAATCGTGTAAAGTGCTTCTAGTAGCTTACGCTTCCACGTTTTTTCATGCTCGAGAAATAGATTACGGGCATACTGCTGACTAATCGTGCTTGCTCCTTGAACCTTTGCCATGGCCTTGAGGTCAGCAAGGGCAGCACCAGCAATTCGTTTAAAATCGAATCCATTATGCTTGTAAAAGGATCGATCCTCAATCGCTACGGTTGCTTCAATTAAATGGGGAGAAATGTCTTCGATTCCTACCCAATATCGCTTTTCTCCATTATTGCTTTCTCCAATTACCTGTCCATCATCCGAGTAATACAGAGACGATTGTGGCACGGCAAGAGGAGGAGGGCCTTGCACCTTGGCGTATATAAGAACACCGGTCACTAACATAATAAGTAAGCCAAGACCGATTGATCCAAGAATGAGTAGGGCACGTATGTATTTCATCGTTCTTTTAAACCGCTGATCCGTAATAACTTCCAAGGATGACACCTCACCTTCAGATAGATTTTTCCTGTTTTCCCATCTTTCTTTAGTATGAAGAGAAAGAGGCCGTTTTAAACACGTATCTATTAAAAAAAGAATTTTTTTCTTGCAATTTTGCTAGATTCATCTATACTTTTTCTCATGTTTGAGTTTTTTTGGGGAAGAATAACAATACAGGAAAATAAGTATTGAAACCGATAGATATTTTTTAAATAAGGAAGGATGGCGTAAATGGGACTTTGGTTTACGGAAAAGCAAACGGAGAATTTTGGTATTACAATGAAGGTAAAGCGCACATTACATACGGAGCAAACAGACTTTCAAAAGTTAGATATGGTAGAAACAGAAGAATGGGGCAATATGCTTCTTTTAGATGACATGGTCATGACATCGATTAAAGACGAGTTCGTGTACCACGAAATGGTTGCTCATATTCCATTATTCACTCATCCAAACCCAGAAAACGTACTAGTTGTTGGTGGTGGAGACGGTGGAGTTATTCGTGAAGTGTTAAAGCACCCAAGCGTGAAAAAAGCAACTCTTGTTGAAATCGACGGAAAAGTCATTGAGTACTCTAAAAAGTACCTTCCAGAAATCGCAGGTCAGCTAGACGATCCGCGCGTAGAAGTAAAAGTGGATGATGGCTTCATGCACATCGCTACAGCTGAGAATGTATACGATGTTATCATGGTTGACTCAACGGAGCCAGTTGGTCCAGCAGTAAACCTATTTACAAAAGGTTTCTATGCAGGAATCTCTAAGGCATTAAAAGAAGACGGAATCTTCGTTGCGCAATCAGATAACCCTTGGTTCAAAGCGGACTTAATTCGTTCGGTACAAAAAGACGTAAAGGAAATCTTCCCGATCACTCGCCTTTACATCGCAAACATCCCAACATACCCAAGCGGAATGTGGGCATTCACTTTAGGATCAAAGAAGCACGATCCACTAGAAGTAGCAGAAGAACGTTTCCATGAAATAGACACTAAGTATTACACAAAAGAACTTCATAATGCAGCATTCGTGCTACCGAAGTTTGTTAAAGATTTAATCGAAGGCTAATAATAAATAAGACGGGGGGAGCTTCTCTCCGTTTTTTACTGTGAAAGTCTAGGAGGACAGTTTACACCTGAAGATAGCCTTTGTTACGTAGTAACACCAGCTATCGGAAGGTGTAAACTAGTCCCCTTATAAGTGAATGAAGGAGGAAACTACTTATGCGTTTTGATGAAGCATACTCAGGTAATGTGTTTATTAAAAGCCATCCAAGCTTTGAGGAAAGTAAAGCGGTATTGTACGGAATGCCAATGGACTGGACAGTAAGTTACCGACCAGGATCTCGTTTTGGTCCAGCCCGTATTCGTGAAGTGTCCATTGGATTAGAAGAATACAGCTTGTACTTAGACCGTGAGCTAGAAGATGTGAAATACTATGATGCGGGTGATATTCCACTTCCATTCGGAAATCCACAACGCAGTTTAGATATGATTGAAGAGTTCGTTGACCAGGTTCTTGATGCTGGGAAATTCCCACTTGGCATGGGTGGAGAGCATTTAGTATCTTGGCCCGTTTTTAAAGCGATGGTAAAAAAGTATCCGGATTTAGCTATCATACATATGGATGCACACACAGACCTTCGTGAGAACTATGAGGGAGAGCCATTATCTCACTCCACACCAATTCGTAAGGTCGCAGATTTAATCGGGCCACAAAATGTGTATTCATTTGGGATCCGTAGTGGCATGAAAGAAGAGTTCCAATGGGCGAAGGAAGTGGGCATGCATATTTCTCCATTCGAAGTGCTTGAGCCTTTGAAGAAAGTATTGCCAACATTAGCGGGACGTCCCGTGTATGTAACGATAGATATCGATGTTCTTGACCCTGCACATGCACCGGGAACAGGTACCGTTGATGCAGGTGGAATTACTTCTAGAGAGCTACTAGCTTCGATTCACGAAATTGCACGTTCGGAAGTCAATGTAGTGGGAGCAGACTTAGTAGAAGTAGCCCCAATTTACGACCACTCTGAACAAACAGCCAACACAGCAAGCAAACTCATCCGCGAAATGATTCTTGGATGGGTGAAATAAGGATAGAAATCGAGCACCTGCCAGGTTTTGGTGGGTGTTTTTTTATAAAAGAAGTAGTTATGACCTGTAAAAGTAAAAATAGCATTGCTCTTGTGTCATAAAGTTCTTTTTATGACTTAGAAAAATTAAAAACGAAGTTACACATGTCATAAAAACGAATTTATGACATGAAAACAAGGTTCTACCTCTCCAATAAGGTCATAAGAGGCATACTCCCAGGGCAAACAGTAGCATCACACCTTGCGCTCCCCCTCCAAAATCTTTATAATTATTAAGTTATAGAGAAAGCAATAATAAAAGGAAGTGTATGGCCGTTGTCGAATAGTCCAGCGGATCAAATACCCGTAAAAATTAAAGTACATACGATGATTGAAAATGGTGGGGAAAAGGAAACTTTTGAACTCACTACTTTTGGTCGATACTATGTAAAGAATGCGAGCACCTATCTTCAATACGAGGAAAGTACGGAAGAGGGGCCGATGAAGACGACCATGAAGCTGACGGATGATGGAATTCTTCTGATGAGAAGTGGCTCGGTGAAGATGCGGATGATGTTAGAAGAAAAGAAGAAGCATCGTGGCAGCTATACGACCCCGTTTGGAGAGCTTCAAATAATTACAGATACAAAAGAACTTCAGCATAGATGGAACAGTGAGAGCAGTAAAGGAAGGATTGAGGTTTTATATCACCTTTCGATACAAGGCTCAAAAGCAGGTACATACAAATTGCAAATCGTGTTTGAGGAGGAAAAACGTTGAATATCGTTGAACAGGTACAATTAAAGCTTAAAGAGGAAATACGAGCGGCTGTTATCAAAGCTGAGCTAGCAACAGAGGAGCAGCTTCCAGATGTAATTTTAGAAACACCAAAGGATAAAGCAAATGGGGACTACTCTACCAATATGGCGATGCAACTAGCGAGAGTAGCAAAGAAAGCACCGCGTGCGATTGCGGACGCACTTGTGGCAAACTTTGATCAATCCAAGGCATCGATTGAAAAGATTGATATTGCTGGACCTGGATTTATCAATTTTTACATGAACAATAATTACTTAACTGATTTAATTCCAACAATTCTTACAGCTGGTGAAAAGTATGGAGAAACTACGGTTGGAAACGGACAAAAAATTCAGGTTGAGTTTGTGTCTGCGAATCCAACAGGAGATCTTCACCTAGGACATGCTCGTGGAGCGGCCGTTGGGGATTCTCTTTGTAACGTATTAGCAAAAGCAGGTTACGATGTATCGCGTGAATACTATATTAACGATGCAGGAAACCAAATCAATAATCTTGCATTATCGGTCGAAGCTCGTTACCTCCAAGCACTTGGTATGGAAAAAGACATGCCGGCTGATGGATACCACGGGGAAGATATCATTGGAATCGGGAAACGTTTGGCTGAAGAGTATGGCGACAAGTTCGTGAATGCGGACGAGAAGGAGCGCTTTGACTTTTTCCGTAGCTACGGGTTAAAAGAGGAAATGGCCAAGCTAAAGCAGGATCTTGAGGACTTCCGCGTGCCATTTGATGTGTGGTACTCCGAAACCTCTCTTTATGGAGATGGAAAAATTGATGTAGCTTTAGACAAGCTTCGTGAAAATGGCTATATTTACGAAGAAGAAGGAGCCACTTGGTTCCGCTCAACAGATTTAGGAGATGACAAAGACCGTGTGCTTATTAAGCAGGATGGTTCTTACACATATTTAACACCTGACATTGCTTATCATAAAAATAAGCTGGATCGTGGCTTTGAAAAGCTGATCAATATTTGGGGTGCCGATCACCACGGATATATTCCTAGAATGAAAGCAGCGATTGAAGCGTTAGGATATGGAAAAGATGTACTTGAGGTCGAGATTATCCAGCTTGTTCACCTGTACAAAAACGGTGAAAAGATGAAGATGAGTAAGCGTACAGGAAAAGCGGTTACGATGCGTGATCTAGTTGAAGAGGTAGGATTAGATGCAACTCGTTATTTCTTTGCGATGAGAAGTGCGGATACGCATATGGATTTTGATCTTGATTTGGCTGTATCACAATCCAATGAAAATCCAGTATACTACGCTCAATATGCACATGCTCGTATTTGTAGCATCCTTCGTCAAGGGGAAGAGAATGGATTCAAGTATGATACGAATGCTGATTTCTCTTTAATAGGGGCTGAGAAGGAAATTGAAGTACTTAAAAAGCTAGGTGAGTTTCCTCTAGCAGTGGCAGAAGCAGCCGAGAAGCGAATGCCACACCGAGTGACAAACTATATTTATGATCTTGCTTCCACTTTCCATAGCTTTTACAATGCGGAAAAAGTGTTGGATGCTGAAAACGTGGAGCGCACAAAAGCACGTCTTTCATTAATTAAAGCTGTACAAACGACGTTAAAGAATGCACTGAAATTAATCGGAGTTTCCGCTCCTGAAAAAATGTAACAAGTGAGGGGCTTCCGGATTGGGAGCCTCTTTTGAAACCTAAAGGTGGAGGAAGACATGATTAGAGACTGTTCAGTTGAAAAGTTTTTAGAAAAAAAAGAGCGCTATACAACGATTGATGTACGGTCACCAGGTGAATTCGCTGATAGCCATATTCCTGGATCGATTAATATTCCTCTTTTTACAAATGAAGAGCGGGCATTGATTGGAACCCTTTATAAGCAAGAAGGGCAAAAGGAAGCCAAATGGAAGGCGATGGAGATCGTAAGTCCAAAAATTCCTGATATGCTTGCACGCATTCAGGAGATTGAAGAATCTGGTTGGGAGCCAATGGTCTACTGCTGGAGAGGTGGAATGAGAAGTCAATCCGTTGCCACATTTGCTACACTTGCCGGGCTTCATGTGAGGAGAATTGAGGGAGGTTACCGTGCTTATCGTGAGCATGTGGTGGAGCATATTTCTGACTTAATTCCTGCTGAATCAGTGGTCATTACTGGAATGACAGGAACAGGGAAAACAGACATTCTTCAGCATTTAAAAACAGCGGGGTATCCAGTGCTCGATTTAGAGAAGTACGCGAATCATAAAGGATCGGTATTTGGCTCGATTGGTGGGGAAACGCCGCATAACCAAAAGATGTTTGATGCTCTTCTTTTTGAAGATTTAAAGAAACTCAAAGGCTCTCCATATTTCATTATGGAAGGAGAGAGCAAACGAATTGGACATGCTGTGCAGCCGCCAGAGTTAACAGAGAAAAAACTGAAGGGACTTCATATTACCGTTTATTCCTCCATCGAAAAACGAATGGAACGAATTTATGAGCAATACGTGAAGCCTTACGAGCATTCAGATGCTTTTCATGAACGTGTAGAACTGGCTTTAAAGATGATTATTAAAAGAATAAAATCAGTCGATATTCAAACCGAGCTACTAAGATGTATAGAAGAAAGAGACTATATGCCACTTATTAGACTATTAATGGAGCATTATTATGACCCACGCTACAGTAATAAAGTAGGGGATTATGAGAACCCGGAAATTTTTGTTCGCAGCGATTCAATTTTAGAGGCAACAAACAAGATAGCTGAAATTATTGAGCAGTCAAGAAAAGCAAAAATCGAAGTATAAAGAAGCATTGTAGGGAATGCTTTAAAGTATACGGATGATTTTTGGAGGGGTACTATGAAGCTTGTCCTGCTATCATTAGTAACAGGTTTTTTCGTCGGGTTTATTTTTGCACTCTTTCGCCTACCCATTCCGGCTCCACCTGCTCTAGCGGGTATCACCGGAATTGTAGGGATTTATTTAGGTTTTAAAGTGTTTGAGCAGTTAACTCCATGGCTGCAAAGTTTCGGGAAATAAGTAAGGTCAGCCGCAAAGAAACTCGCCATAGCATTGGCGAGTTTATTTCTTTTTAAATAAGATGTGTTGTCCTATGATAAGCGGAGATTTTTCCGTTAAATGCAGAATGGGGGTACGATTCGGGGTTAATAAGGGAAGGTTTTCCGCTTATGCAAAGAAAAATCCCCCATTTTTGAACTTTTCGAGCCAATAGGCGGAATATCTCCGTTTATTAACGCTTTTTTTTAAAAAAATTACTAGTTAGGCGGAATTTCTCCGCCTATTGATCAGCTTAACCTGATCCCCAAACAAATAGGTCATTTCCATTCAATTTCAGCACCGCCCACTCGTTTGACCCCCCGAATGCGGCTAATGTCTTCTACAAGCTTTAGGCATGCCATATCCTTGGCCTTTGCTTCTATCATAAAGTCGACATCGGCATTCATGGAGCGGAGAAGGTCAATCAAAGGCATGATATATTCCAAATCAACAAAGTCAGCGTGTGCTCGATACATTTTTTCCGACTTCGGGGAAGAAATATGGATTTTCGGTTTTAGTGAGCGGCCTTCCCACGTTTGAAATACTTTTGGAAGAAGCGTATCCAGTGGCTCTTCACTCAAATTGGCCATATGATGATGATAATCAAAGACAAGACGAATGCCTTCTTTTCGACATACAGAAAGGGTTTCTTCAGTTGTATATGTTTTATCATCATTTTCTAATGTGGTGACCTCCTTAATATGAGAGGGTAGAGATTGAATGTTTTCGTGAAACCGTTCTAGTGACTGTTTTTTATCACCGTAGGCTCCTCCGACATGAATATTCAGGACCCCGTCTTTTTCCACTCCCATTGCTTCTAGCATTCTGTAATGATAATCCATATCAATCACCGCATTCTTTGTTACTTCTTCACGTGGAGAGGTGAATAAAGTGTATTGGTTAGGGTGAAAGCTTACACGCATCTGATGTCTGCGAATTAAATCTCCAAGCTCCTGCCACTCCTTTCGAAACGGTGTGACAAAATCCCAGTTCACCTCCGGGTGTGTAGAAAGAGGGGCAATCGAGCTCGATAAGCGATACACTTGAATGCCGTGAGCGATATTATAGGATACCATTCGTAACGTATTAAAGATGTTTTCACCCGTAACAGCCATTAGTTTTTCCTCGCGTTCGGAAGCAGAAAGCTGCTTATACCGGGTGAAGGTCAAGGCTCTTGCAGGCGACGCCTCCCATAGGGAAAGGGCAGTCGATACATAGCCAAAGCGAATTCTCATTGTCAAAAAAACTCCTAACTAAAGAAAATAAGAAATAGGTCGTGCGATCCATTCGAGCATTTTTTGCTTGAAGCTTAAATGGGTCAAGTCATGAAGGGATAATTTCTTTCCATCTTTTGTATCCGTTTCGTATATGTTTTTCATATGTGAGATGATGTCTGGATCATACATATAGCAGTTAATTTCATGATTTAAGAAAAAGCTTCTTTTATCAAAGTTGGCTGTTCCAGAATCACAAATTCGATCATCAATGATGAGAATTTTTGCATGGTAAAAGCCTTTGAGATAACCGTAGACATTGGCCCCTTTAGAAATAAGCGTGCGCAAATATGGGAACGAGGCTTCTTTCACAAATGGGTGGTCAGGAGTTTGGGGAACAAGGATGGTCACTTCCACACCGCGATCCAATGCTGCCAACAAATCTTGAAAGATGCGTTTGCTAGGAATGAAATAAGGAGAACCGATGTGAATGGATGTCTCAGCACCTCGAATCATCCCGGAGAAGGTTTCCTCCAAATAAAACCCTTCTGATGGAATAATTTGGTGTCGAATTGGTCCTGACACGGGGTCAGGAAAATATGTGGAAGTCTTTAGAAGATGTTCTTGCGTCTCCTCCTCCCAATCCTTTAAAAACTCACGTTGTAGATCATGAACCCCTTCACCCATAATCTTTAAATGATAATCACGCCAAGGGTTCAGCTTTGGATCCTCGTTTAAATATTCCTTTCCGACATTGAAGCCACCAATATAACCAATTTTCCCATCAATGACCGTTATTTTCCGATGATTTCGGACCTGTAGACGGTAAAAGAGAAAGGGGAATTTCGGTTTATGGCTATAGGAAAAATGAATGCCGGCCTGTTTCGCCTCATTTACGATTCTACGTGGAACACTAAAGCTCCCTGCCCAATCAAGGAGCAGTCTAACTTCTACCCCTTCTAAGGCTTTGTTTTTTAAAATCTGCAGAAACCTGCGGCCATATGGATCATCTTTTAATATATAAAAAAGAACATGAATATGCTCGTTTGCATGTTCTATTTCTGAAAATAAGTCCGTGAAGAGGGCATCTCCTCTTGTGAATACATCAATTTGACTTTGTCTTATTGGATAATTTTTTCGATAAATAGAAGATAAATGTTGTCTTCTGCCGAGAATAAAGTCGACATACAATAACAATAGAAAGATAACTAAAGCAAGTAGGATGAAACCAATAATCTTCAACAAATTCTCTCCCTTCAGAGGATATCCCATTGGTTCAGGAGTGATCGTACGTTGTAGTATCTCCTGTTAATGTTCTTTCTATGAAGACAGAAAGTTGCGATAAAAAAAGGTTGACTGAATGCTCATTCATTATATAATAGGGGTATATACAATTCAGAAAATTACACATTTTCACGCAAAACCTGTGCTGCTTGAAAGGGAGTTCGAGTGAGCCAGAAAGGGGTAGAAAAGATGAATAGCATGCTTTGGATCAACTTGATTGCTTTTCTAATTGTAACCGCTTACGCAGTAAGTCTTTTTGTTTATGTAGTCAAAACGAGAATCGAGTACATAAAGCTTGGGAAAAAAGTGGAGTTTGAATCCCGAGTGAAGGAAAGGCTCGATAAGATTTGGGTCAATGTATTCGGGCAAAAAAAGCTGTTAAAGGATAAGAAAAGCGGAATGATTCATGTGATGTTTTTTTACGGATTTATCCTTGTTCAATTTGGGGCAATCGACTTTATTGTGAAAGGTCTTGTACCTGGTGCGCACTTGCCACTGGGGCCATTGTATCCTGCCTTCACGTTTTTTCAGGAACTCGTCACCTTAATGATTTTAGTGGCCGTTTTTTGGGCGTTTCATCGTCGATACGTAGAAAAATTAGTTCGGTTGAAACGGAACTTTAAATCGGGACTCGTGTTAATTTTTATCGGTGGTTTAATGCTTTCTGTACTACTTGGAAATGGAATGAGTCTCATCTGGCATGCTCATGAAGCCTCATGGACAGAGCCGATTGCCTCATTAGTAAGCGTAGCTTTTTCTTGGATAGGAGAAACAGCTTCCATCGCGATTTTCTATGTGGCTTGGTGGATTCATCTTCTCTTCCTGCTAGCATTCCTTGTGTACGTTCCACAATCCAAGCATGCACACTTGATTGCAGGTCCAGCCAATGTGTATTTTAACCGTTTAGAAAAGCCAGGGAAATTAACCAAGATTGATTTTGAAGACGAGACACAAGAGACATTTGGTGTGGGGAAAATTGAGGATTTCACTCAGCATCAGCTCATCGACTTATATGCGTGTGTAGAATGTGGACGCTGTACGAATATGTGTCCAGCAACAGGGACAGGAAAAATGCTGTCACCGATGGACTTGATTGTAAAAATGCGCGATCACTTAACAAATCATGGGGCAGCCATTACGCAAAAGCAGCCATGGGTTCCGACCTTTGCTTTTTCCAATACAAAAGGGAATCAAATTGCACTAGCCGCTGCTGGAAAAGGGATTCAGGAGTCTGCAGCAAGTCTAGCTTACAGTCCAAGCTTGATCGGAGATGTGATTACAGAGGAAGAAATTTGGGCTTGCACCACTTGCCGAAACTGTGAAGATCAATGTCCGGTCATGAATGAGCATGTAGATAAGATTATCGATCTTCGTCGTTATCTGGTTTTAACAGAAGGAAAAATGGATGCCGATGCACAAAGAGCCATGCAAAACATCGAACGTCAAGGAAATCCTTGGGGACTGAACCGCAAAGAGCGTGAGAACTGGCGGGGTGAAAGAACTGACGTGGTCATTCCAACGGTTAAAGAAATGAAAAAGTCTGGCGAAGAGTTTGAGTACTTATTCTGGGTTGGTTCTATGGGCTCTTATGACAACCGTAGTCAAAAAATTGCTTTATCCTTTGCAAAACTTTTAAACGAAGCGGGCGTAAAGTTTGCGATTTTAGGAAGCAAGGAAAAGAACTCAGGTGACACCGCAAGACGTCTAGGTAACGAATTTGTATTCCAAGAGCTTGCGACGAAGAATATCGAGGAATTTGAGAAGAGCGAAGTAAAGAAAATCGTGACAATCGATCCTCATGCGTATAATACATTCAAAAATGAATATCCTGATTTCGGGTTAAAAGCGGAAGTCTACCATCATACGGAGTTGCTTGCTGAGCTTGTGAAGGACGGAAGATTAAAGCCGAAGTTTGAAGTGAAAGAAACAATCACCTTCCACGATTCTTGTTATTTAGGACGTTACAATGAAGTGTACGATGCACCACGCGATATATTAAAAGCCATTCCGGGCGTTACACTTGTAGAAATGACTCGTAACAGAGATACAGGAATGTGTTGCGGAGCTGGTGGTGGTCTGATGTGGATGGAAGAAGAAACGGGCCATCGTATTAATGTAGCAAGGACCGAGCAAGCATTAGCCGTTAAACCGTCTGTTATTTCATCAGGCTGTCCGTATTGCCTCACCATGCTTTCAGATGGAACAAAGGCAAAGGAAGTCGAAGAAACAGTATTAACGTATGACGTGGCAGAGCTATTAGAAAAAGCCGTTATTGGAGAGGCACCAATCGTGTCGTAAAAAAGGATAGAAATAATTTGCATAATTTTTATGTAAATTATTTCTATTCTAACTATTTTGATAGTAAAATAGAAGAAGATAATAAAGCGCTTACAAACTAAATTTACTTCAAAGGAGAAATTCAAATTCTCCTTTTTTCCACCTCACATACTGAGCGAGCGTTCAGTCACATCACAGAATCAATCACACAAGAAAAAATCCAAACAAATGAATACGAAAAAGGGGAGAGTAACATGGGGAAAACAGTTATTTTAAGCGGAGTTCGTACACCTTTTGGAAAAATGGGCGGAAGTTTAAGCTCATTCACAGCATCCGATTTAGGGGGAATGGTGATCAAGGAGGCACTTGGTCGCGCAGGAGTGGAAGCTGAAAAAGTCGATGAAGTGATTTTTGGAACGGTTCTGCAAGGGGGACAGGGCCAGATTCCATCACGACAAGCGGCTCAAAAAGCTGGACTTCCATGGAATGTGAAAACAGAAACGATTAATAAGGTTTGTGCATCAGGAATGCGAAGTGTGACGTTAGGAGATCAAATCATCCGATTAGGGGATGAAGAAGTGATCGTTGCTGGTGGAATGGAGTCGATGAGCAATGCTCCTTATTTTCTTCCAAAGGCTCGTTGGGGATTACGAATGGGAGATTCTTCGGTAAAAGATTTAATGGTGTATGACGGACTAACTTGTACGTTTAAGGGTGTTCATATGGGAACTTACGGAAATGGTGTGGCAAAGGAAATGGAGCTATCGCGTGAGGAACAGGATCAATGGGCGCTTCGGAGCCATCAGCGTACCGTTAAAGCGATGGAATCTGGTGCTTTGGCCGAAGAAATGGTAGCTGTTCAAGTTCCGCAACGTAAAGGCGAACCACTTGTCGTGGCGACTGATGAGTCACCGAGAAAAGATACTAGCATGGAAAAGCTGGCTAAGCTCGCACCAGTATTTAACTCAGACGGCACCATCACAGCAGGAAATGCACCTGGAGTGAATGATGGAGCTGCCGCATTGGTATTGATGAGTGAAGAACGAGCGGCTCGTGAAGGAAGAACACCAGAAGCGTATATTATCGGGCAGGCAGCTGTCGCGGTAGAAGCGAAGGATTTCCCGAAAACACCGGGAATTGTGATCAACGAATTGTTGAAGAAAACGGGCAAATCAGTCGAGGAGATTGACTTGTTTGAAATCAATGAAGCATTTGCGGCCGTTGCCTTAGCAAGTGCAGAAATTGCAGGACTTGATCATGAAAAGGTCAATGTAAATGGAGGTGCCGTAGCGATTGGTCACCCGATCGGTGCAAGTGGGGCCAGGATCATCATAACGTTAATGTATGAGTTAAAAAGACGCGGTGGTGGAATCGGTGTTGCAGCGATTTGCTCAGGTGGAGGGCAAGGAGATGCGATTATGATTGAGGTGCCAAAGCAGTAGATTTTTATGGGGGATTTCCGATCATCTTGTACGGAATGTCCCCTTTTTTAAGAACTCTAATGGTAGAAAAGGGGGATACGATGGAAATCAAAAAGGTAATGGTCATTGGAGCAGGTCAAATGGGATCGGGAATTGCCCAAGTGTGTGCCCAAGCAGGTTATGATGTCATTCTGCATGATTTAATGGAAGACTTCGTTTTACGTGGGCTTGGGGTGATTCGGAAAAACCTAGCGCGCCAAGTGGATAAAGGGAAAATGACACAAGAACAAATGGAAGTGATATTAGCCTACATCCAGCCTTCCACTGATATGCATAACGCAAGTGGGGTAGATCTAGTAATCGAAGCTGCAGTGGAAAATATGGACGTCAAAACAAAAATTTTCCGTGAGCTCGACAAAATCGCTCCTGATCACGCGATCCTTGCAAGCAATACTTCCTCGCTACCGATCACAGAAATTGCGGCAGCAACCAATCGACCGGAAAAAGTCATCGGCATGCACTTTATGAATCCTGTCCCAGTGATGAAGCTCGTAGAAATCATCCGTGGTCTGGCAACGGATGACGAGGTATATGAACACATCGAAGGCATGACAAAAACAATTGGAAAAGTGCCAGTTGAAGTGAATGATTACCCTGGATTCGTGTCCAACCGAATTCTTATGCCGATGATTAACGAAGCCATCTACACCTTGTATGAAGGGGTAGCCACGAAGGAAGCAATTGACGAGGTCATGAAGCTTGGGATGAACCATCCAATGGGCCCACTCACCTTGGCCGACTTTATCGGGCTAGATACCTGTCTATATATTATGGAAACCCTCTACGAAGGCTTTGGCGACAGCAAATACCGCCCATGCCCATTACTCCGCAAATATGTCAAAGCTGGCTGGCTCGGAAAGAAATCAGGTCGCGGGTTTTATGAGTATAGTTAACTACCCAGATTCCAGGAGGAAACGATATGGATTTACGATGGACGGAAGAACAGCAGATGATGAGAAAGATGGTTCAGGACTTTGCCAGAACCGAAATCAGTCCATTTATTGAAAAAATGGAACAAGGGGAGTTTCCAAGAACCATCCTTAAGCAAATGGGGGAACTCGGCCTCATGGGGATCCCTGTTCCTGAACAGTATGGCGGGGCGGAGATGGATTTCACCTCATATATCATCGCGATTCACGAGCTTTCAAAAGTTAGTGCCACGATCGGTGTGATTCTCTCGGTGCATACATCGGTTGGCACAAACCCGATTCTTTATTTTGGTAATGAAGTGCAAAAGAAAAGGTACATTCCGAAGCTCGCAAGTGGGGAATATCTAGGTGCTTTCTGCTTAACCGAGCCAAGTGCAGGCTCTGACGCTGCAAGTTTAAAATCACGTGCCGTCAAAAAAGAGAACCATTATGTGATCAACGGTTCGAAAGTGTTTATTACAAATGGTGGGGAAGCGGATATTTACATTGTGTTTGCCTTGATTGAAGACAAGGGAATTTCAGCTTTTATCGTTGAAAAAAACACCCCAGGACTTGTGGTCGGGAAAGACGAGCACAAGATGGGCTTGCACGGATCAAGAACGGTTCAGCTCACATTTGAGGATATGCAGGTACCAGTAGAAAACCTACTCGGCGAAGAAGGCCAAGGTTTAAAAATCGCTCTTGGCAATCTAGATGTCGGAAGAATCGGCATTGCTGCACAGGCACTTGGAATTGCCGAAGCAGCATACGCGGCAGCCGTCGACTACGCCAAACAGCGTATCCAGTTTGGAAAGCCCATCTCCCATCAGCAAGGAATAGGCTTTAAGTTAGCTGATATGGCAACGAATATTGAAGCTTCAAAACTATTAATCTACCGAGCAGCCCAGCTTCGTTCTCTAGGGCAACCTTGTGGAAAAGAGGCTTCCATGGCCAAATTATTTGCCTCCAAAACGGCAATGGAGGTATCAACGGAGGCCATTCAAGTATTCGGTGGTTATGGGTATACAGAGGATTACCCAGTGGAGCGTTTTTTCCGGGATGCAAAAGTGACTGAAATCTACGAAGGAACGAGTGAAATTCAACGAATCGTTATTAGCAAGCATTTATAGACTTTGAAAAAGCGAGGGGAACAGGATGAATTTCAAATTGTCAGAAGAACATGAAATGATTCGTAAGATGGTTCGCGACTTTGCGAGAAATGAAGTGGCACCAACCGCCGCAGAAAGAGATGAAGAAGAACGATTTGACCGAGAGATTTTCGATAAAATGGCGGAACTCGGTTTGACGGGGATTCCTTGGCCTGAAGAGTACGGTGGAATTGGCAGTGATTATTTAGCCTATTGTATCGCGGTTGAAGAGTTATCTCGCGTATGTGCGTCAACTGGTGTGACGTTATCTGCTCATACCTCTTTAGCAGGCTGGCCCATTTATAAGTTTGGTAGCGAAGAGCAAAAGCAAAAGTTTTTGCGTCCGATGGCATTAGGTGAAAAAATTGGTGGTTACGGTTTAACGGAACCTGGTAGCGGGTCTGATGCAGGTGGCATGAAAACAACAGCACGTCGAGATGGTGATGATTTTATTATAAACGGATCCAAAATCTTTATCACGAACGGCGGTATTGCTGATATTTATGTGGTTTTTGCGGTAACAGATGCGACACAAAAGCATAAGGGAACCTCGGCCTTTATTGTTGAAAGTGATACACCAGGCTTTTCGGTCGGGAAAAAGGAGAAAAAGCTCGGCATTCGTTCGTCACCAACAACAGAGATCATTTTCGAAGACTGCCGTGTACCTGCAGCTAACATGCTCGGGGCAGAAGGAGAAGGGTTTAAAATTGCAATGATGACGCTTGATGGTGGACGGAACGGAATCGCGGCCCAAGCAGTCGGAATCGCACAGGGTGCACTGGATGCAGCCACCGATTATGCCAAAGAACGCGTGCAGTTCGGAAAGCCAATCGCCCAGCAGCAAGGCGTCGGATTTAAGCTAGCAGACATGGCGACCATCATTGAAGCCGCTAGATTATTAACCTACCAAGCGGCATGGCTAGAGTCTGAAGGCCTTCCGTACGGAAAAGAATCCGCAATGTCCAAGTTGTTTGCTGGTGACACCGCGATGAAAGTAACGACAGAAGCGGTCCAAATCTTCGGCGGCTATGGATATACAAAGGATTATCCAGTGGAACGATATATGCGCGACGCAAAAATCACGCAAATTTATGAAGGAACACAAGAAATCCAGCGACTCGTTATTTCACGGATGATTACAAAATAAATGAAATCTCTCTAAAGGGGTAGAGAAATCGATGAAAAAAAGAGAAGTTCATGCCTCTGTGAAGGATGAACAGCTCGTCTTAAAAAGGCGTGACCAGATGATTAAAGGGGCGGTTGCGCTTTTTAAAGAGAAGGGCTTTCATCGCACTACAACTAGAGAAATTGCGAAAGCATCCGGCTTTAGCATTGGCACTCTGTATGAGTATATACGGACGAAGGAGGATGTGTTGTACCTGGTCTGTGATCATATTTATGACGAAGTGCAGGAGCGGTTGCAAAAGGATTTGGATACGAAAAAGGGAACGTTACAAAGCTTGGAGCGAGGAATTGCCAATTATTTTCGCGTCATGGATGAGCTTCAGTCAGAAGTGCTCGTCATGTACCAAGAGGCAAAATCGCTGAACAAGGATGCTCTTCCGTATGTACTAAGAAAAGAAATGGAAATGGTAGCGATGTTTGAGGATGTGATTGCCCGTTGTGTCGAAAATGGGGAGGTCAGTCTTACTGAAAAACAGGTGAAAATGATCGCTCATAATATTTTTGTTCAAGGACAAATGTGGGGATTCAGACGCTGGGCACTCCAAAAGCTCTACACGCTTGAGGAATACATTGCCCTTCAAACAGAGCTATTGTTTTTAGGTATCACAAGAATGGGAGGAGAACAATGAGTACGAAGCCAACGTATACACATAAATATCATATCCGGTTTGTCACCGCTTCTAGCTTGTTTGACGGTCATGATGCCTCGATCAATATTATGAGAAGAATTCTACAGGCGAGTGGGGCTGAAGTGATCCACTTAGGACATAACCGCTCGGTTGAAGAAGTGGTGAATGCGGCGATTCAAGAGGATGTTCAAGGAATTGCGATTTCCTCTTATCAAGGTGGACATGTGGAGTACTTTAAGTATATGTATGACCTTTTAAAAGAAAAGGGTGCTACTCATATTCGTATTTATGGCGGTGGAGGTGGCGTCATTATTCCCCGTGAAATTAAAGAGCTTCATCAGTATGGCATTGCTCGAATTTTCTCACCTGAGGATGGGAGATTGCTTGGTTTACAAGGAATGATTGACCTCATGCTAGAGGAGTGCGATTATCCAACGATTACGTCTGAAGTGGATGCGTATCTATCAAAGCTAGATTCGGGTGATACGATTGCGACAGCCAAGCTGATCACACTAGCCGAGGAGCAGGTTGGTGCAAACAAAGAAACCGCCGCTGCCGTAGAAACGGTGATGCAGCAAGTGAAGGCACGGCAAAAGTCGGTTCCTGTCCTAGGGATTACAGGGACAGGTGGTGCCGGAAAAAGCTCGTTAACTGATGAACTGATTCGTCGCTTTATTAATGAAGTGCCGGAGCAAAAGGTTGCTGTCCTCTCGGTTGATCCAACCAAGCAAAAAACGGGAGGAGCGTTGCTCGGGGACCGAATCCGGATGAACGCCATTTTTTCGCCAAGGGTATATATGCGAAGCTTAGCGACTAGACAATCGAAGACCGAGCTCTCGCTTGCGATCCAAGATGCGATTGCGGTCGTCAAGGCAGCTGACTTTGATCTCATCATCGTAGAAACAAGTGGAATCGGCCAAGGGGATGCAGAAATCGCTGAGATTTGTGATGTCTCTATGTACGTCATGACGAGTGAGTTCGGTGCTCCATCACAGCTTGAGAAAATAGACATGATCGATTACGCCGATTTAATCGTAATCAATAAGTTCGAGCGAAAAGGATCTGAAGATGCTCTTCGACAAGTACAAAAGCAGTATCAGCGCAGCCGCATGCTTTTTGAAAAAGAGCTGGATGACATGCCGGTGTATGGGACAATTGCAAGCCAGTTCAATGATTCGGGCACAAATGCGCTGTTTGCGGCATTGATAGAGACATTAAATAAAAAAACGGGATCATCATTACTGACCACTTTTTCCAAAAAAGCTCTTGTAGAAAAGCAGAGCGTTATTATTCCTACTGATCGCCGCTACTATTTACGTGAAATCTCTGATGCCGTTCGAGGCTACCATAAAAAAGCGGAGGAGCAGGCGAATCTTGCTCGAAAGCTTTTTCAAATAGAGGGTACGCTTGCTGCAATTGAAGAAACAAGTGCGGGTCAAGAAGTAATTAAGGCGTTAGAGGAACTCAAGGCTGGGGTGGAGGCAAAACTTACTGCTGAAACCAAAAAGGTGTTATCTTCTTGGGAGGAAAAACAAAAGCTGTATAGCTCTGAGCGATTCGTGACAGTAATCCGCGACAAGGAAATCGTGACAATTTTAAAAACAAAAAGCTTGTCAGGCTTATTAATTCCGAAGGTTGTACTACCGAAATATAAGGATTATGGAGAAATTATTCGCTGGGTGTATAAAGAAAATGTACCGGGTGAATTTCCATACACAGCTGGGGTGTTTCCATTTAAGCGTGAGGGTGAAGATCCGAAGCGTCAGTTCGCGGGAGAAGGAACACCAGAAAGGACAAACCGACGCTTTCATTACCTTTCAAAGGATGACGATGCGAAGCGCTTGAGTACAGCATTTGACTCGGTCACTTTGTACGGAGAAGATCCGGATTATCGCCCAGATATTTACGGGAAAGTGGGGGAAAGCGGTGTAAGTATCTGTACATTAGATGATATGAAAAAGCTCTATGATGGCTTTGATTTATGCCATCCGTCTACTTCTGTGTCGATGACGATTAACGGTCCGGCTCCGATTATCTTGGCGATGTTTATGAATACAGCCATTGAACAGCAAGTGGAGAAAAAGGAACAGGAATTAGGTCGATCACTTTCACTTGAAGAATGGATGGAAGTCAAGGCGGCAACTCTTTCTACGGTGAGAGGCACGGTTCAAGCAGATATTTTAAAAGAAGATCAAGGGCAAAATACATGTATTTTCTCCACAGAGTTTGCGCTTCGAATGATGGGAGATATTCAGCAATATTTTATAGATCATAAAGTGCGTAACTATTATTCTGTTTCAATTTCAGGTTACCATATCGCTGAAGCGGGCGCCAATCCCATCTCTCAGCTTGCCTTCACACTTGCCAATGGACTCACCTATGTGGAGTATTACTTAAGCCGTGGTATGCATATTGATGATTTTGCACCAAATTTATCCTTCTTTTTCTCTAATGGGCTCGATCCTGAATATACAGTGATTGGGCGGGTTGCCCGTCGTATTTGGGCGACTGTAATGAGAGAAAAGTACGGGGCGAATGAGCGTAGTCAAAAGCTGAAGTATCATGTTCAAACAAGCGGCCGCTCCCTTCATGCGCAGGAAATTGATTTTAACGATATTCGAACGACCCTTCAAGCACTTATGGCACTTCAGGACAACTGTAACTCACTTCACACGAATGCATACGATGAAGCGATTACAACCCCAACAGAAGAGTCGGTTCGTCGCGCGATGGCGATTCAAATGATTATTACAAAAGAACATGGCTTATCGAAAAATGAAAATCCTCTTCAAGGGTCGTTTATTGTGGAGGAACTCACGGACCTAGTCGAGGAAATGGTTCTTCAAGAGTTCGAGCGATTGAATGACCGTGGGGGAGTACTCGGTGCGATGGAGACCCAATATCAGCGAGGAAAAATTCAAGACGAATCCATGTACTATGAAATGAAAAAGCATACGGGAGAGTTGCCAATCATCGGCGTCAACACGTATTTGAATCCGAACCCTCCGTCAGAAGAAGAAACAGACAATATGGAGCTGGCACGTGCAACAAAAGAAGAAAAAGAACTACAAATTCAAAATTTACGAGAATTCCATGAGCGAAACAAAGACCAAATCACAGCAGCGTTGCAAAAACTAAAACAAACAGCAGTTAAAAACGGCAATATTTTCGAGGAATTAATGGAAACAGTAAAAGTAGCAAGCCTCGGTCAAATTACCAGGGCGTTGTATGAAGTTGGAGGGCAATACCGGAGAAATATGTAGTAAGAATAAGAGCAAAGTGAAAGCTAGCGCTTTCTCTTTGCTCTTTACACTTTTTTTACATAACTCATACCTAAAATGTCCTAATTTTAACTATAATAGAAGAAGATAACACGGTCTTTTTCAAACAAAGGACCTACCATTTTCACGGGATGTGAGATATTTGAAACAACTTCTTCAATTTATTGCTGTTATTTTTACTGTTGTTTCTGCTATTTATCTATACTCATTGCAGCTAGGTGCCATTCCTTTCTTTCTATTGGCCTTTTTTTTCTTTTTTTTAGCCGCCAGATTGTTTGTTAAGGAGAAAAAGAGGGAAAAAAGCGAGGGCAAGTACTAAAAAGTTTGGTATCGATTAGATAGAACTAGCATAAAGGTTCATATTTTGTTTATAATGAAGAATATGCAATAATTGTGTACATATTTTATTTGTCGTGTTTTACATAGCGAAAGGAAGTGCAAATATTGAGTTTGAATCAAGTTACTCAAGAAGAGTTGCAAGAAATGTCCTTAATTGAGATTGCGTTTGAATTGCTGAAAGAAAAGAAACAGCCGGTCTCTTTTAAAGAATTAATGGATGAAATTACAAAGCTACGTGGATTAACAGAAGATGAAGTGAGAGCGAGAATTGCTCAATTTTATACAGATTTAAATATAGATGGACGCTTTATGACGATCGGTGAAAACCGCTGGGGTCTTCGCGTTTGGTATCCAGTAGACCAAACAGAAGAAGAACATGTAACAGCAGTGAAGCCGAAGAAGAAAAAGGCGAAGAAAGTGGTCGACGAAGACGAGGATCTTGACATTGAAGAGTATGACGAGTTAGAGGAAGAAGAACTCGACTATGATGATGTGGATGATGACTTTGATGATGAAGATGATGATGACGACGATCTTCTAGAGGATGACATTGATGAAGATTTAGAAGACGATGATGAAGAACTTATCGAAGATGATGAGGAATTTGATCTGGACGAAGATGACGACGATGAAGACCTTGAAGAAGATGAATTTGATGCTGAGGACGACGAGGATCTTTAAGTCGAATTTTGTAGGATCTCGACTTGACTTTTTACAGAGCTGTAGGTAGAATACTTTTTGGGCTCCTTAAAAAGGAACAATCGAAACGTAATTTCACGCTCCCCTTGCTATTTCTAGCAGGAGGGGCGTTTTTATTTTTTTATAGGCTTTTTCAGGTGTGAAAATCGGTCTTCAAAAATCGTTTGATCCCCTTGCCAATGTAATGGATTGATATTTTAAAAATATGCACAAACTTATTAAGAGGGGGATTACAGATGACAAAGTATATTTTCGTAACAGGTGGAGTGGTTTCTTCCTTAGGAAAAGGAATCACAGCAGCGTCTTTAGGACGATTATTAAAAAATCGCGGCTTAAGTGTAACAATCCAAAAATTTGATCCATATATTAACGTGGATCCAGGGACAATGAGCCCATACCAACACGGAGAAGTATTCGTAACAGGTGATGGTGCTGAAACCGATCTTGACTTAGGTCACTACGAGCGTTTCATCGACATTAACCTAACCAAGTACAACAATGTGACAACTGGAAAAATTTACTCAACGGTATTAAAGAAAGAGCGCCGTGGAGATTACTTAGGTGGAACGGTACAGGTTATTCCGCATATCACTAACGAAATTAAAGAGCGCGTATTCCGTGCCGGCCGTGAAACAGGAGCAGATGTGGTTATCACGGAGATTGGTGGAACCGTAGGGGATATCGAATCACTACCATTCCTTGAAGCGATTCGTCAAATCAAGAGTGATATCGGCCGTGATAACGTGATGTACATCCACTGTACACTGATTCCTTACATTAAAGCAGCTGGTGAAATGAAAACAAAGCCAACTCAGCACAGTGTAAAAGAGCTTCGTAGCTTAGGAATTCAGCCAAACATTATCGTTGTGCGTACTGAAATGCCAGTATCACAAGATATGAAGGATAAAATCGCTTTATTCTGTGATATCGATTCAAAGGCAGTCATCGAGTGCCAAGATGCAGACACATTATATGCCGTGCCAATTGCACTTCAAGAGCAAAAAATGGATCAAATCGTTTGCGATCACTTGAAGCTTCAAAGTCCGGAACCAGAAATGACTGAATGGTTAGCATTACTAGATAAAGTTCGTAATCTGTCGAAAACCACTCGTATTGCACTAGTTGGAAAATATGTGGAACTTCAGGATGCGTACATCTCTGTTGTCGAATCATTAAAGCACGCTGGATTTGCATTTGATTCGGATATTGATATTAAGTGGATTAATGCAGAAGAAGTGAATGAGGAAAATGCACGTGAGCTTCTTTCTGATGTGGATGGAATTCTTGTTCCAGGTGGTTTCGGAGATCGTGGAATTGAAGGGAAAATCACGACGATTAAATATGCTCGTGAAAACAAAGTACCTTTCCTTGGAATTTGTTTGGGTATGCAGTTAGCTTCTGTTGAATTTGCGCGTAACGTGCTTGGTCACAAAGATGCGAATTCTGCGGAAATTAATCCAGAAACAAATTACCCAATCATTGACCTTTTACCAGAGCAAAAAGATATCGAAGATCTTGGTGGAACACTGCGCCTAGGTATCTTCCCATGTAAGCTGGAAGAAAACACAAAAGCATTTGCAGCCTACAATGATGAAGTGGTGTATGAGCGTCACCGTCACCGTTATGAGTTCAACAACCAGTTCCGTCAAGAAATGGAACAAGCTGGCTTCATCTTCTCGGGTACTAGTCCAGATGGTCGCTTAGTGGAAATCATTGAGCTTGCTGACCACCCATGGTTCGTTGCATCTCAATTCCACCCTGAATTTATCTCAAGACCAACAAGACCTCAACCGTTGTTCAGAGATTTTGTTGAAGCATCATTAAAGTCTAGAGACTAATATGGAAATACGTACCGAAATGACAGTCGTTTTGACATCATTATGGGTATATAAAAAAGTAAAACTCGCCAAAAGTGGCGAGTTTATTTTTTTGAATACAAAACCTCACTCCATAAGCGGAGAATTTCCGGTTAGATGCAGAATGAAGCCTTGTTTGGGGGGAAATAAGGGTAGGTTTTCCGCTTATGCAAAGCAAAATCTCCAATTTTCGAAGTTTTTGTGCCAATAGGCGGAATCTCTCCTTTTATTTAAGCCTTTTTTAATAAGAATGACTAATTAAGCGGAATTTGTCCGTCTATTTATCAGCTCGGGTGCTTAACCTGATCCCCAAAAGAAAAGTGAGGACCGTCGCATCCGCTTTTCTATTAGTATTCTTCCATAATCTCATCAATCGTAAATTTTAATCCATAATAAACGTATAGGGCGGCCATGGAAGCGGGGTAGCCATAGCGGTTTCCTTCCTCATCGGGAAGCAGTCCCTTTTTTAATTGAAGATCGATATGAACGTGAGCGAAATCATTCAGTGGCTCACCTTTACCTTCATCAACAGTAGCAACGGACACAAACGGAATTCCTTTTTCTTCAAGAGCTTTCCCGATAGCGACTGCGCGATCATCGTGAATGGTTCTAGACAAAACCAATACACGATCAGCCACTGTCACCTGATCTATTTGTGCCAAACCTTCAAGCACACGAGCGCGCTGCAAAGGCTCCTTGCTATGAATAGCTTCGGCTTGGACGGCAGAAAGCTCATCTTCGGCATAAATAAATATATGGCCATCTCCAATAAGTGCTTGGGCAAGAAGTCTTGCGCCATCCTCTATGGAAAGGTCTTCTTTATCTTGGATTTTTTTAAATAATCCAGTTAATTGGGTTGTGAACATTTTTAACATAAAAGGCCTCCAAATCGTAATCTTCATATATTATAAAAGAAACGGACAAGGAAGGTAAAATCACAAACTGTAAAAATTTATATGATTTTGATGTAAAATGTTAGCAGGAGAAATTAAGTGGTGTATCGAACTACATGAAGGTGGATAGTCCTAATCGTTTATTTACATACAAAAATTAAAAATCCAGAAAAAGAGGGTGGCTTTTCATGAAAGGCAAAATATTAATAGTAGATGATCAATTTGGTATTAGAATTCTGTTAAATGAAGTGCTACAAAAGGAAGGCTACGAAACATTCCAAGCGGCAAATGGAGTACAAGCTCTTGAAATCGTGACGAAAAACCCGCCAGATCTTGTTTTACTAGATATGAAAATTCCTGGCATGGACGGTATTGAAATATTAAAGAGAATGAAAGTTATTGAAAAAGATATTCGTGTCATCATTATGACTGCTTATGGGGAGCTAGATATGATTCAGGAAGCGAAGGATCTTGGAGCACTCACTCATTTTGCAAAACCTTTTGATATTGATGATATTCGTGCGGCCGTTAAGAAGTATTTACCAGTAAAAAATAGTTGATTTTCGCAAAGTTTGGCAAAATATACAAATGGTAGCGATTGCATTTCATCTATTTTATGACATCCTATAAAAGTGACCAAGATTGATAGCATTTCTATTTTTTATTTGGTATGATTACAAATGAATTTAGCGGATGATCAATCAAAGTCAGGCTCTCAATTTACATAACGTTAATTGTTTAGGGAAAACTCTAATAGGGAACCTGTCTATAAAAGGTCATCATGAATAGGAGGAAGAAGAATGCCTTTAGTATCTATGACAGACATGCTCAAGAAAGCAAAAGCTGAAGGGTATGCAGTAGGACAATTCAACTTGAACAACCTTGAGTTCACACAAGCAATTTTACAAGCGGCTGAAGCTGAAAAATCACCAGTAATCCTTGGGGTTTCAGAAGGTGCAGCTCGTTACATGGGTGGCTTCAAAACAGTTGTAAAAATGGTAGAAGGTCTTTTAGAAGATTACAAAATCACTGTACCTGTGGCTATCCACTTAGACCACGGTTCAAGCTTTGATAAATGTAAGGAAGCAATCGATGCTGGTTTTACATCAGTAATGATTGATGCATCTCACCATCCTTTCGAAGAGAATATCGAAACTACAACTAAAGTAGTTGAGTATGCTCATTCAAAAGGTGTATCTGTTGAAGCTGAGCTTGGAACAGTTGGCGGACAAGAGGATGATGTTGTTGCTGAAGGTGTTATCTATGCTGACGTTCAAGAGTGTAAAGAACTAGTATCTCGTACTGGTATCGATTGCTTGGCTCCAGCACTTGGTTCTGTTCACGGACCTTACAAAGGTGAACCTAACCTAGGCTTCAAAGAAATGGAAGAAATCGGTGCAGCTACTGGAGTACCATTAGTTCTACACGGTGGAACAGGAATCCCAACAGCTGACATCCAAAAGTCAATCTCTTTTGGAACAGCAAAAATTAATGTAAATACTGAGAACCAAATTGCTTCTGCAAAAACAGTTCGTGAAGTGTTAGCAGCGAAACCAGATGAATACGATCCACGTAAATACTTAGGACCAGCTCGCGATGCGATTAAAGAAACAGTTATCGGCAAAATGCGTGAATTCGGTTCTTCAGGTAGAGCGTAATCGAATTTATTTGCTTCATAAGTTGAAACCGCCTTTTCTTGAAAAGGGCGGTTTCAATTGTATTGATGTCATTTTGAAAAAAAAGTCGAATAATGTAAAAGGGAGTGGGACAGGTGAAATTTTTTATTGATACAGCAAATATGGATGAAATTAGAGAAGCGTATTCTTTAGGATTTGTTGCAGGGGTTACAACAAATCCATCATTAGTAGCTAAGGAAAAAAATGTTTCATTTGAAGACCGTCTTCGTGAGATTACGGCATTAGTTCCAGGTTCGGTTAGTGCAGAAGTCATCGCGCTTGGTGCAGAAGGTATGATTCGTGAAGGTCGCGAGCTAGCTGCCATTGCTCCAAATATTACAATTAAAGTGCCAATGACACCAGAAGGTTTAAAGGCGGTATCGACTTTTTCTAAAGAAGGCATCAAGACAAACGTAACATTAATTTTTAGTGCAAACCAAGCATTGCTAGCAGCAAGAGCTGGGGCTACATATGTATCTCCTTTTGTTGGTCGATTAGATGATATCGGTTTCAACGGTCTTGATTTAATCTCAACAATTGCAGATATTTTCGCGGTTCATGGTTTAGAAACAGAAATTATTGCTGCTTCGATCCGTCATCCGCAACACGTGACAGATGCAGCTCTACGCGGGGCGCATATTGCTACGATACCATACAAAGTAATCATGCAATTATTTAATCATCCACTAACTGATAAAGGCATCGAAGCCTTTTTAGCAGATTGGAAAAATAGAGAGAATTAATGAGTAGGAAATAATTCCTATTTATAACTTTTTTATAATTCCATACATGAAGTTTGAAATTTCGTGTAAACTATAAGTTAAGTTGGTATATGTCGTTTTTTGTATTTTTTTAGTGGAAGAATATACCTCGTATAGATTTTTCGAAAAAGCATATATGGAAAAATAAAAAAGATGAGCCACATCAGTACAAGATATAACACGTATTCTGTGTGAATTGATATGGCTTAGAAGGGAGTCAACGATGGATAAGCTGATGATTGCCGGTGGAGACCCTTTAAAGGGAACCGTTCGTATAAGTGGTGCCAAAAACAGTGCAGTCGCACTCATTCCAGCGACCATTTTAGCCGATTCACCAGTAACGATTGAAGGATTACCTGATATTTCCGATGTTCAGATTTTACAAGGATTGCTCGAGGAAATCGGAGGGAAGGTTTCTTTTACCAACAATGAAATGTGGGTGGACCCTTCTGAAATGATCTCTATGCCTTTGCCAAACGGAAAGGTGAAGAAACTTCGAGCAAGCTATTATTTAATGGGTGCCATGCTAGGTCGTTTTAAAAAGGCAGTAATCGGGTTGCCTGGTGGCTGTCATTTAGGGCCAAGACCGATTGACCAACATATTAAAGGCTTTGAAGCGCTAGGTGCAACTGTGACCAATGAGCAAGGTGCGATCTATCTACGTGCGGATGAGCTTCGTGGAGCAAGAATTTATTTGGACGTGGTGAGTGTTGGTGCAACGATCAATATTATGCTTGCGGCTGTTCGAGCGAAAGGGCGTACGATCATTGAAAATGCGGCAAAAGAGCCGGAAATCATTGATGTGGCTACGTTACTCACGAATATGGGGGCAAAAATTAAAGGAGCAGGAACAGACGTCATTCGTATTGACGGAGTGGACGAGCTTCATGGCTGTCAGCATACGATTATTCCTGACCGTATTGAGGCGGGTACGTATTTAATTCTTGGTGCGGCAGTAGGAGATGGGCTGTTAATAGATAATATTATTCCTCAACACTTAGAGTCTTTAATTGCGAAGCTTCGTGAAATGGGTGTACCGATCGAAACAAGCGATGACCAAGTATTTGTAGGAAAAGCCGAATCCTTTAAAGCGGTCGATATTAAAACATTAGTCTATCCAGGTTTCCCTACTGACTTGCAGCAGCCACTAACCTCGTTGTTAACTAGTGCTGTTGGGACAAGCATGGTGACGGATACGATTTATGGAGCTCGCTTTAAGCATATCGATGAATTAAGAAGAATGAATGCAAACATCAAAGTAGAAGGTCGCTCAGCGATTATTCACGGTCCTGTCAAACTTCAAGGTGCCAAAGTGAAGGCTAGTGACCTACGAGCGGGAGCTGCTTTAGTGATCGCCGGGTTGATGGCTGAAGGAGTAACAGAAGTAACAGGCCTTGAACATATTGACCGTGGGTACAGTCATCTTGTCGAAAAATTAAATGGACTTGGTGCAACCATCTGGCGTGAAGCGATGACAAAAGAAGAGCTAGAACAATTGAAGAACGCATAAACCTATCAATAGATAAAGAAAAAAAGAAAGAAGGCAGACCTGCTTTCGTCTGCCTTTTTTATAATTACCCTCCTTACGAATAACTTCCCTATAAAAAATAATATTGATTAATAATGAAAAAAAAGGGTAAAATAGAAATTGTTTTTTAAAAGGCTTACATGAATAAGCCGTGTCTTTATAGAATATAACTTTCTCTATCTCTTCTTATACTTCTAGAAAGCCTCAAACATTCAATTCTTTCCATCCATTTTATCGAACAATTTCATAAAGCCTGTGGTGGAACAACTTATTTTATAAAAGAGTGGTGTACTAATGGAATTAACAATTTCAAGCCTGGAAAATATGAAGCTAAAAGAGCTTTATGAGCTAGCTAAGACCTTTAAAGTGTCTTATTATAGCAAGCTAACAAAAAAAGAACTTATTTTTGCCATTTTAAAAGCACGTGCGGAATCAGAAGGCTTTTTCTTTATGGAAGGTGTCCTTGAAATCATTCAGTCTGAAGGCTTCGGTTTCCTACGACCTATCAACTACTCCCCAAGTTCAGAGGATATTTATATTTCAGCTTCACAAATTAGACGTTTTGACCTTAGAAATGGGGATAAAGTATCTGGTAAAGTTCGTCCACCAAAGGAAAACGAACGTTATTTCGGACTTTTACAGGTTGGTGCGGTTAACGGAGATGATCCGGAATCAGCAAAGGAACGCGTTCATTTCCCTGCGTTAACACCTTTATATCCTGACCGTCAAATGAAGCTTGAAACGTCACCAAAGCATGTGAGCACGAGAATTATGGACCTTATTTCTCCTGTCGGTTTTGGTCAGCGTGGATTGATCGTTGCTCCTCCAAAGGCCGGAAAAACGATGCTACTAAAGCAAATTGCCAATAGCATCACGACGAATCATCCAGAAGCAGAGCTGATTGTTCTGTTAATCGATGAGCGTCCGGAAGAGGTAACTGACATCGAACGTTCGGTTGCTGGCGATGTGGTAAGCTCAACGTTTGACGAAGTCCCTGAAAACCATATTAAAGTGGCCGAGCTTGTACTAGAGCGTGCCATGCGTCTAGTGGAGCATAAGCGTGACGTGATTATCCTTATGGACAGTATTACTCGTCTTGCTCGTGCGTACAATCTTGTCATACCTCCAAGTGGCCGTACCTTATCAGGGGGGATTGACCCTGCTGCTTTCCACCGTCCAAAACGATTCTTCGGTGCCGCGCGTAACATTGAGGAAGGTGGAAGCTTAACCATCCTTGCCACAGCGCTTGTGGACACAGGATCTCGTATGGATGATGTGATTTATGAAGAATTTAAAGGAACAGGTAATATGGAGCTTCACCTAGATCGCGGTCTAGCTGAACGCCGTATTTTCCCTGCAATTGACATTCGTCGTTCCGGAACTCGTAAGGAAGAACTGCTTATTCCGAAGGATCATCTGGATAAGCTATGGGCCATCCGTAAATCGATGTCAGATACGCCTGACTTTGTGGATAAATTTTTACGTAAGCTGAAGCAAACGAAGTCGAATGAAGAGTTCTTTGCGAAGCTTGACGAAGAGATGAAAGCAAAAAGGAATTCATAGGGAATAAATCCCATGTTGCAAAACCGATATCTGCTTGTTATAATAACATCAGTGTGTTTTTCCATTACACCTTGTGTGTATGAATAACTCTGTTTCGAACGACTCAGGGCAAAAGGAGATGAAAGGTAATGAGAGAAGGAATTCATCCTAACTATAAAAAAGTAACGGTATCTTGTGCATGTGGCAACACATTCGAAACTGGTTCAGTAAAGAAAGAACTACGTATCGAAACTTGCTCAGAATGTCATCCATTCTACACAGGACGTCAAAAGTTTGCTGAAGCAGGCGGACGTGTTGACCGTTTCAACAAGAAATACGGAATTAAAGCTAATTCTTAATAAGAAAAGAAACAGGCAAGAAGATTTCAGACCTTGCCTGTTTTTTTATGAAAATGAACGTACATAGTTAGACAGTGAAAAGGATAATTTACGTAAAAACTGTCTACTTTAAAATAGAGAGCGAAGCGGAAGGAGAGGCCGTTTATGTATGTAATGAAGCACCATGGTTGGGTAGAAGTGATTTGTGGCAGCATGTTCTCTGGAAAGTCAGAAGAACTGATTCGTCGCGTAAGAAGAGCCCAGTTTGCCAAACAAAACATTGCCGTTTTTAAGCCGAAAATTGATAATAGATACAGTGATGAAGCTGTTGTCTCTCACAATGGTACATCGTTTATTGCGCGTCCAATCGCACATTCAACAGAGATTTTTCAGCATATTGATCCTGAAATCGATTTGATCGCCATTGATGAAGTTCAATTTTTCGATGACGAAGTAGTAAAAGTCATTCAGCACTTAGCTGATAGTGGCCATCGAGTGGTGGCTGCAGGCTTGGATCAAGACTTCCGTGGCGAGCCATTTACTGTCATGCCAGCATTAATGGCTATCGCAGAGCTAGTAACAAAGCTGCAAGCAGTATGTGCCGTTTGCGGATCACCAGCTAGTCGAACGCAACGACTAATTAACGGAGAGCCAGCCTCTTACGATGACCCAATTATCCTGGTAGGTGCATCAGAAGCATATGAACCGCGCTGTCGCCACCACCATGAAGTACCAAAATCACCAAACGTAATCGAACCTGCGGACTTTACACAGTCGAAATTATAAATCATTGTATCCACCCATGTGTAAGGGTGGATTTTTTGGTTCTCAGTGCCCGTTGGAGGGGAGAAGGGGTTGTGATGGTAAGAGAGCAGCGGTTTCAGTGCCCGTTGGAGGGGAGAAGGGGTTGTGATGGTAAGAGAGCAGCGGTTTCAGTGCCCGTTGGAGGGAAGAAGGGGTTGAAATGGTAAGAGAGCAGCGGTTTCAGTGCCCATTAGAGAACAAATGAGGTAGAAACGGTAACTGAGGAGCATTCTCCATGACCCCATTGAAGTAAATTATAATAAAACGGTAAAAGAACAACCGGAAATAATTAGCGTGAGTATTATCACCAATATTTGCAACACTATCCATAGGAGGTGTTGACAGTGAAAAGGTGGCTTTTTATACTTTTGACGGTTTTGGTTTTAACAGCTTGTAATAATAATCCGAAGGGCTTGTATGATCAGCAGGAGGATCGTGCGGGAAGATCGTTTGTGGCTAATAAAGATACTGGGCAAGATAACACTCAGTCAAGAGGGTGGCAGCGAAGCGATCAAAATCCAAACTTTTTAAATACCGATGGTGGCCGAGTGGATTACGATGGTTATATTGATAAAGCGAGAGAAACGGTGAATGCTACCAATGAGTTCGAAGCGGGATCGATTTGGGTGAATGGAAATCGTCTGTGGGTGACCGCTTATAAAAAAGGGCAAATGTCCCGTCAGGAACGAGTGGATGCAGAAGCACGATTACACAAAATGCTTGTAAAAGCTGTCCCTCGTTATGAAATCGAAGTACAGGTCAAAGAAGACCGCTCATAACATGTCCCAAAGGGCATGTTATTTTTCTATGGAAGGATGGTTTTGACGAGGTGTTTCACCTATACTATAATAGAAATGTTAAGCATTTATAGATATTCGGAATAACTAGCGTGTAACCACGCGTGACTAATATAAGAGGTGAAGGACTTTGTTTGATCGTCTTCAATCAGTAGAGGATCGCTATGAAAGGCTGAATGAGCTTTTAAGTGACCCAGAGATCGTAAATGATTCTAAAAAATTACGCGAGTACTCGAAGGAGCAGTCAGATTTATCTGCAACTGTCGAAGCGTATCGTGAGTATAAAGATGTAAAAGAGCAGCTTCAAGACGCAAAAGCTATGCTTGAAGAAAAGCTCGATGCAGATATGCGTGAAATGGTTAAGGAAGAATTAGGTGAATTAGAAGACCGCATGGAAGAGCTTCAAGCTCGACTGCGTATCTTGTTGATTCCAAAGGATCCAAACGATGACAAAAACGTTATCATGGAAATTCGTGGAGCGGCTGGTGGAGATGAAGCAGCCTTATTCGCAGGTGACCTGTACCGCATGTACTCTAGATATGCAGAATCGCAAGGCTGGAAAACAGAAGTGATGGATGCCAACACAACGGGCGTTGGTGGCTATAAAGAAATCATTTTTATGATTAATGGTACTAGTGCTTACTCGAAGCTAAAGTTCGAAAACGGAGCTCACCGCGTACAGCGTGTTCCGGAAACAGAATCAGGCGGACGTATTCATACTTCAACAGCAACAGTTGCGGTATTACCAGAAGCAGAAGAATTAGAAGTAGAAATTCATGATAAAGATATTCGTACAGATACCTTCGCATCAAGTGGTGCGGGCGGACAGTCCGTTAATACAACGATGTCAGCCGTTCGCTTAACGCATATTCCTACAGGTGTTGTTGTTTCGTGTCAGGACGAAAAGTCACAGATTAAAAACAAGGAAAAAGCGATGAAGGTACTTCGTGCCCGCGTGTACGATAAATTCCAACGTGAAGCACAAGCTGAGTACGACCAAGTTCGTAAATCAGCGGTTGGAACAGGTGACCGTTCTGAGCGTATCCGTACGTATAACTTCCCGCAAAACCGTGTGACTGACCACCGCATCGGGTTAACGATTCAAAAGCTTGATCAAATTTTACAAGGAAAGCTTGATGAAGTACTTGAAGCGTTAATTGTGGAAGAGCAATCAAGAAAGCTGGAAGAAGCATCTAATGAGTAAAAAAGTATTCGAAGCCCTCGCTTGGGCTTCTTCTTTTTTAAAGGAGCATGATCGCGACGAAAACGCGGGGGAATTATTGCTTCGCCATTATATGAATATGTCACGGTCAAGCCTTTTGGCGAGTTTGCATGATGTGGTTGAAGAAGCATTATGGAAGCAGTTTGTTGAATCAGTCAGAAAGCACGGCGGAGGAATTCCTGTACAATACATGATCGGTTATGAAGAGTTTTATGGTCGTCGCTTTTCTGTTAGTCAAGAGGTATTGATTCCAAGACCGGAAACCGAAGAGCTGGTGTATGGTTCATTAGACCGTATTAAGAGGTTGTTCGGTGAGGAGCCGATTCAGCTGGTTGATATCGGAACAGGTAGCGGAGCGATCGCGATTACCATGAAGCTGGAGCGTCCAGCTATTCAGGTGACAGCAACTGATATTGCCGAAACCTCACTGACAGTTGCTCGAAAAAATGCCGAGGAGCTTGGAGCCGAGATTGAATTCTTAAAAGGAGACTTGCTCTTGCCTTTTATAGAGTCTGGCTCGAAGTTCGACGTGATTCTCTCTAATCCTCCTTATATTCCACTTGGAGATGAGAAGGAGATGTCGGTCGTTGTGACCAAGCACGAACCACACCGAGCCTTATTCGCAGGAGAAGACGGCTTGGACTTATACCGCCGTTTTATGAACGAACTTCCTCAAGTGGTAAAAAACAAAGCCTTAGTGGGATTTGAAATAGGAGCCGGACAATCCGAAGCCGTCAGTGGGATGCTTCAACAAACATTCCCAAATGCATTGGTCGAGGTCGTTTATGATATCAATGGTAAAGACCGGATGGTTTTTGCGGAAATTGGATTTTGATTTGAAAATGACTCAATCGGTTTCTGATGGCTGAGTCGTTTTTTATATGATATAAGGAACTCTATTAAAAACGCTCTGTTGATTGGAGCGGAAGGCGCTTGACTCCTGGGGGATTAGCATTACAGGCGAGACCCCGCAGGAGCGAAGCGACGAGGAGGCTCGGCGAATGCCCCCCGGAAAGCAAGCGCCTGGAGCGGAAATCAACAACCCAATTGTTCTATTAAATTTTTTCAATTTACTAGTTTAAGATGAACGCATCTTGTCCACACTGTTGATAGTGAAGGGATGGTGCTAGTAAATGAAAACAAAAACACTTGCGAAATTATATATAATCATATTATCCATAGGAACATTACTAAGTTTATACATACCAAAAAATGAAGTCACAGCCAACGAAGCGATTGTCATCCCAAATGAGGCCATTCGCTTACGAATCCTAGCAAACAGTGATCTAGAAGTAGATCAAGAACTCAAGCGTGAAGTTCGAGATGAAGTAAACGCAGCAATCACCGAATGGGTTGCAGAATTAACTTCCGTAGAAGCAGCCCGCGACTTAATTCAATCCCGCTTACCAGAAATCAAGGCGATTGCAGAAGAAGTACTAGAAAAGAATGGATCCAACCAAAGCGTAAAAACAAATTTCGGAAAAGTAGAGTTTCCAACAAAGTTATATGGAGAGTTCTTGTATCCAGCAGGTGAGTACGAAGCAGTATTAATTACATTAGGATCAGGAGAAGGAGCGAACTGGTGGTGTGTGCTATTCCCGCCTCTATGCTTCCTAGACTTCTCCAATTCCGTAGCTGTAAAAGAAGGCGTGGATGAACAAGAAGAAAAAGAAGCAAAAGTAGAAGCTAAAGTTCAATCAGATAAAGAGCCTGTTTTTGTAGAAGAAAAGAAGGATGAACAAGAAGTTGAAGTGAAGTTTTTCCTTGTAGAGCTATGGGATAAGATCTTTTCATAAGAAAATGGGGCGCAGCCGTCGTGGTTGTGCTTTTTTTAATGAAATTTCCTGTGTCTCATAAGAATTCTTTGGCTTTTTTGCAGATTTACTTGCGATTCTGGGATTATATTTGCTATTTTACAGATTTATTTGCGATTCTGGGATTATATTTGCTATTTTACAGATTTATTTGCGATTCTAGGATTATATTTGCTATTTTGTAGATTTACTTGCGATTCTGGGATTATATTTGCGATTTTGCAGATTTACTTGCGATTCTGGGATTATATTTGCGATTTTGCAGATTTACTTGCAATTCTAGAAATATATTTGCGATTTCAAATATATATTTGCTATCCTGTGAACTTATTTGCGTTTCTTTTTCCTACCTTAAAAAATTATCCTCAAATCTAGTTCTACTTTTTCTACCTTTTCATATTCATAGAGTAACAAGAAAAAAATAGAGGTGATTTGGGTGGAAACGATGGTTCGTTGTGCACAAGTAGAGGATGTAAAGAAACTAGTAAACTTTTTAGAGAAGGCTAACTTGGGAACAGATGGAGTAGAAGAGGCTGTGGATTTTTTTCTTCTATTAGAAGATGAAGCTGGCAATATTCAAGCGACTCTCGGAATCGAACCACATGGACCTGTCGGGTTATTACGATCTTTAGCCATCACTTCACAGGCGAGTGAAAAGGAATTGCTATTAATTTTTGAACAAATGCTATTATTGGCGAAAGAAAAACAGATGCAGTCACTATACTTAGCCACAAATAAAAAGGGATCTGTCCAATTTTTCGAGATGATGGGTTTTCAACAGGTGGATAAGGAAGCGCTTCATGAGAAAATATTCGAATCCGCTCATGTGCAACATATCTTAACTGTGGATAACTCGTTGTTCATGGAATTAAAACTGGATTAATCCACAAAGTTACCCACAAAATAGCAAATGTTGTACACAATTTGTGGATAAAACTTGAGTTATACACCATCTTCTTTTATACTTTCTTACGTATTACAAGAAAAATAGGGAGAAATACTCAAGGTGGAAAACATACAAACAAAGCTATGGTCAGTGGATAAAAATGTGGATAATCAAAAAAACTATCCACAAATTGCACAGGCTGCAACACTTTTAAGAGAAAATGAAGTGGTCGCATTTCCAACTGAGACGGTATATGGACTCGGAGGAAATGCCCATTCGGATAAAGCGATTCAGAAAATATATGAAGCAAAGGGTCGCCCGAGCGATAATCCACTGATTATTCACATTGCCGACAGAGATCAACTAAATGAATTTGTTACTCACATACCGAAAAAGGCCAACAAGCTAATAAACGAATTTTGGCCTGGCCCGCTTACGATCATCTTTGAAAAAAAGACCTCTGAGTTGTCACAGCTAGCAACAGCGGGCTTATCCACAGTGGCAGTTAGGATGCCAAATCATCCCGTTGCTTTAGCGGTGATAAAAGAAGCGGGAGTTCCGATTGCAGCGCCAAGCGCGAACAGTTCAGGAAAACCGAGTCCAACGAAAGCATCACATGTGCTAGAGGATTTGAATGGAAAAATCGCTGGCATTGTCGACGGCGGAGCGACAGGAGTTGGAGTGGAATCCACCGTCATTGATTGCACAGAAGAGATACCGATTATTCTAAGGCCGGGCGGAGTGACAAGGGAGGAGCTTGAACGAGTAGTAGGTGAGGTTCGAGTGGACCCAGCTCTAAAGGATCAGAACGAAGCGCCGAAATCTCCTGGCATGAAGTATCGTCATTATGCACCAAAATCACCTCTTTTTTTAGTAAAAGGAGACAGAAACAAGCTTCAGCAACTTATTGAAAAAGAAAGAAGAGAAGGTCGAAAGGTCGGCGTGTTAACGACCATAGAAAATGAGGGCTTTTTCCAAGCAGATGAAGTGATTTTTTGTGGAACAAGAGAAAATCTAGCAACTGTGGCAAGCTCTTTATACGATGTGTTACGATCGTTTGACAATAGAGAGGTAGACATTATTTTTAGTGAAATGTTTCCTTCCACAGGTGTGGGAGAAGCGATTATGAACCGGCTATTGAAAGCGGCAGGCAACCAGATCATTGAATAAAACGATTTTCTCATTCTAAACCCTTTTGGACGTGCATATGCTGAATTAGCAAGTCCAAGGGGGCGAAAGTATGTCATCAATGGTTGGAGAATTGATCACACTAATAATAATGGCATTTGCACTAGGAATGGATGCATTTTCAGTGGGCTTGGGAATGGGAATGTTCAGGCTCGGCCTTCGGCAAATTTTAAAAATAGGAATCACCATCGGGTTATTCCATATTTGGATGCCGTTATTAGGGATGATTGCAGGAAGATTTTTGTCCGAGCAGTTCGGTGCATTTGCTGCTTATTGCGGCGGAGGCCTTTTAATTGTATTAGGATTGCAAATGCTTTGGTCATGCTTTAGGGAAGACGACAGTTCCTTTATCACTCCGGTAGGTTTTGGATTACTTGTATTTGCACTAAGTGTGAGTCTTGATAGCTTTTCAGTGGGGTTGACTCTAGGTATCTATGGTGCCAAAACCTTTCTAGTTCTGACTTGCTTCGGAATAGGAGCGACTATTTTAACTTGGTTAGGTCTTCTCATAGGACGTAAAGTTCAAGGATGGCTTGGCACATATAGTGAAGCATTAGGAGGCACGATCTTGCTTGCCTTCGGGATTAAATTATTGCTACCATTCTAATACAATAAAAATCCATAGTGAAAAAGGTATTTTCTTAACGAAAATGCCTTTTTCTGTTAATAATAGAGGATGGGAATGCGTAAAATCAGACTTTAGTAATAAGGAATAATGTCATATAATAAAGAAAGAGGAGAGAAGCATTATGATAAATGTATTGTTTGTATGTACCGGAAACACATGCAGAAGTCCGATGGCAGAGGCCATTTTAAAAAGTAAAAACATACCCGGAGTAGAAGTTCGTTCTTCTGGAGTATTTGCTATGAATGAAAGCGATGCATCTCCATATGCAAAAAAAGTACTAGACACTCAGCAGATTGAACATGACCATCAATCCTCTTTATTAACAGAACAGCAGGTAGAGTGGGCTACGTATATTTTAACGATGACAGCGGGTCATAAAGCAAATATTGTTGCTACATTCCCATCAGCACAAGTGAAAACCTTTACACTGAAAGAGTTTGCTGGTGGATTTGGGGATGTGAGTGATCCTTATGGTGGATCTCTGTCTGTTTATCAACACACATTCGAAGAGCTAAAACAATTAATTGAAAAAAGCTTACACAAATTATCGTAATACAACCAGGGGGAAGGCTTTATGTGGGAAAAAAAGGCGTTCAAGTTTGGACTTAGGAAAAAGCTTGTATTATTTACAACCATTTTAGCGGTAATCACGTATACAACGAGTGCGTTATTTATTGATGTTCTATTTCCGATCATTCAGGATGTGATTGGAATGAATAAAGCGGGTTTTTCCATTATCACTTATTTAATGGGAATCATCTGGTCTGGGATTTTAGCGTTTTTAGCGGCAGGTTTTATTATTAAGCCCCTTCAAAAATTAGAGCGTGTCACACTAAAAGCAGCGCACGGGAATATTGGTGAGGATGTAGAGTTATCTCAATCGGATGACGAAATTCGCTCGCTAGGTGTCGCGTTTAATCATATGCTGTTTAACTTACGTGATATGGTCCAAACCATTGATGAGAACTTCAAGCAAACGAATGAAAAGGTCATTGCCATCTCAAAAGAAAGTGCCGTAGCGGCAGAGAGAGCAGAAATGATCGATCGAACGGTCAATGAAATCTCGCTAGGAGCAGAAAACTCAGCGGCTGCGACGCAAAATACGGCTAGTTCGATTGATGAAGTCACTCATCTTGCGGAGGAAGTCCAATTAACGGCAAAGCAGTCGAAAAAAATCTCCAGTGAGATGGTAGAGGAGCTTGGGCATTCTAAAAAGGTGATTTTCTCGCTAGTATCAGGCATTCAAACGCTTGCTGAGGATAATAAACAGTCGCTAGTCTCAGTCAAAAAACTAGAGGAAAATGCGTCGCAAGTGGAACAAATTATCCAATTGGTTGGAGATATAGCGGCCCAGACTAACCTTCTAGCTCTTAACGCATCAATTGAAGCAGCTCGGGCAGGTGAACATGGAAAAGGCTTTGCTGTTGTGGCAGACGAAGTTCGTAAGCTTGCGGATGAGAGTGCAAAAGCAGTTCAAGGAATTTCCCAGCTAATTCAAAATATACAGAGTGAAGTACGCAATGTGGTATCACAAATTACAAATCAAGTAGATACGGCACTTGGACAAGCTGAAAAAGGCAATTCTACCAATCATGCAATTGAAGAAATGACAAGAACAGTCGTTCAAATGGCGTCTGCAGTAGAAAAAATTTCAACCCTTGTTGACCAGCAAATGGAAGGAATTCAGCACACCGCTACGCAATCACAGGAAGTGGCTGCGATAGCTGAAGAAACATCAGCAGGAGCAACAGAGGTTGCGGTAACTGTAGGACAGCAAACAGAGGTGATCGACAATGTGGAGCGCCTTGCCCACGAGTTGAATGAGCAGGCGGTTAAACTTAAAGGAACGATTACTAGATTTAAGATGTAGGAACATGTGGACTCTGCAAACGGATGCAGAGTCTTATTTTTTAGAACCACAAGCTTTATCTTTATATAAGGTTATGTCAAAATAAAGGTAGTTTTTACAAATGGGAGGCGTAACGATGAAGGTAGCAATTGCATCTGATCACGGTGGCGTAAATATTCGAGAAGAAATTAAAAGTCTTATGGATGAAATTGGTATTCAATATGAAGATTTTGGCTGTGAATGTGATACATCAGTCGATTATCCAGATTTTGCTTTGCCGGTTGCGCAAAAGGTGGCAAATGGGGAATACGATCGTGGAATCTTGATTTGTGGGACAGGAATTGGAATGAGCATTGCTGCAAACAAAGTAAACGGCATTCGCTGTGCTCTTGTTCATGACGTATTTAGTGCCAAGGCAACTCGACAGCATAACGACAGCAATATGCTAGCGATGGGAGAAAGAGTCATCGGACCTGGATTGGCACGTGAAATTGCCCTTGCCTGGCTTGAAACAGAATTTGAAGGCGGAAGACATGCAAACAGAATTGGGAAAATAAGCGATTACGAGAAAAGCAAGTAAGTCGATGGAGGGGTACAAATGACAAGTGATTTGTCCATTTGGAAAAACCAGCTGCAAACGATTTTAGCAGATTTTTCGGACCAAGTAGTGTTAACAAGCAAACATGTTCTTGTGATTGGATGTAGCACGAGCGAGGTGATTGGGGAGAAAATTGGTACAGCGGGTACTAATGAAGTGGCTGAGCTAATTTTTTCAGGTCTTCGTGAATTCAGTCAACAAACAGGAGTAGCCCTTGCTTTTCAGTGTTGTGAGCATTTAAATCGTGCCCTAGTTGTTGAACGAGCGACTGCTGATCAAAAGGGTTGGGAGGAAGTGTCCGTTGTTCCGGTTAGACAAGCTGGTGGAGCGATGGCTACATATGCCTATAATCATTTTTCTGAACCGGTAGTCGTTGAGTTTATTCAGGCGGATGCGGGAATCGATATTGGGGATACTTTTATTGGGATGCATATAAAGCATGTTGCCGTTCCGGTTCGAGCGTCGATTTCTGAGCTTGGGAGTGCACATGTAACGCTGGCTCGTACCCGCCCGAAGTTAATTGGAGGGGCTCGAGCAATATACGAACATTCGAAGGGTAATGAGTCTTGTTCATAAAGCTTTTGCAGATTTTGCAGAGGCTTTTTTCTTTCGATTAGCGAAAAATGTTGGAAAAAGACGAAAATAACGCTTACAAAATAATTTTTTTCGTGCCTGTCATATGGAGGTTGTGTTAAGATGAAGTAGGAATTTTCAAAACTGCTATATAAATTAGTTTTTAACATATAAGGGGGATTACGGATGAAGCATTTAGCACAGCAAGATACGCAAGTTTTACAAGCTATTCAAGACGAATTAGGACGTCAAAGAACAAAGATTGAACTAATTGCATCAGAAAACTTTGTAAGTGAAGCGGTAATGGAAGCACAAGGATCGGTTTTAACAAACAAGTATGCAGAAGGCTATCCAGGCAAGCGTTACTACGGTGGCTGTGAGCATGTTGATGTGGTAGAAGACATCGCTCGTGACCGCGCAAAGGCAATCTTCGGTGCTGAGCATGTAAACGTACAACCTCACTCAGGTGCTCAAGCCAATATGGCAGTTTACTTTACGGCTCTTGAGCAAGGTGACACAGTTCTTGGGATGAACTTATCACATGGTGGTCACTTAACTCACGGAAGCCCGGTTAACTTCAGTGGTGTTCAATACAACTTCGTGGAATACGGAGTGGACGAGCAAACACAAACGATCGACTATGACATCGTACGCCAAAAAGCTTTAGAGCATAAACCAAAAATGATCGTTGCTGGTGCGAGTGCTTACCCTCGTGCAATCGATTTTAAAAAGTTCAGAGAAATCGCTGATGAAGTGGGCGCATACTTAATGGTCGATATGGCTCATATCGCTGGTTTAGTAGCAGCTGGCCTTCACCAAAATCCAGTTCCTTACGCTGATTTTGTAACAACAACTACTCATAAAACATTACGTGGTCCTCGTGGTGGAATGATCCTTACTAGCGAAGAATGGGGTAAGAAAATCGACAAGTCGATCTTCCCTGGAATTCAAGGTGGTCCATTAATGCACGTAATCGCTGCAAAAGCTGTTGCTTTCGGTGAAGTGTTACAAGACAGCTTCAAAGAATATGCAGCAAACATCATTTCGAACGCGAAAACTTTAGGTGAGAGCTTACAAAAAGAAGGAATTAAACTAGTATCTGGTGGAACAGACAACCACCTTCTATTAATTGATGTTCGTTCTTTAGGCTTAACTGGTAAAGTAGCTGAGCATGTACTTGATGAAGTAGGCATCACAGTTAACAAAAACACGATTCCATTTGACACAGCAAGCCCATTCGTAACAAGTGGAATCCGTATCGGAACAGCAGCTGTTACTTCTCGCGGATTTGGTGCGGCTGACATGGAAGAAATCGCAAGCATCATTAGTTTTACATTGAAAAACCATGAAGACGAAGCGAGTCTAGCAGAAGCAAGAGAGCGCGTATCTGCATTAACTAGCCGTTTCACTTTATATCCAGAAAGACAAATCTAATTTTTTATTAAGTCAGCCTTCAGGTTTGGGGCTGGCTTTTTGTTTTGTCTCAGAATTGTTACATCCAATTTCTGTTCGAGGTTGCCCACGGGAAGTTTTTTCTGTAAAATTAGACGAAGTGTTTATGAATCGAGTTAGAAAAGGAGAGATGCTAGATGGCAAAGGTATATGTGTTTGATCATCCCCTCATTCAGCATAAGCTTACATACATCCGCGAAAAAAATACAGGAACAAAGGACTTCCGTGAGCTAGTAGACGAAGTTGCAACATTAATGGCATTCGAAATTACTCGTGACATGCCGTTAGAGGAAATCGAAATCGATACACCAGTAAGCACAATGAAATCAAATGTGTTGTCTGGGAAGAAAATAGGAATTGTGCCTATTTTACGTGCGGGAATTGGAATGGTAGATGGCATTCTAAAGCTTATCCCTGCAGCAAAGGTTGGACATATCGGTCTATATCGTGATCCAGAAACATTGATGCCCGTTGAGTACTACGTTAAGTTACCAAGCGACGTAGAAGAGCGCGACTTCATCGTAGTTGATCCAATGCTTGCAACAGGTGGTTCAGCGATCGAAGCGATCCACTCATTAAAAAAGCGCGGCGCGAAAAATATTAAATTTATGTGCTTAATTGCAGCTCCAGAAGGTGTGGACGCTCTTAAAGAAGCACACCCAGATGTAGACATCTACATCGCAGCACTAGACGAAAAATTAAACGACCACGGCTACATCGTACCTGGACTAGGTGACGCTGGTGACCGTTTGTTTGGAACGAAGTAAGAATGGAGCTAACCGCAGGGGCGGTTAGCTTTTTTATATGGAGTAGGTGGTGTGTGAAGAAGGGTTACTCGGACAATAAATCTCTCTGGCATAAAATTTGTGTCTGAATAGAGGAGTCATTCGGACAAGGAAGAGCGTTGGTGATGGGGGAGAGTCCGAATAGAGGTGTCATTCGGATAGGAAAGAGAGCAGGAGATGGGGGAGAGTCTGAATAGAGGAGTCATTCGGACAAGAAAGAGGGCAGGAGATGGGGGAAGAGTCTGAATAGAGGTGTCATTTGGACAGGAAAGAGAGC
>WTKE01000031.1:0-22882 GCA_011524525.1 Bacillus sp. (in: firmicutes) | reverse complement strand
GGACAGGAAAGAGAGCTGGTGATGGGGGAGAGTCTGAATAGAGGTGTCATTCGGACAGGAAAGAGCGTTGGTGATGGGGGAAGAGTCTGAATAGAGGAGTCATTCGGACAAGGAAGCGCGTTGGGATAAGGGGGTAGTCCGAATAGAGGTGTCATTCGGACAGGGAAGAGCGTAGGGACCGGAGAGTAGTCTGAATAGAGGAGTCATTCGGACAGGAAAGAGCGTTGGTGATGGGGAAGAGTCTGAATAGAGGTGTTATTCGGACAGGAAAGAGCGTTGGTGAAGGGGGAAGAGTCCGAATAGAGGAGTCATTCGGACAGGAAAGAGCGTTGGTGATGGGGGAGAGTCCGAATAGAGGAGTCATTCGGACAGGAAAGAGCGTTTGGACCGAAGAGTAGTCCGAATAGAGGTGCCATTCAGACAAGAAAGAGCGTTGGAACCAGGAGAGTAGTCCGAATAAAGGTATCCATCGGACAAGAAAGAGAAAGTGATCACACCCCATACGCATAACTCACCACCGAGTGGCAAAACATAGTAAAAAACTTCGGAGGTGCTAGACAAGCGTGAAACGTAGAATCATTCTCTTAACAGCTTTGCTATTCTCATTTGTTTGCACTCCCGCTTTATCAGCTAAAACACTCATTCATCCACCCATTCCAGAAGAACCCCTCACGGCAGAAAAAGTAGCAATTGTGACACTACCAACGAAAGCGACAGAAAAACAAATCCAACAGCTTATTGAACCTTACCCTGACCTCCAGCTCCGCCATATTTTTACCGAGGCATTGTATGGCTTTTCGGTAAAAGGGACGAAGGGATCGCTTGATAAGCTTGCGCAAACGGCCAAAGTCGAATCTATTTCACAAGTGGTAACCTACAGCGTGGAGTCCGAATCGAATACAGAAATCATTGGTGCCGAAGAAATACGAGGGTACTATGACCCGAAGAATCAACGGCTAACTGGCAAGGGGATCACGGTCGGGGTGATAGATACCGGCATCGATTACAATCACCCTGATTTAAGGCGGAGCTACCATAAGGGGTACGACCTCGTTGATTTTGATAATGATCCGATGGAAACGAAGGGAATGTATGGCCAAAGCACCTTACATGGGACGCATGTGGCCGGCATTATTGCCGCAAACGGAAAGATCCAAGGAGTCGCACCAGATGCAAAGATTATCGCTTACCGCGCGCTTGGGCCTGGTGGATCAGGAACAACGGAACAAGTGCTTGCGGCGATTGATAAAGCGATCAAGGATAAGGTCGATGTTCTCAATCTATCACTAGGAAACAATGTGAATGGTCCTGATTTACCGATATCGCTTGCTCTAAATAAAGCGGTAGAAAACGGAATTGTCGCTGTCACCTCGTCAGGAAACTCTGGACCGAATATGTGGACGGTTGGTTCCCCTGGTACGGCGTCAAAGGCTATATCGGTTGGTGCCTCCACACCCATTTTAAAAGTCCCTTATCTCACGATCGATGGAAGAAAAGATACATTAAGACTCGAACCGATGCAAGGCTCTATTGATTGGAAGCTTGATCGGTCATATGAAGTGGTGTATGGGAAGCTTGGGAAAAAAGAAGACCTCACTGATGTAGCAGGGAAAATTGCTCTTATTCAAAGAGGCGAACTAACCTTTTCGGAAAAAGCGTGGTATGCACAGGAGGCTGGTGCTGTCGCAGTTATTATTTTTAACAATATGAATGGTGAGTTTGTTGGAAATCTCGATCGTCCAATTGATATTCCGGTTGCGACGATGACTAAAGAGCTTGGGTTAGACATAGTTAAGTCACTGGCTAGCAAAAAAATACTCGTAACTACAAATATAATAGAAGAAAAGGATTTGCTGGCGAGTTTTAGTTCGAGAGGACCTGTTACTTCCACTTGGGAGATTAAGCCGGATGTGGTAGCACCGGGAGTAGCGATCACGAGCACGATACCTGGGGGGTACCTAGCCCTTCAAGGAACTAGTATGGCCGCTCCTCATGTGGCAGGAGCAGCAGCTCTTATCAAGCAAGCTCATCCCAATTGGGGACCGGAAGATATCAAGGCTGCTCTCATGAATACGGCCATTCCTATTGTGGATGGAAAAAAGGTTCCTTATAAAACGTACGAGCAAGGCGCTGGAAGAATCAGAATTCCCGAAGCGATCCAAACTGATACGCTCGTCAAGCCTGCTTCCCTCCAATTTGGGAAGTTCAAGTTAGTAGAAAGACAGCATGAGCATACACAGCAGCTTACTTTTAAAAATGTAAGTGATCACCTTATTACTTATCGATTTGAAGTTCCTCATCAAAGCGACGGAATTCAGTTTGAACTGCCGCAATCTTTTTCGGTAGATGCAGGAGAAGAAAAAACGGTGAACGTTACGATGAGTGTGGATCCAAATGAGCTTACGAAGAAGATACATGAAGGTCATTTGACCATCTTAGCTGGCTCTCAAGAGGTGAGTGTTCCGTATCTGTATGTTTTAGAGGAACCAAACTATCCACGTATTATGGGGTTTGAGTTTGGTCCGGGAGACAAACAAGGTGTGTACCATTACGAAGTGTATTTGCCGGGTGGAGCAGATGAATTTGGAATTGCTCTCTTCGATCCAGACACATACCGGTTCGTAAAATTCTTGGATTGGAAACGGAATGTAGGGAGAGGAATGCTGAAGGTGGACATTCCCTCTGAGCAACTACCAGAAAATGGATTATACTTAGCGAAGGTTTTTGCGAAAAAAGCTGGAAAAGAAGATATGGTTGAAACAGGGATTGCAGTCTCGAAAGTAAAAGAGCGGTAAGGAAAATAAGGAGCGAGAACAAGACTCGCTCCTTTTGCAATAGGAAAATAAAAAACTTTTTGAACATAATGTGAACAAGAAATTCTATTGTTTGAATTGTGAACTTTTTCACTCCAAACTAATTGACATTGACAAGTGCCTATTGTATGCTTACAAAGGGTATTAATGATAGGGTTTTCAACATGGGTACTGTATAAATGTAGCTTTTATAAGCGAACAAGTCCATAGTAAAAACAATCTTCTATCTACCAGTCTCTTTAAAAGGACGTGCCTGAAATGAATCAAAAAAACCGTCGACCATATCAAGCAATGGCGTTAATGTCGGGGATTCTTTCGCAGTTGGTAGGCTCCGTATTAATTGGCATTTTTGCCGGAAGATGGCTTGACCGTACGCTGGACACCGAGCCGCTCTTCTTAATCATCGGACTACTTCTCGGATTAGCTGCTGGCGTCTATGCCATGATCAGACTAATTCAACATTTCTTTTCAGGAGATAATAAGTGATGCCCGAAATACAATCGATCTACATCCGGCAACGAAAGTACATATTCTTCTTACTAGCTTTATACGTTCTAGGGTGGGGATTTACCTCATATCAAACAATTTTTTTAGGGCTTATTTTAGGTACAAGCTTAAGCCTTTTTAATTTGTGGTTATTGGCCAGAAGGACTATTAAATTCGGCGATGCGATAGCAAAAGGCGAAAAGGTCCGATCCCTCGGCATGTTTTCAAGAATGGCAACGGCTGTATTAGCGGTGATGATCACTCTTGAATATCCAGAAAAGCTCCATTTATATAGTGTAATTATTGGATTAATGACCTCATACGTGGTTATTATGATAGATTTTTTTCTTCAAGCATTTCATTCACATAAATAGCGGGGAAGAGAGGTGAATACTGTGCATCATGAAGCTCCTTTACATGACTTTATGGGCCTAACCTTTAACTTATCAAATGTATTGATGATAACAATTGCAAGTGTGATTGTCTTTATCATCGCAGTGCTTTCCACTCGCTCATTGGCTATGAAACCAACGGGGATACAAAACTTCTTCGAATGGGTAATGGATTTCGTCAAAGGAATCATTAATAGTACAATGGATTGGAAAGACGGTGGAAGATTCCACATTCTAGGTATTACATTGATTATGTATATTTTCGTATGTAATATGCTTGGACTTCCATTTGGAATTACGTATGACCATACGCTCTGGTGGAAATCACCAACAGCTGATCCAGTGATCACGCTGACTTTAGCAACAATGGTCGTTGGGCTTTCTCACTATTATGGTGTAAAGCTGAAGGGAGTAAAAGAATACGGTCGCGATTTCGTTCGTCCAATGTGGTTCTTGTTCCCGCTGAAACTTATTGAAGAGTTTGCAAACACCTTAACACTCGGGCTTCGTCTTTACGGTAACATTTATGCGGGAGAAATCCTATTAACGTTACTAGCAGGAAGTCTAGCAACTGGAGTCGGCGGCCATCTCGCTGCGGTTATTCCAATGCTTGCTTGGCAAGGGTTCTCAATCTTTGTCGGCGCGATTCAGGCGTTTATCTTCACCATGTTAACAATGGTTTACTTGGCACACAAAGTGAGTCATGACCATTAATATATACCCGTTCATTTAATGAACAAAAAATAATAAAATCATGTTTATACAATTTAAGGAGGAACTTTATAATGGGTCTTTTAGCAGCAGCAATTGCAATTGGTTTAGCGGCACTAGGTGCAGGTATTGGTAACGGTCTTATCGTATCTAAAACAGTTGAGGGTATCGCTCGTCAACCAGAAGCTCGTGGTATGCTTCAAACAACTATGTTCATCGGGGTAGCGTTAGTAGAAGCGGTTCCGATCATCGGCGTAGTTATCGCGTTCATGGTTATCGGCGGCTAATATACGGTTTTTTAACAAAACAATGGCGAAGAACATTTACGTGAAGCTTCGCCATTCCTTTATGTTCATCTATTAACATTTGTAACGTTATAAATTGTAAGTGTACGACTCTTGAAGGGAGTGAGCAAGGGTGTTAACAAGCAGTCTAGTATTAGGTGCAGCTGGTGGTGGGTTTAATAGTGGAGATATCCTTTTCCAATTAGTAACTTTCATCATCTTGTTAGCATTACTTAAGAAGTTTGCATGGGGTCCATTAATGGGCATCATGAAACAACGTGAAGAGCATATTGCTGGAGAAATTAATGCTGCTGAACAAAGCCGCGGCGAAGCAAAGCAATTACTAGAAGAGCAACGTACGCTTTTAAAAGAAGCTCGTACAGAAGCTCAAGGATTAATTGAAAATGCGAAAAAGCAAGGCGATGTACAGCGTGAAGAAATTATTGCGTTAGCGCGTGCGGAAGCAGACCGTCTAAAAGAATCTGCTAAGCTTGAAATCGAACAGCAAAAAGAGCAAGCGGTTGCTGCTATTCGTGAACAAGTAGCTTCATTATCTGTACTTATTGCTTCTAAAGTGATTGAAAAAGAACTATCAGCAGCAGATCAAGAGAAGCTAATCAATGAATATATCCAAGAGACAGGAGAAGGGCGATGAGCAACTCGACTGTAGCGAAGCGCTATGCGTTAGCTCTTTTTCGACTAGCAAAAGAGCATCAACTTCTTGACCAAATGGAAAATGAAATGCGTGTAGTAAAAAATGTAGTGAAAAATAACGGCGACCTAGGTGTTGTCTTGAAGTCTCCTAAGCTTACGAATGAGAAGAAAAAGGAGATTATTAAACAGGCATTCTCTGGTGCTAGCGTGTATGTTCTAAATACGTTAATGATCTTAATTGATCGTCATCGTGAAGACTACATTGAAGCAGTAGCTGATTATTTTATTGAATTTGCAAATGATGAAAGAGGAATTGCTGAGGCGAAAGTGTACTCCACTCGTCCACTAACAGAAGCTGAGCAACAAGCATTATCTGCTACGTTTGCTGCTAAAGTTGGAAAGCAATCTCTCCGTATTGAAAATATTGTTGATACCAATCTGCTCGGCGGCATCAAGCTTCGAATCGGAAACCGAATTTTCGACGGTAGCTTGCGCGGAAAGCTTGAGCGCTTGGAACGTCAATTGTTAGGCTAAGATTCGTAGATAGGGGTGAAACTCATGAGCATCAATGCTGAAGAAATTAGTGCGCTGATAAAACAGCAAATCGAAAACTATCAGTCGGAAATTCAAGTGAGTGATGTAGGTACTGTTATCCAAATTGGTGACGGAATTGCTCGTGCTCATGGTCTTGACAATGTAATGTCAGGTGAGCTAGTTGAATTTTCGAACGGCGTTATGGGTATGGCGCAAAACCTAGAAGAAAATAACGTTGGTATTATCATCCTTGGACCTTTCACTGATATTCGTGAAGGTGATGAGGTTCGTCGTACAGGACGTATCATGGAGGTTCCAGTTGGTGAAGAGCTAATTGGCCGCGTGGTAAACCCTCTTGGACAACCGGTTGACGGTATGGGTCCAATCCAAACAACAAAATCTCGTCCAATTGAAGCTGGAGCACCTGGTGTTATGGATCGTAAATCCGTACACGAGCCACTTCAAACGGGTATTAAAGCGATCGACGCACTTGTGCCAATCGGTCGTGGTCAACGTGAGTTAATCATCGGAGACCGTCAAACAGGTAAAACATCTGTTGCTATCGATACGATCCTTAACCAAAAGGATCAAAACATGGTATGTATCTATGTAGCCATTGGACAAAAGGAATCAACGGTTCGTAACGCAGTTGAAACCCTTCGTAAAATGGGTGCATTAGAGTACACAATCGTTGTAACAGCTTCTGCATCTCAACCTGCTCCATTATTATACTTAGCTCCTTATGCTGGTGTAACTATGGGTGAAGAGTTCATGTACAATGGCAAGCACGTGCTAGTAGTATACGATGATCTTTCAAAGCAAGCTGCGGCTTACCGTGAATTATCACTATTACTACGTCGTCCTCCAGGTCGTGAAGCATATCCAGGGGATGTATTCTACCTACACAGCCGTCTATTAGAGCGTGCTGCAAAGCTTAGCGATGCAAAGGGTGCTGGTTCAATCACAGCTCTTCCATTCATCGAAACTCAAGCAGGTGACGTATCTGCTTATATTCCAACGAACGTAATTTCGATTACGGACGGACAAATCTTCTTACAATCTGACCTATTCTTCTCTGGTGTTCGTCCAGCGATCAACGCAGGTCTTTCTGTATCACGTGTAGGGGGCTCTGCCCAAATCAAAGCGATGAAAAAGGTTGCAGGTACACTGCGTCTTGACCTTGCTTCATACCGTGAGCTAGAAGCATTTGCTCAGTTCGGATCTGACTTAGATAAAGCAACACAAGCAAAGCTTAACCGTGGTGCTCGTACAGTTGAAGTTCTTAAGCAAGATCTTAACAAGCCGTTAAAAGTAGAGAAGCAAGTAATGATTCTTTACGCATTAACTAGAGGTCATTTAGATGATATTCCGGTAACGGATATTCAGCGTTTCGAAGGTGAGTTCTTATCTTGGTTAGACCACAACCGCAAGGACGTGCTTGACCAAATCGTAACAACAAAAGACCTTCCAGCTGACGATGTATTAGTTTCTGCAATTAACGACTTTAAAAAGACGTTTGCTATTAGCGAGTAATTAAGGAATGGGAAGAGGAAGACCGGTTCTTCCTCTTTCCCTAGTGTTTCACTTTGAAAACAAGGTGGTGAGAATCTGTGGCATCATTACGCGATATAAAATCTCGTATTACTTCGACGAAGAAGACGAGCCAAATTACAAAAGCCATGCAAATGGTATCTGCTGCAAAGATGAATCGTGCGGAAATGAACGCGAAAGCTTTCGTTCCTTACATGACGAAGATTCAAGAGGTTACTGCTTCGATCGCACAAGGAAGTAAGGGCGTTCAAAATCCATTGCTTACAAGCCGTCCGGTGAAAAAGACTGGGTATGTAGTCATTTCTTCTGACCGTGGTCTAGCGGGTGCATACAACAGTAACGTGCTTAGGCAGCTATTTAATACAATTAAAAGCCGTCACAAATCAAACGACGAGTTTGCGATTATCGCAATCGGACGTGTTGCCCGTGACTTTTTTAAGAAACGCAATATGCCGGTTATTCTGGACATCATTGGAGTTCCAGATCAACCAAGCTTCGCTGAAATAAAAGACATCGCATCAAAGACCGTTGGTATGTTTGCTGATGAGACGTTTGATGAGTTATTCCTATATTACACCCACTACGTAAGTGCGATTCAACTGGATGTAACGGAGAAGAAGCTCCTTCCTCTAACTGATATTCAATCAGAAGGGAAACTTACATCTTACGAGTTTGAACCATCTGCGGAGGAAATTCTTGATGTCCTATTGCCACAGTACGCGGAAAGCCTAATTTATGGCGCCCTTCTTGACAGTAAAGCAAGTGAGCATGCTGCAAGGATGACTGCTATGAAAAATGCAACAGACAACGCAAACGAGCTAATCAGCAACCTAAGCCTTGTCTACAACCGTGCACGTCAAGCGGCAATTACACAAGAAATTACTGAGATTGTTGGTGGAGCAGCGGCACTAGAATAGCGGAAGCGGCTTGACCAGCTCCGACAGGCATAAGACGAAAACCGCAAGAGGTCCTGACCTCTGAAGGGTTTTGGCTTATGATCCCGAGGAGCTAGCCGCTGGAGCTGGACACCGAAACACAATACCATTCTTCTATGGACCTGATATCCATAGATATTATATTTGCTAAGTTTTATGAAGTATTAAGGAGGGAACACAATGACTAAAGGACGCGTTCTTCAAGTTATGGGTCCGGTTGTTGACGTAAAGTTCGAAAGCGGTCATCTACCACAGATCTATAATGCACTTAAAATTGTAAACAACGCGCAGAGCGAATCTGAAGTTGATATCAACTTAACCCTTGAAGTTGCCCTTCACTTAGGTGACGATACAGTTCGTACCATCGCAATGGCTTCTACTGACGGATTAACTCGTGGAATCGAAGTAGAAGACACTGGTGCTGCTATCTCTGTACCAGTTGGTGATGTAACACTTGGACGTGTATTTAACGTACTTGGTGAGGCAATCGACTTAAACGAGGATATTCCTGCAAGTGCTCGTCGCGACTCTATTCATAGAGAAGCACCAAAATTCGAGCAACTTTCTACACAAGTAGAAATTCTTGAAACGGGTATCAAAGTAGTAGACTTACTTGCTCCATATATTAAAGGTGGAAAAATCGGTCTATTCGGTGGTGCTGGTGTAGGTAAAACAGTTCTTATCCAGGAGCTAATCAACAACATCGCTCAAGAGCACGGTGGTATCTCCGTATTCGCAGGTGTTGGTGAGCGTACACGTGAAGGTAATGACCTTTACCACGAAATGACTGACTCTGGAGTTATTAAGAAAACAGCGATGGTATTCGGACAAATGAACGAGCCGCCTGGAGCACGTATGCGTGTTGCTCTAACGGGTCTGACAATGGCTGAATTCTTCCGTGATGATCAAGGACAAGACGTTCTTTTCTTCATGGATAACATCTTCCGTTTCACACAAGCAGGTTCTGAGGTTTCTGCCCTATTAGGCCGTATGCCATCAGCGGTAGGTTACCAACCAACTCTTGCTACTGAAATGGGTCGACTGCAAGAACGTATCACATCTACTAACGTAGGTTCTGTTACATCGATCCAAGCGATTTATGTACCTGCCGATGACTATACGGATCCGGCTCCGGCTACAACATTCGCTCACTTAGATGCAACAACTAACCTTGAGCGTAAGCTTTCTGAGATGGGTATCTACCCAGCGGTGGATCCACTTGCTTCAACTTCTCGTGCATTGTCACCAGAAATCGTTGGAGAAGAGCACTACTCAGTTGCTCGTCAAGTTCAGTCAACATTACAACGTTATAAAGAACTACAAGATATCATCGCAATCTTAGGTATGGATGAGCTATCTGACGAAGATAAGCTTATCGTAGGTCGTGCGCGTCGTATCCAGTTCTTCTTATCACAAAACTTCCACGTGGCTGAACAGTTCACGGGACAACCAGGTTCATATGTTCCTGTTAAAGAAACGGTGAAAGGCTTCAAGGAAATCCTAGAAGGTAAGTATGACCATCTTCCAGAAGATGCATTCCGTCTTGTAGGTAGAATTGAAGAAGTAATCGAATCTGCAAAGAAAATGGGCGTAGAGGTCTAAATTAGGACCAGGAGGGTAAAAAATGAAGACGATTAAAGTCAGTGTTGTTACTCCCGATGGCCCGGTGTATGAATCAGATGTGGAAATGGTAAGCACCAAAGCTCAAAGTGGTGAGTTAGGTATTTTACCAGGACATATTCCAATGGTCGCACCGTTACAAATTGGATCTGTTCGTTTGAAAAACGGCGGCAAAACAGAATACGTAGCAGTAAGTGGCGGTCTTTTAGAAGTGCGCCCTGACCAAGTATCCATCTTGGCTCAATCTGCTGAAGTATCTGATAGCATCGACGTCGAACGCGCACTACGTGCAAAAGAGCGTGCTGAAGAGCGCCTGCGCGAGCAGCAACGTTCACACGTAGACTTCAAGCGTGCCGAAATGGCATTGCAACGTGCCATCAACCGTATCTCTGTTTCAGAGAAGCGATAAAACAATCAATCAACCCCCTTGGGCGATCCTAAGTCTGATCGTCGGAGGGGTTTTTTTTATGTTTATATTTTGGTGGAACGGGGAAAAAGAGGGTGTTAGGTTCCCGTGAGCGAGGGGAAAGCTGTGTGAGGGTAACCATAATCAGGCTTTAGTGCCCGTAGAGAAAGATAAACTACTCGAACGGTAACTTCAAAAATATAATATTTTCATATTTTATTGACTATTCTCACAGACAAACACCGCTTTTTACCATTTAATAGAATAAAGATTATTATTTCACATACTATATCCTCGAGGGACAAGAAAACATTTTTTGAGAAATTCCAATAAAAGCCTTTGGCTTGTCGACACAAATTTGTAACAGTGTTATAATGAATTCGGTTACATAATTAAATGTTTAGAAAATTATAAGACATTGGAGGGGATGGACATGGAGCTGTTAAATGTATATCAGAATAACTATCTGATTGTCTTTGTGTTTCTATGTCTAGGTGTTTTATTACCTGTGGTTGCGCTGTTTCTAGGGAAACTATTGCGTCCGTATAAGCCTTATGATGCGAAGTACACCACATACGAAAGCGGAATTGAACCATTTCACGATTCAAGAGTGCAGTTCAATGTCCGCTATTATATTTTTGCTCTAATGTTTGTAATCTTTGATGTTGAAACCGTGTTTCTTTATCCATGGGCTGTAGCTTATGAGAAACTCGGTATCTTTGCATTGATTGAAATGCTTATTTTCGTATTAATGCTGCTTGTAGGACTTGTCTACGCTTGGAAGAAGAAGGTGTTAAAATGGACTTAAAACTAGAAAATATTTCACCAGAAGAATTGGAAGAGTTAAAGAGAAATGTATTTTTAGCGACACTGGAACAAATTAAAGCATGGGCACGAAGCAATTCATTGTGGCCAATGACGTTCGGGCTTGCTTGTTGTGCGATCGAAATGATGGGCGTAGGTTCTTCACACTATGACCTTGACCGGTTCGGATCGTTTTTTCGTACGTCTCCACGTCAGTCAGATGTCATGATTGTGTCGGGTACCGTTACAAAGAAAATGGCGCCAATTGTCCGTCGACTATACGATCAAATGCCAGAGCCTAAATGGGTAATTGCGATGGGATCATGTGCGACAGCAGGTGGCCCTTATGTAAAGTCGTATGCGGTCGTGAAGGGTGTCGATCAAATCGTACCTGTCGATGTGTATATCCCAGGATGCCCTCCTAACCCAGCAGCACTAATTTATGGCATTAATAAATTAAGGGAAAAAATTCGCTATGAGGCTAAGACTGGGAAGAGGGTGATCTAATCCATGAGTGGGGAAAAGGACCTGGAACAGTTAAAGAAGGAAGCTGCGGAAAAAGCAAAAGCGGCCGCACTTGCAAAAATGAAAGCGAAGGAAGCTTCAACGGAAGCAACCACTGATAAGCCGATGACGGATGAGGAAAAAGCCAAAGCAAAGGCTGCCGCCGCTGCAAAGGCCAAAGCAGCTGCATTAGCGAAAATGAAGGAAAAAGAGCAAGCCGAAGAAGCATCGTCTAGCTCGGATGACACGGATTTAGCTAAGCAAAAAGCCATCGCCGCTGCGAAAGCAAAAGCCGCCGCAGCAGCCAAAGCAAAGGCCGCCGCACTAGCAAAACAGCAGGGCGTGGCCGAAGAAGCGCCAGCGGGAGACGACGAAAAGGCAAAAGCCATCGCCGCCGCCAAAGCGAAAGCGGCCGCAGCCGCAAAAGCCAAGGCAGCTGCACTAGCGAAACAGCAAGGCGGAGTAGAAGAAGCACCAGCAGGAGACGATGAAAAGGCGAAAGCCATCGCCGCCGCGAAAGCAAAGGCCGCCGCACTAGCGAAACAGCAAGGTGGAGCAGAAGAAGCGCCAGCAGGGGACGATGAAAAAGCGAAAGCCATCGCAGCCGCAAAGGCAAAAGCCGCAGCCGCTGCAAAAGCGAAAGCGGCCGCACAAGGCGGAGCCGCTGGAGATGATGAAAAGGCAAAGGCGATTGCTGCCGCGAAAGCCAAAGCTGCAGCCGCAGCCGCGGCAAGAGCTAAAGCAAAGCCTGCTGAGGAAGAGGCTCCTGAAGAGCTAATCCCATCGCCAAACCAACCGTATTTGGATAAATACGTGAAGGTCATTGAAGAGCATCTGGGCAAAGATGTATTGGAAGACTTCTATATTAATAATCTGTCGAAGGACGTGCCAACTTTGGTGGCAAGGCCGGAAACATATTATAAAATTGCTGAGTTCCTTCGTTACAATGAGCAGCTTGGCTTCAATTATTTATCAGAGTTTCATGGGGGAGATTTTGAGACGCACATGGAAGTGTATGCTCATCTTTACTCATATAATAATAGGCAATCCGTTGCGTTAAAGGTGAAGATTGATCGCGATAAACCTGAGGTGGAGTCACTTTCAAAGCTTTGGGCAGGTGCCAACTGGCCGGAGTGTGAAACATATGACTTACTTGGAATTCAGTTTAAAAATCATCCGAACTTATACCGAATTATGCTCGGTGATGATTGGATTGGTCACCCTCTACGCAAAGACTATGAACCATACGATGTGGAGGTGTAACGAGTGCTTCGAACGGAAGAAATGCTATTAAACGTAGGGCCTCAGCATCCAAGTACGCATGGTGTATTCCGACTGGTGTTAAAAATTGATGGAGAAATCATCAAGGAAGCTAATCCAGTTATTGGATATTTACATCGTGGAACGGAAAAGTTAGCTGAGAATCTACAATACACTCAAATCATTCCTTACACAGACAGACTAGATTATTTAGCAGCGATGACGAACAACTATGTGCTCTGTCATGCAGTTGAAACGATGATGGATTTAAAGATTCCAGACCGAGCAGAATACCTTAGAGTCATTGCAATGGAGCTTGGTCGTGTGGCAAGTCATCTTGTTTGGTGGGGTACATATTTACTCGATATTGGAGCGGTAAGTCCGTTTCTTTATGCATTCCGTGAGCGTGAAATGATCATTAATATGCTAAATGAATTATCCGGTGCGCGCCTTACCTTTAACTACATGCGGGTAGGTGGCGTGAAATGGGATGCACCTGAGGGCTGGATTGAAAAAGTGGGCGAGTTTATCCCATACATGCGTGAACAGCTGAAAGGCTATCATGACCTCGTGACTGGGAATGAAATTTTCATGAACCGTGTTAAGGGTGTGGGTCGTTATACGAAAGAAGATGCGATTAACTACTCATTAAGTGGAGCTAATTTAAGATGTACGGGAGTCAAATGGGATCTTCGTAAAGATGAGCCGTATTCGATTTATGACCGTTTTGACTTCGATGTTCCTGTTCAAGAGGGTGGAGACGCATGGGCAAGATACCATGTTCGTCTAGCGGAGCTCGAGGAATCTTTGAAAATCTTAGAACAAGCGGTTGAGCAATTCCCGAAAGAGGGAGACATCCTTGCTAAAGTTCCAAAGATTATTAAAGCTCCAAAGGGGGAGGCGTACGTTCGTATCGAATCACCTCGTGGAGAAATTGGATGTTATATCGCGAGTGATGGAAAAAAAGAGCCGTATCGCTTGAAGTTTAGAAGACCTTCATTTTACAATTTGCAAATCCTTCCGAAGCTATTGGAAGGAGAAAATATAGCTAACTTAATCGCGATTTTAGGTGCCATTGATATTGTCCTAGGGGAGGTTGATGGCTAATGGTAGAGGAACTGCTGCAATCTCAACCTGGACTCTTAAACTTTGGGATTTTCTTTTTACTAGCAACGGTTCTATTATTAGTGGTTTTAGGATTTGTTACGTATGCCATCTTAGCTGAAAGAAAAGTCATGGGTTTTATGCAGCTTCGTCACGGACCGAATCAGGTGGGAGGACGCTGGGGACTTTTACAAACGGTAGCTGACGTATTAAAGCTTCTATTAAAAGAGGATACGATACCAAAGTTAGCGGACCGCCCGCTCTTTATTCTTGCTCCTGTTATCGCATTTGCACCGGCATTCATGGTGCTAGCAACGATTCCGTTAACCGATCACCTGCAGTTTGCTGACATTGGTGTCGGACTGCTGTACTATATCGCCATTTCAGGTTTAACCACTGTTGGGGTGGTAACTGGTGGATGGGCATCGAATAATAAATACGCACTACTAGGTGGAATGCGTGCAGCAGCCCAAATGATTTCCTACGAAATCCCACTCGTGATGTCGGTAATTGGGGTCATCCTTTTTGCAGGAAGCTTGAATTTGAACGATATCGTCGCCGCTCAAGATGAGCAAGGCTGGTTCATTATTTGGCAACCAATTGCGTTTCTTGTCTTTATCATTGCTTCTGTTGCTGAGTTAAACCGTACACCGTTTGACTTACCAGAAGCCGAGTCTGAACTAGTAGCCGGATTCCACGTCGAGTATTCAGGCTTCCGTTGGGCATTTTTCATGCTCGCCGAATATGTTTACCTATTCGCAATGGCATCACTAACAACCGTACTATTTCTAGGAGGATGGCTACCACCATTCGACTTCTTAGGATTCATCCCAGGAGCCGTATGGTTCGCCCTAAAATTCAGCGTCGTCATCTTCTTCCTAGTCTGGATCCGAGTCACCTTCCCACGCCTAAGAGCAGACCAACTAATGGAATTCGGATGGAAGGTACTATTACCAGTTGCATTAGCGAATATTTTCTTAACTGCATTGGTGAAAGAGTTACTGAAGCTTTTTTAATAATAAAACTCTGTTAGGGCAAAGTGTATTTTGCACTTGTTGATTGGAGTGGAGGGTGCTTGACTCCTGGGGGATCAGCGTTACAGGTGAGACCCCACAGGAGCGAAGCGACGAGGAGGCTCACCGAACGCCCCCCGGAAAGCAAGCACCCGGAACGGAAATCAACACCCCAGTTTAACAGAGCCAAACTAGAGAGGGTGAGTCAACGTGCTTGGATTAGCAAAAGGGTTAGCCTATACACTCAAGAACCTAACAAGGGAAAAAGTAACCTATGATTATCCAAATGAGCCGCTGCCACTTCCGGACCGGTTCCGTGGGATACAGAAGTTTTACCCCGAAAAATGTATCGTCTGTAATCAGTGTGCAGCCATTTGTCCAACCGATTGCATTCAATTGACCGGGAAAAAACACCCTGACCCTACGAAAAAAGGAAAAATTATTGATACCTATGATATCAACTTTGAAATTTGTATCCTATGTGACCTTTGTACCGAGGTATGTCCGACAGAGGCCATCATTATGACAAATAATTTTGAACTCGCGGAATATAGCCGGGATGAGCTTTTTAAAAACCTAGAATGGTTAGATGAGAACGATGAAAATATTCGGAAGGTGAATAAAGCATGACAGTTACGGGTGAATTAATCGCATTTATGTCGCTAGCGCTCGTTGCGGTCATTGGCGGCGTTCTGTTATTGAATTTGACGAAGGTTGTCCATATGATCGTGGCTCTTGTGTTCACCTTTGTGAGCATCGCGGGAATTTATGTGATGCTCTCTGCTGAATTTGTTGCTGCGGTTCAAATTTTAATCTACTCAGGCGCCATCACGATCATTATGCTATTTGGGATTATGCTTACCCGTCATAATGATACGAGCGAGCCGGAGGAAGGTTGGATTCGAAAGACGCTCCTTTTTATCGGTGTTCTCGGTTTTGCGGTAGTGATGTATATCGGAGTGTATGATTTAGATTTGGCCTCTGTACCAAATACTCTTCATGAAAATAATACCGAGCAAATTGGGGTGGCGCTTTACTCAAAGTTTGTCATTCCATTTGAAATCACTTCTGTTATCTTGTTAGTTGCATTGATCGGAGCCATTGTTTTAGCGAAAAAAGATGATGAAAAGGAGGCGAATAAGGAATGAGCTCAGTTCCCGTTTCAGCCTACCTTACGCTTGCGTTAATTCTGTTTTGTATCGGATTGTACGGTGCATTAACGAAGCGCAATACGGTTATCGTATTAATTTCCATTGAATTGATGCTAAATGCGGTCAATATTAATCTGGTTGCTTTTAGTAAGTACGGAGCGAATCCAGGGATTACGGGTCAAGTGTTTGCATTATTTTCGATCGCTGTGGCAGCAGCAGAGGCAGCCGTTGGGTTGGCGATATTAATTGCCCTTTACCGTAATCGAAAGACTGTTAATATGGATGAAATGAACACCTTAAAGCATTAGAAAAAATATGACTCGCTTTCTTACAGCGGGCCTCAATCAAACGCGCAACATAAAAAAAACCGGTGCGCGTTCTAAAAGGGGATTGTGATATTGATGGAAAATGCATGGATCATACCGCTTTTCCCGCTACTATCATTTTTGTTCCTTCTTCTGTTCGGAAAAAAGCTAAAGGAAAACAGCGCCTTTGTCGGTATTCTGCTAGTGGGTGTGTCGTTTGTTTACTCGCTCATCGTCTTATTTGAGCGGTTCACACAACCGACCTATAAAGCAGAAGGCACATGGCTTTCGATCGGAGATGTTCAACTTACAGCGGGTTTTGAAGTAAACCAGTTAAATGCGCTAATGCTCGTTATCGTATCTCTAGTTAGTTTGCTTGTACATACGTATTCAAAGGGATATATGCACGACGATGAACGCTTTCATGTGTTTTACGCGTATTTAGGATTATTTACGTTTGCAATGCTTGGTTTAGTATTATCGCCCAACCTTTTACAAACGTACATTTTCTGGGAATTAGTCGGCGTTGGCTCTTTCTTATTAATCGGTTTCTACTTTTTTAAGGAAGACGCCAAAAAGGCGGCAAAAAAAGCCTTTATCATGACCCGTATTGGGGATGTGGGCCTTTTTATCGGGATGATTCTATTATTCTGGCAGGTAGGAAGCTTTGAATATGATGAGATTTTTGCTGCGGTAGAGGCGGGTTCGATTTCTGCAGGCATGATCACATTAACGGCGATCTTAATCTTCATTGGAGCTGTTGGGAAATCAGGTCAATTCCCGCTTCACACTTGGTTACCGGATGCGATGGAAGGTCCAACACCTGTGTCGGCATTAATCCATGCGGCAACGATGGTTGCGGCAGGGGTCTACTTAGTAGCGGCGTTGTTCCCGCTTTTCACCGCGAGTGAAACCGCGTTAATGACCGTTGCTGTAGTTGGGGCGATTACCGCGATCTTTGCGGCTAGCATCGGCTTAGTTCAAACCGACATCAAACGAGTCCTTGCATACTCTACAGTATCTCAGCTTGGTTATATGATGTTGGCACTTGGATCAGCTGGATATGTGGCTGGGGTATTCCACCTGATGACACACGCGTTTTTCAAAGCATTATTGTTCTTAGCAGCAGGTAGTGTCATCCATGCCGTTCATACGCAGAATATTGAAGAGATGGGTGGCTTATGGAAAAAGCTTCGCGTTACGGGTCCATTATTTTTAGTGGGGACATTGGCGATTAGTGGAGTTCCATTATTCTCAGGGTTCTTTAGTAAAGATGAAATCTTAATTTCTGCTTGGGTTCATGGAAACACGGCATTATTCTGGTTAGCTGTGATCGCAGCCTTCTTTACTGCTTTTTATATGTTCCGACTATTCTTCCTCGTCTTTACGGGTGAGGCTAGAAAAGAAATCAAGCAGGTACACGAGTCTCCTGCGGTAATGACACTTCCAATGATTGTGCTTGGAGTACTAGCAGTGGTTGCTGGTTATGTGAACACACCTTGGTTTGGGACATTTTTAGGAGATTGGTTAGTGGAAGGCAACGAAGCACTTGGCCATGGTCACGTCGAAGGTCCAGCGTGGATCATGATTGTGGCAACACTTGTATCATTGGCGGGAATTTTCCTTGCTTACCTCATGTATGGGAAAAAGTCTCTCTCACGCGATTGGTTATCAAGCCGTGCACCAGTGACTTATAGTGTTTTATACAACAAATACTTTATAGACGAATTTTACGAGTTAACGATTGTGAACATAACCAAGTTCTTTAGCTTGTTCCTCAAGTATATTGAAGTGTTTATTGTGGAAGGAATTGTTAGCCTCGTTACCCAGATTGTTCAAATGTTTGGAAAAACAGGTTCACGTGTGCATAACGGTCAGGTGCAAATGTACGGAACGGTTGCCTTCGTTGGCTTGGCTGTTTTATTTGTGATTTTTGCTGTAACAGGGGGGTACTTCGGATGAATTTGATGTTAGCACTCATCGTGTTTTCCCCGTTACTTGGGATTCTCGTTTTATCATTTATGCCAAAAATGCAGGAAAGCTCCATTAAGCTAGTTGGAATTCTTGCGACGTTACCAGCGATGGTTCTATCATTGGCTGTTTTCTCTCAATATAAAAATGGAACAGAACTGTTTGAGTACAATCTGAAATGGGACTGGATTCACTTTGGAATGAGTGAAGGAGTATTTGAAATTCCATTTGAGTTGGGGATGGATGGTTTCTCACTAATCATGGTGGTTTTAACAAGCATTCTTTCCTTGTTAGCGGCCATTGCTTCGCTTCATATTAAAAAAGAGTGGAAGGGCTACTTTATGCTATTCCTTCTTCTTGAAGTAGGGATGCTAGGAGTATTCGTTGCAGAAAACCTAATTCTGTTCTTCTTATTCTTTGAAATCACGCTCATTCCGATGTTCTTTTTAATCGGAAAATGGGGTTATCATGAAAAAGAAAAAGCAGCGTATAGCTTCCTGATTTACAATGGACTTGGTTCAGCGGTTCTGCTGATTGTCATTATGGTATTGTTCGCTCGCACAGGAACCTCCAATATTGATGTGTTGCAGCAATTGCTAACAGCGGATGCAGGCCATGCAAGAATTACGGACTCCGTTAAAATGGGGCTTTTATTAGCATTATTAGTCGCGTTTGGTGTGAAGCTACCCATTTTCCCGTTACATACATGGATGCTTCGCGTTCACGTTCAAGCTCCACCATCGATCGTTATGCTTCACTCAGGAATTCTTTTGAAAATTGGGGCTTACGGGTTAATTCGCTTCGGGATGGGCATTTTTCCAGAACAATTCACCTCTATCGCTTGGATAATTGCCACGCTCGGTGTGGTGAACTTATTGTATGGTGCCTTCCTTGCACTGATTCAAAAGGATTTCAAAATGGTGCTTGCTTACTCTTCGATTTCTCATATGGGAATTGTGTTAATCGGGGTAGGAGCACTCAATGAAGCGGGTATTCAAGGAGCGATCTTCCAAGTTGTTTCTCACGGGTTGATCTCTGCCTTATTGTTCTTCTTAGTGGGAATCTTTTATGAGCGTTTCCATACGTCTCATATCACGAAGCTTGGCGGAATGGCAAAGGGAATGCCAATCACAGCTGGTTTCTTATTAGCTGGAGCAATGGCCTCACTTGGTCTACCAGGAATGAGTGGGTTCGTAAGTGAGTTCATGGCTTTTTTAGGATTATTCGAGGCCATGCCCGTACTTGCTGCAGTAGGCTGCTTAGGTATCATCTTAACAGCTGTTTACTTACTGCGAGCGGTGTTAGGGATGACATTTGGAAAAGCGCAACGAGAATTCACAGGGATATCGGATATTCATTCCTTTGAATGGGCTCCGGTTGTTGTTCTTGTCGCGTTAATTGTGTTAATTGGTGTTTACCCAAGTGTACTAAGTGAACCACTACAAGCCACACTTGAGACTATCATGCTTGGGTTAGGAGGGTGATGAAGGATGGATCTTGAACAAATGTTATCGTATCAATGGGCAATTATGACACCAGAGTTCATCATCCTTGGTATAGCAACCGTCCTTTCCATCATGGACTTGTTCATGCCGAAAAACCAAGATCGAAAAATTCTTGGCTGGATTGCATTCACTGCCATTATTGCAGCGTTTGTCTCTTTACTAGGATTGGTAGATTTAGAATTAACGAGTATTTTATATGATACGTTTCGCTTAGATTCGTACGCAAAAGCGTTCAAGCTGTTACTGCTCATAGGTGCAGCACTTGTTATGCTACTTGCGATCAGCTATGAACCAAAGGAAGAGATGAAAGAATACAAGGGAGAGTTCTACTATTTGTTTTTAACCGCTTTGCTCGGAGCCATGGTTATGACGTCGAGCGGAGACTTAATCACATTATTTGTTGGACTTGAACTCTTATCGCTTTCTTCCTATATATTAGCAGGCATTCGAAAAAAGCACCTTCCTTCCAATGAGTCAGCCATGAAATACGTCATCAATGGCGGAATTTCAACAGCTGTCACACTGTTTGGATTAAGCTATGTGTTTGGATTAACAGGATCAACCAACTTAACCGAGATTACAGGTGTATTATCAGCGAACTTTGATACACAGCAAATCTACTTGCTTGGGTTATCTTTTTTACTAGTGTTTGTTGGACTATCGTTTAAATTGGCATCGGTACCGTTTCATATGTGGGCACCAGATGTGTATCAAGGAGCGCCAACGCCAGTCACAGCCTTTTTAAGCGTGGTGTCCAAAACCGCTGGATTCGTAATTTTGCTTCGTATTCTTTTGTCCGTATACGGGGCGGCACCATCTGGTTCAAGTACGGCATCGTATCCAATGTTGATTAAGATGCAGGATTATATCGCATTGCTTGCAGGAGCGACGATGATCATTGGGAACGTCATTGCGTTACGTCAGCGCAATGTGAAGCGACTATTCGCTTACTCGAGTATCGCCCATGCGGGTTACCTATTGGTAGCCATTGCGGCATTGTCAGCGTTTATGTTTGATGCGATGTGGTTTTATTTAGGAGCATATTTGTTTATGAATCTTGGTGCGTTTGCCATCATTCAGCTGATCAGTGGAAAATCTGATAATGAAGATATTAGTGCATTTGCTGGCCTTTATAAGCGTTCACCCATCTTGGCCGTTTCGATGGGAGTATTCCTTCTTTCGTTAGCGGGAATTCCAGGAACAGCAGGCTTTATTGGAAAGCTGAACATCTTTATGGGAACGTTCTATGTGGATCCAGCACACTATGTGCTAGCATCGGTCATGATCGCCACGACCGTCATTTCGTACTTTTACTATTTCGGCATTTTTACACAAATGTTCTTCCGACCAGCAGCAACCGATGAAAAATTTCAGCTACCAGCTGGCATCATCGTTGTGTTAGTCATTACGGTCGCAGCAACAATTGTGTTTGGTCTATTTCCGAATTTGGCGTTTGATTTCTTGCACAATCACTTCAACGGCTTTTCGGACATGTTTCAATAAGTAATACAGGGAGAAAAACTAGCAAGAGTTGGGGGACTTTTGCTAGTTACACACGGTAAGATGGGGTTTTTAATAGAGTGAGGGAGAAGAGGGTTGGGGAACCCTCTTCTTTTTTATGTAAGGAGGGTTTTTATTGTTGGCGTGTAGGGTAAAGAGAGTTTTATGACATGTTAAACGTGAAATTAGCTTACTTCCTGTCATAAAGACCCGTTTATGACAGGACAAGGTGGAGATGAGGATACATAAAGGTCATAACCATGATTTTATGACGCTTAACGGTGATACTAAAAGCTAAATTAGGTCATAAAACCCCAACCCATAAAAAATCTCCCAGAAAAACGAAACTTTTTCCTACCCTCACTCGTCAATAATGAGGTATGTGGTTCTGTTTTCGTTACAAAAATGATACAATGAAAGGTAGGCTTGCCCAAAGACCAATTGTATAAGGGAGAGAAGAAGTACCGATGATCGCAGAATTTGGACATCAAGCGTTGATTAGCATTTTGTCGCATTTGTTTTTTATTGCACTTGCCTGGTGGGCGCTACAGTCCATTAATTACGAAAAGCTACTAAGAGCAAACCATGTATTGCAAGCACGAGTGCTGTATATATTTTTATCCATAGTGATTGGTTCTACTGTTAGTAATTTTTTCTTGGATTACCTGCTTTGGTCACAACAACTACCATTACTCTTCCAAATGATTATGTAAAATATAGGTCTTCCGACATTTTTATTAACGCCTAAATTTAAGTACAATTCTCTTTGTGTGTTACTGCACAAAACCTTACATAAGACTTGTCAAAAAGTGACGACAATTCCCAAGTATGTCCTTGCGCTACCTGGTAACAATGGTAGTAAGGGGAGGAATTGTAGATGAAAAAACTTTCTTATGTCATATTAATCATGTGTTTAACAGGTTTTGCAATTATAAACATTGGGAATAAAACGATAGTAGCCAAAGAACAGCTTGACTTACTAACACTTGCTTCTGTCGTAGAAGGGGAACAAATTCCCATCACTGGATGGTCTCTACATGCAAGAGAGAAAATGGACCATTTAACCAGCCTTGAGGACGTGAAGGAGTTCGGTAAAGACTTGCAAAAAAAATTTCCTGAATGGTCATGGAACGTGAATTCTAAAGCGAATATGTGGGAAGCTACAGGTATAAGCACCACTGACCATGGTCCAAAGGAAAAAATCCAAGTTTTAACAACCCTCACAAATCAGGACCCTCAGACGTATATCATTTATGAGGTGAATGACGAGAAATTTTCGCAACAAACCACACAATTTCTTGAAAACGAACTACCATTGCAGCTCTCTGACATATTTCGAGGAAAACCAACAATTTTCTCTTGTATTAAAGGCGAATTCA
>WTKE01000074.1:13581-15547 GCA_011524525.1 Bacillus sp. (in: firmicutes) | reverse complement strand
CTTAGTATCTATTATAAAAAAAAATGTCGAAAAGCACATTATGTTTTTTCAGGAAATTCGAAATGGGTAATATCTCCCGGTACCCCCTTCTGGTGACAGACACCACCAAAAGACAAAACGCCCCCATTTGTCCACGAAGGGTGTCTGTCACCACAGAAAGACAGATTGACATGTTTTGTCCGTCTGGAGTGGACACTCACGGGACTGTCCGCCTGAGGTGGAAAAATGAGCTGTTTTGTCCACGAAGGGTGACAGACACCCTAAGATGATACCTTAAGATGGGAAACAAAAGGCACTTCCGGACGGAAGTGCCTTTTGTTTGGGTTTAGCCTAGTCTTCTGCGTGGAAGACGGTCGATGTTATCAAGCATGATGCCTGTTCCGATCGCTACGCAGTCCATTGGGTTTTCTGCTACTAATACAGGAACCTTCAGTTCTTCGGAAAGAAGCATGTCGATGCCGTGTAGTAGTGCTCCTCCACCTGTTAAAATTACGCCACGGTCAATGATGTCCGCAGATAATTCTGGTGGTGTTCTCTCAAGAACAGACTTTGCCGCTTGTACAATGACAGCCACTGATTCGCGAAGTGCTCCTTCGATTTCTTCTGAACGAACCGTAATCGTGCGTGGAAGTCCTGACACCATGTCACGACCGCGAATTTCCATTTCCTCTGAACGAGAACCTGGGAAAACCGTCCCGATATTGATTTTGATATTCTCTGCCGTACGCTCACCGATCAATAATTTGTATTGACGCTTAATATAATGAAGAATTTCGTTATCAAACTTATCTCCAGCCATCTTAATAGAAGAAGAAGTAACGATATCACCCATAGAAAGAACAGCCACATCCGTTGTTCCGCCCCCGATATCAACAACCATATTTCCGCTTGGCATGAAAATGTCCATCCCTGCTCCAATCGCTGCTACCTTTGGCTCCTCTTCTAGGTATACCTTCTTCCCACCGCTCTTCTCGGCCGCTTCTTTAATCGCCTTTTGCTCAACACTTGTAATGTTGGTTGGACAGCAAATCAAAATACGTGGTTTAGATAGGAAGCCCTTCACATTTAACTTATTAATAAAGTGCTTAAGCATCGCTTCTGTTACGTCGAAGTCAGCGATGACTCCATCCTTTAGTGGGCGAATCGCAACGATATTTCCTGGTGTACGTCCAACCATCTTTCTCGCTTCTTCACCAACGGCAAGCACACGATTCGTATTCTTATCTATAGCCACAACGGATGGTTCATTTAACACAATGCCGCGGCCTTTCACATGGATCAGTACGTTAGCTGTCCCTAAATCGATTCCAATATCTCTCGCAAACATCCTTCTCATTTCCTCCTTGAAAGGTAACAATCGTATTCGTGCTCTTCTCATCTATATCATGGGTTAAATTCTCATTAAAAACTCGGTGTGTAGGAAAAGAGACTTACCTATTACGAACCTAATGTCTCTAATAGAGTATTTTATCACAAATAGCTAAATTACAATAATAATTTGTCAAAAAGTCGTAAAAAATGTCAGAAAAAAAAGAAAGGCGGAAGCAGCTTGCTCAGGGGCGACAGGCATAAGGTGAAGACTGAAGGAGGTCCTGACCTCTGGAAGGCTTTGACTTATGACCCCGAGCCCCTAGCTGCTGGAGCTAGACAACACTAAATTTTACAAACAAAAACCCCCCATACATTCATGGAAGGTTTTAAAAATCACTGAACAGGCTCTTCTTCTAGTTCTTCTTTTTTATACTTCATTTTTGTCGCTTCTCCCCCACGCAGGTGGCGGATCGATTTATGGTAATCTAATATGTCTTTCACTTCGTTTGCCAGTTCTGGGTTTATCTCGGGTAGTCTTTCAGTTAGATCTTTATGGACTGTACTTTTGGACACGCCAAACTCCTTCGCGATTACGCGAACTGTTTTTCTCGTCTCCACGATATACTTTCCAATCTTGATAGTTCTCTCTTTGATG
>WTKE01000074.1:0-13571 GCA_011524525.1 Bacillus sp. (in: firmicutes) | reverse complement strand
ACACCACTCGCCCTCCCTAAATTGGATGTGAGAAGTGTGAAATGAGACTCGCTTCCGCTTCGTTGGTGTAGTTGTTATCCGCACAACATCCATTATTATTTTCAAAAAACAATTTCTTCTGAGCATTGTGTGCGGCAGAAAGTGTCACACTTTCTAAACGTTACAAGGAATAAACATGTATGGAACTAAATCTCGCGCATTTGCAAACGACTCCTCACCTCATACACTCTCTTTGTAGGTTTGTAACAGTTTATTAGCTTGGTTGAGAATATATGCACGAAAAACTCAATAGGGACAAGGCTTATTAAAAATTTTTTGAAAAGTCGGACAAAAAAATAACCTATCCTCTCACATTTTTTTGTAATAAATGTTACAAAATCGTCAAAAACGAGTAAAAAGAACCATTCGATATAAAGGACAAGCTACCTATCATTTACCGGTTATTTTTTCCCTACTGCCGTAAATTCTGGAAATCCCACCCAAAAGTGTAGGTCGTATTATGGCAAAAATCCTCACGTTTTGTTGAAAAATAGGCGAAAGGTTTGAGGAACTCTGTCGAAATTTTAGATAGGTTATCCCTATTGTCTACCCAGGGACATATTACGTAGAATGAGATGAATTTATACATAAATATGGTTTTAATACTACATTTTAGGGAGATATTATGGACTATTCAAGAAAAGCAAGGATTCAAACCGAAAGAAAAGCTGCTGCAAAGGCAAACCGTCGTAAACTTGCTGGTGTGACCATGATGGCAGCGATTACAGCTTCATCCTTATTTGGGTCTGGTATGAAGTCAGCAAAAGCAGAAACAGAAGCAGGCTTCTACACCGTTCAAAAGGGCGATACCCTTACACGCATTGCGAAACAATACAATGTAAGCGTAAACGAGTTGATGAAGGAAAATAAGCTTGCTTCCGACAAGATTTATATCGGACAAAAGCTTGAGGTTCCCACTCACCTTGGGGAAGAAGAGGACTACGAGGAAATTTCTGTTCAATCACACAAAGTGGTTTCCGGAGATACGTTATATCGAATTTCTGTCAAATATGGAACAACAATTTCAGAACTAAAAAAAGCAAACAGACTATCATCCGATACAATTAAAATCGGACAAAATTTACTCATTCCATCTAAGGAAAAGGAAATTTCAACAAAAGCAAAGCAGCTTGCCAAGTTTTATACCGTTGCCCCTGGTGATACGATCTATGGGTTAGCAAAGCGCTTTAGTACGTCCATTGATGTGTTAAAAGGACAAAATGGACTAAAAACAGAAATGATCTTAATCGGACAAAAATTACTGATTACCGATACACCCGTTACCACAAGAGCCAAAGTGGTTGGTGCCATTGACAAGTTTACTGTCGAGTTCCAAACAGCGACTGGAACAATTCCCTTAAAAGTGTCTTACGGAACGGCAGAGGCCTATCAAAAGCTTTCAGGCAAAGAGTACATTCTTTCTTATAAAAATGGTGCGTTGGTATCCATACAACCGGAATAGCATAAAGAGCATGGGGTTTTCCCCATGCTCTTACAGCTGTAAGAACCGAGCTTGACTCTCTGTTGCCTTCACAAGCTCCCCCCAAGTACGATAGCCGCGGTCGCTAAATTGCTGGATGAGCTCCACAAATAAATACGCCGTTGTCTTCGCATCACCTACTGCATTATGCCGCTCATAAATTCTTGTGCCAAACGCACGCGCGTACCGCTCGAGGTCGCGCATATCATAGGACGGAGCAAGATACCCGATCAGATCAAGTGTATCGATTGTAAAAGTCCCCTTTAGCCCTAGCTTTTCCCGTTTCAACTCATGTTTCAACACCAGTGCATCAAAGCTCACATAATGCCCAACTAGGCTCACAGTCTCCTGCTCTCTCACATAAGAAAAGAACTCAGAAATCGCCTCAAAAGCATTGGGTGCATCAGCCACTTGCTCATTTGAAATCGACGTCAACTCCGTTATTTCCCGAGAAATTTGTCGAGATGGATTCACATAGGTTTGAAAGCTAGAAGCCTCATCAACCTTAAAACCCTCTACTAAAACGGCCCCAATTTCTATCAATCTGTCCGATGCCGCTATTTCGAACCCTGTCGTTTCCGTGTCAAATACGACAAATTTCAGCTCATCTAATGGGGTGGATAACGGTATTTCCTGATATAGAAGCGGGCAGGTGATTGATTTTCGTAAAAAAAACATCTCTTTCCTCCTTCTATACAGAAAAATTAGCAAACACTAAACCTTGCAACTCTTTTAATGATTTTAAACTGAGAATCAGCTCTTCTTTTTCACGAGTTGATAGTCTAGCAAACTCGATATGTGATCTTCCTTGCTGCCCATACTGCCAACGCTGAGTCACATACAGCCGGAGAACCTCTTCCGCTGCCTGCTTTAAATCACTGGCAAACACGTCGGAAAGCACTCCTTTCTCTTTTAAAAGAGAAATCTTGTCAACGGACGTCCCAGACATTCCCCCATGTAAACGAGTGAGAATTTGCAAGCTATGATGATAAGGAAATAACACTTCCTTTTTCATATCCAATTGCTTACGCTCAAGCTTAAATAAGGAACGTATCGGCTGATCCAAAGTCGGAATCACATGCTCTCTTTCCACTTGAGAGAGTCGAAACAGAAAGATTTTGGATCGCTGTAACAACTCTCGTATTCCCTCTTCAAACCTCTCATGCAACGTATAAGATCCTGTTAAAAAGCGGTAAGAAAAGAAGTTTTGCGCTAGTAGTAGATGATCATTGGTGGCTTGCAGCATCCACCCTCTCACTCTTTCTTTCCACACTTCAATGGTCCCACGCCAGCTTCCCTCACTACACATCATCAACCCAAGACAACGGGCATAACCTGCTTTTTCAAGCATGTGGGTAATCTCCACCCCTAATCTTGAAAAATACTCCTTGTACTCTTCTTGCTCATAAACAAGAAAATGATCCTGATCCGTGAGCAAAAACTGCTCCCCACGGCCCGCACTTCCCATTTGATAGAAAGCATAGTGACAGGGAACCTCTTCCCCTAGCTTATCGACTGCAAGCTCCACCGCTCTCTTTACTAGTCGATCGTATAACCCAGTCACAATCTCTAACGTTTTTAACATAGGAATCTTGTCTTTAATAAGCGTTTCAAGTATGTCATAAATCGCCTTTTTCACAGAAACAATCGTCTCTAGTGTACATTGCTCGATCTTTTGAATCGTCTTCATCACATTTTCGTTCTTTTTCCGTAATAAATCAGATAACGTAACCACGCCGAGCAGTTTTTCACCTTCTATGACCGGCAAATGCTTGATTCCTTTTAACAGCGTTAAAGATAACGCATCATAATAATAGGAGAAACGTGAGATGGTAACCGGATCGGGTGTCATGACATCACCTGCAACACAATCCAAAGATCGTCCTGCCGCAATCACCCGCTCGACCATATCTCGTTCCGTGATAATTCCTTTAAGCCTCCCATGTTCCGTTACAAGCACAGAGCTCGTGCGCTCTTTATGCATCAAGAGGGCTGCTTCTTGAACCGTTGTTGAGGGAGAAACACTGACCACTTGTTCCGTCATCAAATCTTGCACGCGCAGCATGAACCTATCTCTTTCCCCAAAATCACGTGCAAGCTGAACCTGCTCCGCTAACGAGGCATAAATATCCTTAAGCCGCACACTCACCTGAGCTAATAAATAATCATGAACATTAAGGTCATCCCATCGCTTGGCAATGACAGTAAAAGGGATATTAAGGGCTTTGCACGGTTCGACCGCACGTACCTCCACTTGAGTGGCTGCCTCTTTGCCTGGTTTGGAAACACCTAGGAAATCAGCCAAGCTTGAAAAACCAATCAACTCCCCCTTTTGAACCACTTCAAGTACTTCCTCCTGTGTCCCGTGCTCATTTTTTATATACACTTCCGCAATCCCCGATAGGATGAGGAGCAAGCCGTCGCGTGGAGCCTCTTTTTTCAGCATCGTTTCCTGCTTTTCATACATTCGAAGCTCGCAAAGCTCGATAAGGGAAAGGGCCGTACGGACATCCACCCCTTGAAAAAAGGGGTGAAACCGTACAGCCTCTAAAATGGTTTCTTTATAGTTGTTTGGTTCCATCATTCATCCAAACCTCGCCATTCTTATACACCATCTGCTCTGGATAGCGTAAGTCAATAACTTCCTCCTGGATTTTCTGAGATGGAGCTTCCGTTGATAGAGAAACGATAATATTCGTTAAGAACGCCGCTGCCGCACCAAACACTCCCGCTCCTGTATCAATAATGCCTAAAATCGTAAATCCACCGTATTTCGCGGCAAAAATATACGTTAAGGTCACGCCCAATCCGACTAATAGACCCGCAATGACACCCTTTGTGTTCGAGCGTTTCCACCAAACACCAAGAACAAGTGCTGGGAAGAACGTTCCTGTTGCAAGCGCAAACGCCCAAGCCACAATCTGTGTAATGGCTCCCGGTGGGTTAAGAGCGATCAGCCCTGCAAATAAAGTCGCTATAACGATCGACCAGCGTGCAACAGAAAGACGTTTCTTCTCTGTTGAATTTGGCTTCAACACACGGTAATAAATATCATGTGCAAAGGAAGAAGAGATCGCAATCATCAATCCTCCTGCCGTTGATAAAGCCGCGGCCATCGCACCAGCAGCGACCAAACCGATAACGAATACACCAAGATTCGCAATTTCAGGCGTCGCCATTACGACGATATCGTTAGAAATGACTAGCTCGCTCCACTGAAGAATACCATCACCATTACCGTCCGCTACTTGAAGCTTCCCAGTATCCACCCATGTTTTTGTCCATGCCGGAAGCTCAGAAATTTTACTACCGGCTACTTTTGTCATTAAAATAAAACGGGAAAACGCCGCATAAGCCGGTGCCGATAAGTACAATAATCCAATGAAAAGCAGGGCCCAAGCTCCAGACCAACGAGCCGCTTTCATCGTGGATACCGTATAGAAACGAACGATGACGTGTGGAAGTCCAGCTGTTCCAGCCATAAGCGTAAACATTAGAGCCAGGAACTGCCACTTCGTTCCGTTTGTAAATGGTGCAAAGTATTCTGAAATGCCAAGCTCCCGATCGAGTTCACCCATTTTTCCAACAAGCTCCCCATAAGATAGCCATGGCATTGGGTTGCCTGTAATTTGTAAGCTCATAAAAATGACGGGAATCAAGTAGGCAATAATCAAAATAATATACTGAGCTACCTGCGTCCATGTAATCCCCTTCATTCCTCCGAACGCTGCATAGAAGGCAATTAACACCACCCCAATCATCGTTCCAAGCTTCGCATCGATTTCGAACAGTCGTCCGATAACTACCCCAGAACCTGACAGCTGACCGATTGAGTACGTAAAAGAAATAATAATCGTAATGACTGCGGCAATGACACGAGCCGTATGGCTGTCAAATCGATCACCGATAAATTCAGGAACCGTGTAGCGACCGTACTTACGAAGCTGAGGAGCTAGCAAGAACGTCAGCAATAAATATCCACCCGTCCAGCCCATGATATAAGCAAGGCCGTCGTATCCAAGTAGCATGATCGTACCTGCCATACCAATGAATGAAGCCGCACTCATCCAGTCCGCCCCGATGGCCATTCCATTAAAAATAGGCGGTACACCGCGTCCGGCTACATAGAAATCGGATGTTGCTTTTGCCTTATTATAAATGGCAATCCCGATATAGAGAGCAAACGTCGCTAAAATGATCGTTAATGAGACCAAGAATTGTGTATCCAAATGTATTCACCCCTATTGATTGATTTCCCCTTTTCTATTTGAGACCCGAGCATTCCCCTTTAATGCTCGAACACTTTTCCAGAACTGATTTGTTCATTTTTGCTTTCATCAATTCCGTATTTTTTGTCTACATTGTCACTCAACTTCGCATTTACAAAAAGTAAAATGATAAACGTGATCACTGCCCCTTGAGCTCCCATGAAATAATGGAGTGGAAATCCATTAATGGAATACTGACTAAGTGGCTCAGCAAAAAAGACCACCCCAAAAGAAACGAGAAACCAGACGATAAAATAAATAATAATATTGCGGGTTCTTTCGCGGAAATAACGATCGGCTACTTCTTTATCAATTTTCTTCACACTTACACCCCCATGAAAAATGATGTTCTTGTGCGGTTCTAGGTGTTTCTAAAAAACAACCCTCCTTTCTATTCGAAAAATGTATATGAACTTTTCCTCACCAGTTATGCAAGAAAAAGTCATTAACAGAATTAGCTTAAACTGAAGATAAATTTGATGGTATCAATGAATGGCATGGGAACTAGGATGATTTGTACGATGAAGTAAACAAAAATGGATAGGAATGGAATGATTAAGAAGAAGGGTCTTTTCTTTTTAAGTGCAAAAAACAAGCAAACGACTGAAATGAGAAGTAAGCCAAAAAAGATCATTTCTTGCCTCCTTTTATATGAAAGCGTTAACAATTTTTACTTTTCTGAAATCTTAGTAAAATTCAATATTTATTATCTACATAAACTGTCTCTTGGTCAAGTAAGACTAGCAAGTAAATTCTCTTAGGGCTTGTCGAATTCTGAAGATTAACCTTAAAAATACAGTATTACCAATACTTTCCTAATAAGATATCCGTCGAAAACTTTTTATTTCAAGAAGTTTATTAGATTAGTTAACACTATCTTGAAATTAGAAAACCCAGGCAGAATGGTAACATAGAAAAAGCATGTGAAACCTCACATGCTCAGTGTCTTTATCATTATTTTAACGGCTTCAAGCAAGTCTCTAGAGGACCAGCTTGGCATCGCTTTTTTCTCATCAATCACAAGTTCGTGGGAGGCTGGAACATGTACAAAGCCAGCGGGAATGCTTACTTTCTTCCCCTTTAACTCATGCAAAACGGTATACATTACATTGTTGCACAAATATGTACCCGCACTGTTAGAGATGCTTGCAGGATAGCCTTTTTCATTAAGTGTATCCACTAGCATTCGAATAGGAAGTGTAGAAAAATAGCCATCCGCTCCCTCTTCAGCGATTTTAGAATCTACCAAAGCTCTCCCGCTATTATCCGCTGCTCCGTCGCGACAATTAATAGCAATCCGCTCAGGTGTTATTTCCGTCCGTCCCGCAGCAAGACCGAGCGACAGGACCGCATCAGGGGCAACCTCACGAACCGCTTCCAATATAGCCACTGGTGCTTTTTCAAAATCTACTGGCAAAAGAATTCCCTTCACCTCGTAATCACCAATTTGTGCTCCATCCAGTCTCAATACGATCTCCTCGGTTGGATTGATCGGATGGTTCAGAAAAGGTTCAAACCCTGTTAACAATAGCTTTTTCATAGATGTGTCTCCCCTTAATAACTAGCAATGCTACCATCCGTACGCTTCTCCGTACCTCCCGTAAGCACGCCTGTCTCTGGATTACGAACAATCACCTGACCACGGCCAAATCCGCCAGAATCATGAGCAACGACCATCTCATGTCCTTTTCTCACTAGCCCCTGAACCAGATGATTCGGGAAATCATGCTCTACTTCGATCTTCTTTCCTGATATCCATTGCCATCTAGGGGCATCCAGTGCCGCTTGTGGGTTTAAGTCAAAATCAATCATATTCATTGCTACCTGCACATGCCCTTGTGGCTGCATATAACCACCCATCACACCAAACGGTCCGACAGCCTCTTTCCCCTTCGTCATAAAACCAGGAATGATCGTGTGATACGTCTTTTTCCCAGGAGCAAGCGCATTTTCGTCTTCCTCATTCAATGAGAAGTCGTGGCCACGATTTTGCAGTCCAATTCCTGTGTTTGGAACAACAATCCCAGAGCCAAAGCCCATATAATTGCTTTGGATAAAAGAAACCATATTTCCTTCTCCATCCGCAGTTGCCAAATACACCGTTCCACCTTTTGGAAGTGTTCCAGGTTCTGGGATTTGGGCCTCGATTGTAATTTTTTCACGAGCCTGCTGGGCAAATTCCTCCGAAAGCAGATCTGAAACACTTGCCTTCATCGTGCTTGGATCCGTAATATACGTTTTCCCATCCGTAAATGCCCTCTTAATGGCTTCTAATTGCAGATGCAATCCATTTAAGTCTTCACGATGCGAAAACTCGTAGCCTTTTAATATATTGAGTGCCATCAGCGCAACCAAGCCCTGACCGTTCGGCGGAATTTCCCACACATCATAACCGCGGTAGTTTACACTAATCGGATCCACCCACTCGGCTTGGTAGGCTGCTAAATCTCCTTTTCGTAAAAATCCTCCATGCGCCTTGGAAGCAGCGTCAATTTCATCTGCTAATCGGCCTCGGTAAAAGCTTTCTGCATTGGTTTCTGCAATTTCTTGAAGGGTATTTGCATGATCCTCAGATTTCCACATTTCACCGATTTGCGGCGGTTTTCCATCTGGGGCAAACACGCGGAACCATTCTTTATATGCAATGTCATCACCAAAGCGTTTCTGATAAATTTTATAAGCACTAGCCCAATACTTTCCAAGCGTTGGGGAAATCGGGTAACCATCACGTGCGTAAGTAATCGCTGGCTGCAATACTTCCGTTAATGGCAAACGTCCGAAGCGCTTGGAGAGCTCTGCCCACGCGGAGGGAGCACCAGGTACCGTAACGGGAATCCAGCCATGAGATGGCATTTTTTCATGTCCGAGCTCTTTCACCTTTTGGATGGAAATTTCTTGCGGGGAAGGTCCGCTCCCATTTAAGCCGTACAACTTATCTTTGATCCAAACAAGCGCAAAGGCATCACCACCAATGCCATTCGACGTTGGTTCAACGACGGTTAAGCACGCTGCTGTCGCAATCGCCGCATCCACGGCATTCCCGCCCTTTTTTAACATATCAAGCCCTGCCTGTGCAGCTAGTGGCTGAGATGTGGCGACCATACCATTTCTAGCAATGGTAGCCATTCGCTGTGATCGATACGGATATGTAAGGTATGACAAATGAAACTCCCCCTATTAAACTTCGTCTTTCGAAATATTATACGATAGATTTTGAATTTTTCCAATAATAAGAAATCACAAAAATAGGGTGTCTGTCACCGCCCGTGGACAAATTTTGGTTTTTGTCCGCCTTAGGTGGACACTTAATAACAAGTTCCTCCTCAACAATAAAAAAACCCGCACTAGGGCGGGTTTTCATTTCATATCTTATGCATCAGAATTATCTGTGCTGTCAGTTCCTTGTTCAGTTCCAGGAGTTTCTTCTTTACCAGAATCTGTTCCTTCTTCTTCAGTAGACTTGTCCGCATCTTCTTCTTCAGCAGCTTTCTTTTCTGCTGCATCATCCGTTGCTTCCTCTTCTTCTTCTACTGCACTTGGATCATCTTTTCCGCTGTTTTCCATATCAGACACATTAACATCTTTCAGTGCACTTAAAGGCTTTTGGAAGTAGTCAATTGGATTTAGAGCTACTCCATCTTTGCGAATTTCAAAGTGAACGTGAACGCCAGCTTCTTCATTAACAAGGCTTTCACCTGCTGTTGCAATTGACTTACCTTGCTTTATTTCGTCGCCCACTTTTACTTTAATGTCACTAACTGATTGATATTGTGTTACAATTCCTTTGTCATGCTCAATTTCAATCACATTTCCAAGTAGGGAATCGTTATCAACCACTTTCGTAACTGTTCCGCTAAGAGCTGCAACCACATCGAATGCTTCCCCATCTTTTTGAACAACATCAATACCTGTATTTGGATGGTATGAATTGTCGTAGAATACTAGGGCTGCTTCTTGCTGTTCTGTTGAGCCGTTATTATCATAGAATTGCTTTTGAATTTCGACCTTGTTTGGATCTGTTACCGGCATTACAAAGTTTTCCATTGTACGTGATACTTCAACAGCTGGCTCATTGAACTTCTTGTCTGTAACGTCAGTAGCCTCGTTGTTGTACCCAAACTTGTCTGAGTCTGTTGCACCGTTTTGATACCATAAAACCGCGGTTAAAATGATCGCTGCGCTTCCTAGATAAATTGCTGGGAATGCCCATCTTTTCTTTAAAAAGCGCTTAACATTTGAATCTTGAGAAGATCGTTTCTTTTCTTCCTCTCTCATTTATCATCACCTCAGCAATCAGTTTGAACAATGTGAGAGAAATATATACCTTGTGATAAAAAAATTTTTTAGACTTATTTTTCGACAAAGCTTTTACAATTATTCATGATAGGAGAATGTTTTATGAAAAAAACTCTTTGGGCCCTTCCCCTTGCATATATGGCGCTTATTTGGACACTATCCAGCTTTCCGGCGGACGAATTCGTCGCCCTACCCGATTTGTCTCTCGACCGCATCATTAAAGAATCATTACACCTGGTCGAATTCGGTATTCTGTATCTTTTATTCGCCCTTGCCCTATATGGAAATGGTCAGCTTACTAAAAAGACAAGCCTACTCTTTGCGATCATTGCCTGCCTGTACGGGGCACTAGACGAAATCCACCAGTCCTTCGTTCCCTACCGCTCCGCCACATGGATTGACCTTGTGAAAGACGTCATTGGTGTCACCGTAGCTTATTATTGTGTCAACCGATTTTATTTTTTGAAAAAGAAATAAGCTAGAGCAATAGCTCTAGCTTATTTCTGGGCAGTAATCTTCGTGAGCAGATCGTTGGATGATACGACTTCTACTCCTTGATAGTAGTACTTTGCGATATCTACGTAGTTCTTCCCTTCTTGCGCCATTCCATTCGCCCCGTATTGGCTCATACCAACGCCGTGGCCGTATCCCTTTGTATTAATCACGATTTGGTCGCCTTTTCGCTCCCACGAAAAGTCAGTTGATTTTAACTCCAGCTTCGTACGAATATCTTGCCCGGTGAGCACGGTCCCATTAAAGTCGACTTTGCTCACACGATTACTAGATGTACGCTCGACCACTTTTCCGATCGTATCACCTGAACCCACCTTCACGCCTAACAATCGCTCAAAGTCGGAAACGGAAACCACCTTTTGTCCGTTAAATTCTTTCGAGTTTACATCCCAAGGGCTTTCAACGCTTTTTAAATAAGGAAGGGCACCTTGCCAAACCGATTCGGCATTTTCTGTGTACCCGTTACTTGTTGAAAAGAACGTCGCATCGATCGGGCTTCCTTCGTAGGTTAAAATCTGTCCGCTCGTTTCTTGTACGGCTTTACGGATCTTCTCTATTTTCCAAGCGTAGTCCTTGCCCCAAATCTTTCGAAGCTCTTCTTCATTCTTATATACCTGATGCTGAACCGTGTCCGTTACGAGCGCCCCGTCCGGTACCTCCAGCTTTTCCGAACTGATCATTTGTCTTACGATATAGGTTCTGGCTGTAAGAGCTTGTGCCTTTAATGCTTCAAGTTCAAAGGTGGCTGGCATTTCTGATGCTACAACACCCGTTACATAGTTATCCAGTTCAAGTGTCTCAACCGATTCTGAAGCTGTACGATAGACAGCAACCTCTACGGCCGGACCCGCTGGTGGTGCTTCAGCTACCGTCTCTTTGGCGGTTTCCTCTCCCAGTTTACCACTTACTTTACCCTCTGAAAAAGGGAGCACGACGAGTGTAGGAATCATGAGTGTGACGACGAATAGAATGGCGGATACGATTACAAATGGTTTTAGTTTCATTGTGCTTGTGCCTCCAGTACGCATTAGGTAACAAGGGAATATGTAGTCCCGTCTCCATTCATACATATGGACTTGGACAAGCAAATATGACTTTTTCTTTTTTCATAAAGGCTCTTTACTTTAGAAAAGAGCCTACAAACTGGATTTTTCAGCGCAAATAGCTATTTCCACGTTAAAATCGGCTTTAAGATTTTAACAATAATCTTTTCGAATTCAACTTTAATGAATAAAAACATCAACCTAGCATCACAATATTCTAGGTGGTCATCCTTTTATGTAATACAAATGTAAAAAACCGCAGAGTATGGAATACTTCTACGGTTTACATTTTCGAATATATATTTATTTAAGCATTCATATCGCTAACGTATGTTTCTTCAATCGTTTCAACGACTTCTGTCACACGTTCGATATCTGCACCAATTGCTGCAAGCTTATGATGGAAGTCAACATACCCACGATCCAAATGCTTAAGCTCTGTTACACGAGTGATGCCGTCAGCAACTAATCCTGTTAAAATTAGCGCAGCAGCCGCACGTAAATCTGTGGCAGCAACCTCTGCTCCTTGCAGGTTAGATGGTCCATTCATAATCACTGAACGACCTTCAATTTTAATATCAGCATTCATACGACGGAATTCTTCCACGTGCATAAAGCGGTTTTCGAATACCGTTTCTGTAATCATACTTGTTCCTTTTGCGTGAAGAAGTAATGCCATCATTTGTGATTGCATATCTGTTGGGAATCCTGGATGTGGCATCGTTTTAATATCAACGGCTTTAAGGTTTTCTGGTCCAATGACACGTAGACCGTCAGCCTCTTCTTCAATAATAACGCCCATTTCTTCCATTTTCGCAATAAGTGAGGTTAAATGTTCTGGAACGGCTCCTCTTACTAGCACATTTCCACCAGTAATAGCGGAAGCAACCATAAATGTTCCAGCCTCAATACGATCAGGAATAATATGATGCTCGCAACCGAATAGAACATCTACACCTTCAATGCGAATCGTACCTGTACCTGCTCCTCTTACTTTGGCACCCATTTTGTTAAGGAAATTGGCTAAGTCCACAATTTCTGGCTCTTTCGCACAGTTTTCCATCACTGTTGTACCATTGGCAAGAGTCGCGGCCATCATAATATTTTCAGTCGCACCGACACTTGGGAAGTCTAAATAGATTTTTGCGCCATGTAAGCGACCTTCTGGAGCTTCGGCTTCAATAAATCCGTTTCCAACTTTTACCTTAGCACCCATAGCTTCAAAGCCTTTTAAATGCTGATCAATTGGACGTGAACCAATTGCACAGCCACCCGGCAATGCAACTCGTGCACGGCCATTTCGAGCTAGCAATGAACCCATTACTAGTACAGATGCTCTCATCTTTCTAACATATTCAAATGGTGCTTCTTCTCTTAAAACTCCAGATGCATCAACCGTAACCGTGTTATCTTTGAATCCAACATTGGCATTCAAAAAGCGTAACACTTCATTGATTGTATATACATCGGAGAGCGTCGGCACATCTTTAATTACGCATTTTCCATCACTTGCTAATAATGTTGCGGCGATCACAGGCAAAACTGCATTTTTAGCGCCTTCTACTTTCACTGAGCCACTAAGCCTTCTTCCGCCGCGGACGATGATTTTTTCCAAGTGTATTCCCCTCCGCGTCCATTTTCTCTATATTAATATTCAATCGTAATGATTGGTGTGCCAACTACTAGGGTAGTCTTTGCGCCCAATCCTTGCGTTCTAAGTCCTAGTTGTAGATTCATTTCTTTCTGTTTGCTTGTTAAACCTTCTGACAACATAGGCGAATACGCCGATGTTGATACAAAATTATTTTCGTCTAATGATTCGATCTCTTCTGCCTTAAACTGCGTAAGCAAGCGATTGACAGTATCAGGCAAAGACGTATTCATCTTATCACTGAATTCGCCTTTAATACAAGAGAAAATTGTTGGTTTTCC
>WTKE01000043.1 GCA_011524525.1 Bacillus sp. (in: firmicutes) | reverse complement strand
CAAACAAAGTTAATTCGTTGTATCCTTGTGGATATTTTTGCAATGGTAATGGAATTTCTCCGTTTATTTCAGCCTTTTTTCATAATAATTTCTAATTAGGCGGAATTTCTCCTTCTATTTATCAGCTGCGGTGCTTAACCTGGTCCTTTAATTCGTTGAACGTTAATAAATAAAGAAAAGATGTATGACAAAATCCATACATCTTTTCCCGAAAACAATACTTACGCACTAATTTCTTTTTTACCTACATTAGCCTCAACCTCTTGAACAGGGTTAAATTCCCCTTCCGTCTTCGAAACAACAACCGTTGCGACACCGTTTCCGATGAGATTGGTGATGGCACGTGCTTCAGACATGAAACGGTCTACCCCAAGGATAAGAGCCATTCCTTCTACTGGAATCGAAGGGAATACGGCGAGTGTGGCGGCAAGCGTGACAAAGCCTGAACCAGTAACACCAGCAGCTCCTTTCGACGTGAGCATCAATACCCCTAAAAGGGTCAGCTGCTCCCAGATGCTTAGGTCTACCCCATAGGCCTGAGCAATGAATAATGCAGCCATCGATAGGTAAATGGATGTTCCATCTAAATTAAAGGAATACCCCGTTGGAAGAACAAGTCCTACTACTGGTTTGGAGCACCCATACTTCTCAAGCTTTTCCATCATTTTAGGAAGTGCCGCTTCAGAAGAGGAAGTCCCAATGACCAGAAGAATCTCTTCTTTAATATAAGCAATAAACTTAAAGATGCTGAAACCAAACATTTTGGCAATTCCACCAAGCACAAGAACAATAAAAAGAGCCATGGTGATATAAACAGATCCCATCAACTTCCCAAGATAAACAAGTGAGCCAATTCCGAATTCACCAATCGTATATGCCATTGCTCCAAACGCAGCGAACGGTGAAACACGCATGATGATATTAACAATACCGAAGAACACTTCTGTAATTTTTTCAAAAAACTCAATAACTGGTTTCCCTTTCTTTCCTAAATGAGCAAGAGAAATTCCAAACAAACAAGCCAATAAAAGAACAGGTAGCAATTCACCATTCGCAAACGCACCGATAAAGCTATCAGGAATGATGGAAACAACAAAGTCCATAAATCCGTGACTCGTTTCTTCAGCCGCCATTGTATATTGAGTGATATCGCCCGTTCCTGCCTTCGCATCAATTCCTTTACCAGCTTTAATCACATTCGCAACAATAATTCCAATCGCTAACGCAATCGTTGAGACAATTTCAAAATAAAGTAGGGCTTTCCCACCAATTTTGCCAACCTTCTTTAAATCTCCCATTCCCGCAATTCCGATCACAATCGTTAGGAAAATAATTGGCGCGATGACCATTTTTACTAGTTTAATAAATATATCAGCAATTACCTTTAGCTGCGACCCTATCTCTGGAAACACAAACCCGACGGTGATCCCCAAGATAATACCTAGTATTACTTGAGTGGTAAGACTCTTAAAATTAATTCTCATGTGGTCTCCTCCTAAAACAAAATTATTTTGAAAACGATTTCATTCACTTTGTTAACCACATGTTACAATTTTGAGAAAAATAAGAATAGTTAATAAAACTTATAAAACCTTTTTGTAATTAATGTAAGTAACGTAGCAATGAGGTTATTTACACCTTCCAAAAACAATTTCTTTATTTTAAAGCGATTTCAATTTATAGTGGAAAAATAACAACAGTCCTTGTGTTCGGAGGTTATAAAGTGCGTATACGGCAAGTTCGTTTTAAACTTAGTACGGTGATCATCTTCCTTGTCTGCCTGGTCGTTCTCATTTCACTGATGATCACTGACCTTCTAATAAGCCATTCAGTTAGCAAAAATATACAAGCCAATTCAGAGGAAAAAGCAAGGATCGTTGCGAGGACCGTTTCAAAATCTCATATAGTCATAGATGCGTTAGAAAATAGAACGTACTCCAACTCCGTTCAAGACTATACAAATGATATACAAACTGCCACAGACATGCTATTCGTTGTGGTGATGGATATGAAAGGAATTCGGAGAACTCATCCAAACCCTGATGAAATTGGGAAGCCCTTTGTGGGAGGAGATGAAAAGCAGGCTCTTAAAGGAAAAGAGTATGTGTCCATCTCAAAGGGTACATTAGGCGAATCAGTGCGTGCATTTACGCCCATTTACAATAAAAATAATGTACAAATCGGAGTAGTAGCAGTGGGTATATCGCTAAAAAGTGTAGAAACTGCACTCGGCCGTAGTCATCGTAGCATCTTGATCGTTACTTTTTTTGGATTACTTGTCGGTGTAATCGGAGCTATTTTACTAGCAAGATATATTAAAAGAACACTACTTGGGCTTGAGCCCTTTGCGATAGCAAAGATCACAGAGGAAAGAAGCACGATGCTTCAGTCCGTCCATGAAGGAATTATTGCCGTCGACCATCAATCGACGATTACACTCGTTAACAAGTCGGCTCTTCAAATTTTTCAAAAAGCTGGCCTAGACATCAATCCAGTGGGAATGAACATTCATGACTATATGCCTTCGACCGGATTGGATCGAGTGTTACAGACAGGTGAGCCCGAACTAGATGAAGAACAGAACATTAACGGTGTCTCGATTCTCGTGAATCGTGTCCCTCTGTTGGTCAATGGACAAGTGGTTGGAGCCATTTCCACCTTCCGTGATAAAACAGAAGTTAATCAGCTCGCCGAACAATTAACAGGAGTTAGAGCCTATGCAGACGCTCTACGTGCCCAATCACATGAATTTATGAACCGCCTTCATGTGATTCGAGGAATGATCGAGTTAAAAACCTACAAAGAACTAACCGACTTTATTCGTACCTTGGTCAACTACAGAAATCAAGAATTCGGAAACATCACCGAACATTTCAAGGACCCTGCTCTCGGAGGATTTATTTTAGGAAAATTGAGTTATGCTAGGGAACAAAACGTCGATCTCACAATCGAAACTAGGACCGTCATTCCTGAACCAGCCGATCAAAAAACCACACATGAGCTGATTACCATTCTTGGCAATGTGATCGATAATGCGATCGAGGCAATGGTCCATAGTGAGGAAAAAACGCTTGAAGTGAGTTTCTCCTATGATGGTGAGTGGCTTGATATGGAAGTGATGGACTCTGGACCAGGAATACTTGATGAAACGCAGCAACGAATCTTTGAAAAAGGCTACTCCACAAAAGGAGACAACCGAGGCTACGGACTACATTTAGTGAAAAAAAGCGTCCAAGCTCTCGGTGGCGAACTCCAAATCGACTCGAAATGGATGTTAGGAACCAATGTTTATATAAAAATACCTTATTCAAGCAAAGAGGTGGAATCATGATTAAAGTTCTAATTGTTGAAGATGACCCGATGGTTGCTGAAATTAATAAACGTTATCTCCAAGATATGAAAGGATTTCGCCTCTCAGGAATGGTCCATACGGTTAAGGATGCGATTGAATTTCTGCAAAAAGAATCCATTGAACTGATTTTACTAGATGTATATATGCCCGGTGAGAATGGATTAGTTTTGCTAAAATATATAAGAGAACACCATCTAGAAATAGATGTGATCCTCATTACAGCTGCTGGAGAGAAGGATAAAGTTCAGTCGGCTCTTAGGTTGGGTGCGGTTGATTATTTAATCAAACCTTTTGAGTTTGATCGTTTTCAACAAGCACTGCTAAAGTTTCAAAATAAATATCTGTTCTTTGCGAGCCATGCCGTACTAAAACAAGAAGATCTTGATGATCGAATACTAAGTAAAGAGCAAACTCAAATCGAAGAGCCAATCATTGATCTTCCTAAGGGGTTAACAAGCAGTACTCTACAAGTTGTAGTCAATGTGATGAAAACAAAAGGAACCACCCCGTTCTCTACCGATGATATTTCCGAAAGTACATATATCTCACGCGTATCGGTAAGGAAATACTTAAAGTTCTTAACCCAGCTAGGAGTGCTGAAGGAATCGTTAACCTACGGAATTGGTAGACCGGTATATTTATATACTCTGCAAGTTGAAAAACTAAACCAAGTGGACATGTATCTTCTTTAAAAAGTGCATTTCCACTTTTTTTAATTTAATAAAGTTGTATAGTTACAAAATCTATCAAACCTTGGTCTTATTCTTTACGATGTAAACATATTGAAAGCGATTACCAAAGGGGTAGATACTATTGTTAAAAAGCAATCTGAAAGAGGAAGCAATCAAGCTTCATAAAAAGCATTTAGGAAAAATTGAGATTGTCAGCAAGATTGATGTAACGACTGAGGAACAACTGAGTCTTGTCTATACACCTGGAGTCGCAGACGTATGTAAAGCGATTGTAGAGAATCCTGAACAAGTCGATGTGTTAACAGCTAGAGGACATATGGTTGCTATCGTGACGGATGGAACAGCCGTTTTAGGCTTGGGGGATATCGGACCAAAGGCAGCCCTCCCTGTCATGGAAGGAAAAGCTCTTCTATTTAAAAAGTTTGCCAATGTGGATGCTTTTCCACTTTGCTTAGATACGAAAAATGTAGATGAAATCGTTAGAATCATTAAGGCACTGTCTCCTAGTTTTGGAGGAGTGAATCTTGAAGATATCTCCGCTCCCCGTTGCTTTGAGATTGAAGAACGATTAAAGCAAGAACTGGATATCCCCGTTTTTCATGATGATCAACACGGTACAGCCATTGTCGTTCTTGCTGCGTTAATTAATGCGGTAAAAGTAGTTAATAAACAACATCGATCTCTAAAAATTGTAATTAACGGTGCAGGTGCAGCCGGAATTGCCATTGCAAAATTACTCATGCAGGCAGGGTTTACAGACATCACCCTTGTAAGCTTGGAAGGGGTGGTTTGCAAAGGGGAAAGATGGATGAATTCAGCCCAAAAAGAGATAGCGGAAGTGACCAATCTGAAAAGAGTTCGCGGAATCTTAGCTGACGCAATTCATGGTGCAGATGTGTTTATTGGAGTATCTGGACCCGGTGCGATGAAGCCAGAACACATCCAATCCATGGCGAAGGATCCGATCGTGTTTGCTATGGCAAACCCGATTCCAGAGATTTACCCTGAAGAAGCACTTGCTGCAGGTGCCGCTGTAGTGGGAACAGGTCGATCTGATTATCCAAACCAAGTAAACAATTTACTCGCCTTCCCTGGCATTTTCCGAGGTGCTATGAATGCAAAAGCAAAGGATATTACAACAGAAATGAAATTAGCTGCTGCTTATGCGATTGCAGAGGCTGTTTCAGAAAAAGATATAAAAGCGGACCATGTCATTCCGAGCGCACTGGATGAGAGAGTGGCAAAAATGGTGGCCAAAGCCGTTTCGACTGCTGCTATTCAAAAGAATAAAAGCAAAAGTTCGGTATCCGTTTCGTAAAATGTCTTTTTCGGGATTTGCAACGGGTTCTGTTCCCCGTTGCAAATCCCAATTCATGGCTCGATTTCACTATACTGAGCTATTTTTGGTGCCTGTTAAAATATAAGCTCCCTTCCCAATCAGAAAAGATCGAACTCAAGGTCCATCATTCAGTAGGGTTTGATAATTAAGCGGAGAAATTCCTCTTAATGATCTAATAGCAACGAAAATGGCATAAATAGACGGAGAGATTCCGGCTATTTGCTCAAAAAACGTAAAAATGGTTGATTTTACTTTGCTTAATCGGAAAATCTCCGCTTATATACCCTGAACAGAGCACTACTCTGCAGTTTAACCGGAAAACCTCCGCTTATTTTTTTGCAAAATATGTATATGTTATTTCCACCCGATCAAACAAGTCGGCACTCATTTTAACTCACATTGAAAACCGAACCCGTTACTATTTTTTCTCTCACAATATTTTTTATATGAATGTATATTTTTTAAAAAGGTGCAAAATATATAGCTACACCAACGAAAAGGAGAGATTGAAATGGACAGAAACAACCGTGGAAATAACTCTAATCAATTATTAGTACCTGGGGCAGAACAAGCTCTTGAACAAATGAAGTACGAAATTGCTAGTGAATTTGGTGTAAATTTAGGACCTGAAACATCTGCACGTGCAAACGGCTCTGTAGGTGGAGAAATCACCAAGCGCCTTGTGCAAATGGCTGAACAATCGATGGGCGGCAGCTTCCGCTAATTTTGTAATAATTTATCATTAGATGTGAGCATTGGGAGAGGTAATCTAACTTACCTCTCCCAATTATTTTGTAACGTTTCCCAGCATCTTGTAGTTATTTGAGGAAATAAGTCGTAATTTCCTTGGAAATATTCGACACGTTTCTTTACGTTCTTTTATACCTTTTCTTAATAATTACTACCAATAGGACTAATATCAACGAGACGATACTTAACACTTCTTTTAAATGTTGAGGAATAGGTAGAACATTTTTCACGATCATCACAGCAATTACGGAAAACAATATGACAGTGGAATGTTTATTGATATAGTTCATACTTCTCTCCTTTTTATTTTCTTATATAAAGCGATAATACTTGCGCAAATAATACAAACTCCTAGCAATGAAAAGAGATAAACATAGGGGGATATCACCATCCCAAAAGCTACTTTATTTTGAAGTAGGTGTCCCCCTCCTTGCATGTCCGGTTTATAGTACATGGTTTTTATATAACCTATTCCTATCGTACTTAATAAATATATGATATGTAGAATGGTTGAAGCCATAAAAGCTTGTAAAACTGTTTTCATAGATACCTCCTCTTTGCAAAAGAAAGCCCTTTAAGAACATTATCTTAAAGGGCTTTGAAATAGACAATATACTCTTCTTATAACTTAAACTTTCCTGTCAATTCCTTCATCGTTGCTGACATCGTAACAAGTTCTTCGATAGACTCCGTCATATATAACACTAAGCGCTCTTGTTCTAATGTTATATCCACGGTTTTCCTTACTTCTGTTGATCCATGTTCGGCGATTTTTGCTGTCTCTTTCGCGGATGCTGTGATTTCTTCCGTGGCTGCTGACATTTCTTCTGACGTTGCAGTCACTTCTTGGATTTTTACGTTTACTTCCTGTATGGCACCTAGAATATTTTTAAAAACCATTCCCGTCTCCCCAACCAAATGGGTACCCTCTTTTACATCATCTAAAACAATCTTCATATTTTCTGCTGTTATATTCGTATCACTATTAATTTTCTCAATAATGGTTCGTATATTAACGGTTGAACTCTCGGATTGCTCAGCTAGTTTACGCACTTCATCTGCGACCACTGCAAACCCTTTACCTGCCTCTCCCGCGCGCGCTGCTTCAATCGCTGCATTTAATGCAAGTAAATTCGTTTGTGATGCGATCCCTTGAATAATTTCTACAATCGACTCAATATCCTTTGAATGGGCTTGTAATGTCATGATGGAACTAGATGATTCGTTCACAGAACGACTAATCGTATTCATTTGCTCAACTAAACCATTCACCTTTTGATTGCCAACCTCAATTTCGCCCTGTGTCTTGGAAGAAAGTTCAGTAACAACGGATGAGTTAACGGCAATATCGTTGATACTTTCTGACACTTCTTCTATGATTTTTGCACTATCATCTAAGCTCTTATATTGAGTGTCAACCTGAGAGGCCATTTGCTCCATGATTACCGATATCTCATTACTTGCCCCTTTTGTTTCGTTCGCACTTACTAACAATTGAGACGTTGTTCCGCTCATTGTTACCGAGCTTTGATTGATTACCGCAATCATCCTCTTTAACTCTTGAAGCATGTGATTAAATGAATCTGTTAAACTTCCAATTTCATCTTTCCTCTTGGATTCAATGGTAACCGTTAAATCACCTTTTCCAACTAACTCGACCTTCTTGGCTAAATGTTTCAAAGGATTGACTAATGACACTGTGGCTATCGAAATCAATAATATACTCAATAAAACAATTCCAACTGTCATCCAAATTAACTTTATTTTGCTCGCCTGTAGTGACGAATACACCAGACTAGCATCTAAATCTGCTCCTAATATTCCGATTATTTCTCCAGCATCAGATTTGATAGGAATGTAGGCTGAAACTAAGGCACCGTACTCTTCCGAATAAGTCAATTCCCCAACTTGCGACTCGCCCGTTTCAAAAGCCTGTACTAGCAAAGGGTAATCATCAACGCCCTCTTCGACATCACCCATTGCTGAGGCATCATCTGAATCAAGTGACATTCCATCGACCATATAGATATATTCATACTTGCCATCCTTTTCCTGCCTACTCATCGTATATAAATAGACCAACCCATTGGTTTCTCGTATGTCGTTTAGATGCTCTCTCAATTCATAATAGTAATCTGTTTCACCAGAATCTAGTGAGATTTCTTTATATTGATCCAAATCAATCACTTTAACAGCATTTTCAGAAATGGATAGCGCTTGGTCCCCTAATGAACTGGTAATCACATTTTTTGACGTTTGAAAAGAAATAAAGCTAGTTACCACTCCTGAAATCAATATTAAGCTTGAGAAAATAACGATCATTTTCAATTTTAGACTCTTGTTCATAAACGTCTCCCTCTTATTTAACAATAATAGGACTATTATACTAAAAAAGAGGTTGTAACTTAATTCTTTATTGTTCGACAAATAACGACTTTCACTTTCGGCCTTTACCGTATCGGTTTCATGTAGGTATGAGAATTAATAGGCGGAGAATTTCCTGCTAATGTGTACAGGGGAAGGTTAAAAAGTGGATTTAAGCGGAGATATTCCGGTTACATGCTCTAAATCAGGCGAAATCCAATGATTTGGATAAAATAAACGGAAAAACTCCCCTTATCTTTAAGGAAATATGAGAATTTCCCAATTTAGGCGGAATTCTTCCGTTTATTTTTCATACATAGTGAACTCTGCAATCAATCAGTAGTTATTACTGAACAACTTATACCGCTTCCGTTCCCCACTTCTTCTCATCCTGAACAAAAAGAATTCCCAACTCATGATGATCACCTTCGTAGAGAGCTCGCTGGACAAAGCGAACCTGTCCATTCACGTCTAACACCTCAAGCTTACAGTGAGCGCGGTTCCGTTGCAGCGCCTCATAGACCTCTGCTTCGTTATGTACGATAGTTCCATTTACCTTAGAAACAATCTCCCCAACGGAGAGCTGCATTTTTTGTGCTGGAGAATGTGGAAGCACTCCTAGGATCATGACTCCTTGATTGCGCTTGGAAAAATAGAAAGGGCCACTTTCTTCCTTCATTTTTTGGCTAAAATAGATCACTTCGCGTCCAAGAATTCCGATTGCAACGACTGCTAATGATAAAATCGGTAGCCAATACGAAGCGATGGCAATGGCTGTTAGCACGAAACCATGAGCCATGATTTGCTTTCCAACATGTGTAACTGCCTGAGTTGGCAGCGCTCCTTGGATGTGCTGATAGTGCCCGAGTGCAAACGGAACTAATAATAGCCCGTAGCCTTCTCCACCAACATGAAACACCGGCCACCATTCAAACGGCAGCTGCTGTAGGGCATCTCCAGGGACCAACAGAAGAAGCGGCAACATCCATACTCGTTTGAGTTCATGAACGCCCACTCGTTGGCCGCGCTTGCTCGTCATGAGCTTAGGCGAGGTCCCCTTCTTTCCATTTTTCAAAATAAGAATGCCTTCTGCAATGACTAGTAGAGCGAGAAGAACCGTGATGGACGGGTAGAGCTTGTCTTCTAGACTGCTGAAGAGCTCTGGGAATAGCGGGATGCTCCAGTCTTTGCCTGCTGTGAAAAAGATGGCGAAGAAAGTGAGGCCCACCGTGTATACCGATGATAGCAGGCGTACACGAATGCTCAGGATAATGGTAATTGCTGCGATAAACAGGATGGCCGCTAGCGGAATGACCACTCCCGCGGCGATCATGACAATCGACAGTACGGATCCGAGCAATAGTCCAAGCGGTAGTAATTGACGAAGCTCAAAGTAGGCATTTTCAGCGCGAACGTGAAAATGACTTCGCTCCCTTTTTACTCGAGAAACTCCTAAAAATGCCGCGAGTAGGAATGTGAAGTAAAACACTGGATGTATTAATAGTTTTGCGAATCCCCAAGCCATTTCTAATAGCCACTCTAGAACCAAACTAGCCACCAACCTTATCAATCTATTTCCGAACTTTCCTATTAATCTTTATTTTACCAAATGAAAGGAGAATTCGATATTAGAAATATTTTGGATAATAGTGGATATGGGGTTTTTAGGGGGGATTGGGCCTACGCATGTATAGAAAATGCCCCCTCACCTATCTGGCAAGGGGACACTCATCAAATTATTTCGCCAACAACCGAAGCCCCGTCTGCAGCTGCGTGTCATTGATATCCTTCTTCATTTCTTCAATCACCGCACTCTCAAGAGCACTGGCTGTTTTGCTGTCAATTTTCCCCGTCATCTCTAACTCATGTTGACGTTGGAAGGCCATGACTGACGTTTCGGTACGGTCGTTGAAATAACCATCCTCTCGACCCGGATCAAGTCCAAGTGCCTTCAGCATTTGCTGAGCGTTTTTGATTTGCTCGTTGTTCATATCCTTCTCTAGTGCTTCGGTGATCTGAAGCGGATGCGTGTGATACAGATCTGATTGAACCACCTTCACATCAGGTTCAATCCCCTTTTTGTGAATCCAGTTCCCATCTGGTGTTAACCACTTAAACAGCGTGAGCTTAATATTGCTGCCATCTCCCATCGGCACCGCCTGCTGAACAGTTCCTTTTCCGAATGTGGTCTCTCCAATGAGCTGAAATCCTTCTGCTTCCTGTAGTGCACCAGCAAGGATTTCAGAGGCAGAGGCACTGCCTTTATTAATCAACACGGCAACTGGGTAGTCTTTATCCTTTGTTAGATTTGAAAAATAGCGCATCTTTTCGCCATTTCGTTTCTCAATTTGAACGAATGGCTTTTCCTTTGATACGAATTCTTTTAAGATCTCCTCCACACTTGATAACAGTCCACCTGGATTGCCACGCACATCAATCAGTAATCCATCTATCCCTTGATCCTCAAGCGTCTTTAATTCCTTTTTAAACTCAGTAGCCGTTTCCTCTGAGAAAGAGGTGATTTCAAGATAACCAATTTCCTTCCCATTTTGCTTTTTCACATCACTATGCACGGTGATTTGCGGAATTTCATCGCGCTTAACGTTGACAACAAGAGGCTCGGTTAAGCCACTACGAGCGATTTCTAGCTTCACCTTTGTTCCCTTTTCCCCGCGAATTTTTAGTGTTGCTTCATATAGGTCCACTCCGTCCAAGCTTTCTCCATCCACCGAGAGGATTTGGTCATTGGGACGCAAGCCTGCTTTTTCGGCTGGCGAATCTTTAAATGGTGACACGATGACAATTTTCCCATCGACCAGGCCTACCTCTGCCCCGATTCCTTCAAACGAGGATTCAAGTGTACTGCTAAACTGCTTGGCTGTTTCTTTATTCATGTACACGGAGTACGGGTCTTCAAGTGTGGTAAGCATTCCTTGAATGGCACCCTCGATCAGTTTATCCTGGTCCACACTTTCTACATAACTATTTAAAATTAATTCGTAGGCTTTTTCGACTTTGTCCAATTCTTCTAGATTAATAGTCTGAGGGGTTCCCTCGTCGCTACTTCCGGTATGTAACTCCACCTTGGACTCTGCCGCTAATGCACCAGCATAATGCAAATACCCGTATGTTCCTCCAGCACCAGTCAGCAATGAACCCGTCATTAGCAAGGCGACCCATTTTCGTTTCATGAAAAATCCTCCTCTGAAGTAGCTTGCGTGTATGTATAGGGTGCTATTTCTCCTTCCGAGAGCTGGTGTCGCTCTGCGACAAAGGCTCCCTCCAGGATAAATAACCCCTATATTTTACTAGAGTTATACAAAAAACACCCCACAAAGGTGTGAGATGTCTTTGTATAACCACTATATGTACGAAATGGACGAGTTATGAATTATTTCCGGACAACGAGTGTGGCGAGCTGTTCGGTTAGCGTTTCTAGTTCTTTGAAACTCTCGACTACTTGGGTGATTTGGTGGGATTGCTCTTCTACGCTTGCTAGTACTTCTTCTACTGCCGCACTGGACTGCTCGGAAACACTGGATAGTGAGGAGATTTCGTCAATAACCACTTCTGAGTTTTTAGAGAAATGAACAAGGCTCTTTTCCACTTCTTCTGCTTGCTGTAGTCCTTGTTTTGAAGAGGCGAGCATCGACTGGAAGGTTTGGCTTGTTTGCTGGGTCATTTCTAACCCTTTTTCAACCGCAAGCTGGCCGCCTTGTACTTGACCCGTTACTTGCATCGTTTTTCTTTGAATTCCGTCTAGGATCGCTTCGATTTCATGTGTGGATGCTTGAGAGGTTTCTGCGAGCTTACGAACTTCACCAGCTACCACTGCAAATCCCTTACCAGCCTCCCCCGCTCGCGCTGCTTCGATTGCTGCATTTAAAGCGAGTAAATTGGTTTGGTTGGTGACTTCTCTAATTTTTAAAACAATCGCCCCAATTTGTTGGGTTTGGTTGTTTAGCTCTTTCATCAATTGACTTGTATTTTCTACCGAGTCATATACATCCTTCATTTCCGTTTCAAGCGTGTGTATCTTTTCTGTGCCTACTTGAGACGTGTGCTCGGTTTCCAAAGAGATTTGGTGGAGCGTTTGGGCAGAGGTGACGACCCTACGAATCATATTCCCTGACAATTGCATCGTCTCATTCATTCCGGTCACAGAGCTTGCTTGTGTTTCCATTCCTTTTGATATTTCTGAGAAAGCAGAAGTCAACTCGACAGAAATTTGATTGGTTTTATCAATATTTCTTTTAAAAGAATGACTGAAGTGCTGTAACACACCTACCGATTCTTTTACTTTTTCTAGCAGTTCATCCACCTGTTCTTTTCCTTGCTTTAACTGTTCTCCGTCATCTTCCATCTTTTGAGTTAGCTTCGAAGTGAGTCGTGCCTGCGTGAGGAACATCATTAGTGTCACAATATTGATGACATTCAGTGAGATTAGGATCGAAACGTCCGCTCCGTAAAACATTTGCTCATTAAATTTGAAAAAGAAATAATTGCTCAGAGCTAACCCGATCACTCCCGTAATGGCCATGGATCCCACTTGGTTATAAATCATGACAACCGCTAGAGCAAAATAAATCATTAAGTAGCTTGATAGCTTTGGAGAACTGGAGACCATAAAGAATATAAGAATCGCGATTCCTACAGCCACAATGTAATGAATATGTAGTGTGAACTTTTTGGTTACGGTTAATGTCGTAATGATGGATACGAGTGTAAAACCGACGATGGCAAACGTAACAATCCCCTTTGTACTAACGTTTGCAGCAAAGTTACTAGCCAGGCCTAAAGCAAAGCAGATCCATAGTAAAATGGTGACCAGCTTGTTTCTCTCCTGCATGTACTGAATTCTGTCCATATCAAATTCCCCCAATAGCTAATATGAAACAACATCCTTTAATGCACGTGTGACGTCATAGCGTAAATCCACATAATGATTATCGCCCAAATACACAAGTGGACAATGCGGCATATCCTCGTAAACCGTAATGATGGTCCCTTGCTCCCCTGTATTTAACACGACCTTTTTCCCGATAAACTGATCCATTAAGTATTTGGTGAAAGGAACAGTAATCGTAGGATTGAACTTTCCCTTTACGGTTTCCTCCATTAAAATCATGACAGCAACAATCGGTGACTGCTCTCCCTTATACGGGCGGACCGCTGTAATAGCGTCATACGTATCAGCAACCGAGATGATTTGGGCATGAAAAGGGATGACATCCTCTCGAACTCCATAAGGATACCCGGAACCGTCTAATCTTTCATGATGCATAAGCGTTCCCATAATCACCTTTGAGCGGGTCTCACCCATGTTCTTCAAGATTTGTACCCCTTCAACCGTATGGTTTCGGATCAGCTCCCATTCTTCTGGATCCAGTTTTCCGTTCTTTTTCAACACCGAAAGTGGGATGGCTAACTTTCCGATATCATGTAAAATCCCTGTTTCGCCAAGAAGGAGGATTTCTGCTTTATCCATAGCTAATAGCTTGCCAATTATTGAAGAGACGACAGCCACATTTAACGAATGAACATACGTGAACTCATCATCTTTCCTAAGGAGTTTGAGTAGTTCGAAATGCTCATCCTCCGCTACAATTGTGTTAAGCATCGGTGTATACATATGTTCTAGCTTATGTAACGGTTGTTTGGAAGCGTTACCATTTATAGTTGCTTCCAAATCTTCAAAAATGGTTTGTAACTGCCCAAGGGATTCCTTGTAGTTCTGTTCTAGTTTTTCAACACTAATAGACGGTTGGTTAATGAAACACGTCTCCAAGCGTAAGTTGTTATGACTCAAGTGACTTTGTAAAACAAAGATATGTCTTTCGTTTAATACCGTGCCTTTTCGTAGTAGTGGAATCGATTTATTCTTTGCATACACATCTTCTGCTAGCACCGATCCTACTAATTGTAAGGAAAGACTCCCCTCTGTTAACATTCCATACACCCCTATAGTCCGTTTTACCTGTGCTATTATTACTATTATAGTGTCAAAAACTAGTTTTGAGTATAGGAATGGAGGAGGTTTTATTTCGTAATCCTCAAAATATTTCTACAAATTTCGACTTCAACATAAAAAAGAAGAGGGAATTCCTCTTCTACTTTAAGAAACCGCTTCGATTTCGTTTGTCTCTGTATTAACAATAAAGCCATGCACCGGTATGGATCTTGGAATTAGTGGATGCTTTTTTATTAATTCTACATTGCTCTTTATTTTGTCTTTAGTAATCTGTGGACCTTTTAACCAGTTGATTGTACTATTTCCTCCAAAGTGGATATAATCAAGTGTTTCGATTACTTGTTTAGTAACTCCTGATTTTTCCAACCTAAGTATAAGGTCCTCCTCAGAAATGCCTGATTTATTTTCATCTCCTATCACATAAATCTCTACTACGTTTTCAGTGTTTATTGCTAGAATAATATCCCTAACTAAACACCCATACGGTTGAGATATTACTTCCCCTAAACTAGTGAAGATTAATAGTTCTTCTGTGTCTCTTTGTGTAATTTTTGGAATGAATTGTAGCAATTTCTCATTGAAACCTGTGATGATTAAAGTCTTTTTTATCATAAACACTTCCCCCTATTGCATCCATTTGGCTATTTCATAATAAACAGGTATGCCAAGAACGAGATTAAATGGGAACGTTACTCCTAAAGATAAACCAAGATAAATGGACGGGTTTGCTTCAGGAACTGAAGTTTTTAAAGCTGCTGGAGCTGCGATATAAGATGCACTTCCTGCCAAAACTCCCATTAAGGTAGTTCCTCCTAAAGAGAGCCCTACGAAGTTTCCTATAAAGATGCCCAAAGTTCCGAATAGAAGCGGAGTGAGCAATCCAAATAATAGTAATTTTAAACCATGTTTTTTTACTTCCGGTAACCGTTTCCCTGCCACTAAACCCATATTTAACAGAAAAAGGATTAAAATACTGCCGTATAAATCAATAAAAAGAGGTTTGACTGTTGAAACAGCACGTTCACCAAGAAATAGTCCAATGAATAAGCTTCCTACTAAAAGGATAATACTTTTTCCAAAAATACTTTCTCTTAACACTTCTCTATTAAGCAAGCCTGCTGATGGAGGAAGGAACCCAAGAGTGCGGGTAGAAAATGCTCCAGTTCCCTTATTAGCCTCTAATATTTTATATAAAAGCAATGACACTAATATAGCCGGGCTTTCCATAAGTACAACAATCGCATTCATAAAGCCTTCATATGAGGTCCCATTTTTATCCAAAAAGGTAAGTGCAGCACCGTAGGTCACTATACTTATAGAGCCATATGTAGCTGCCAACCCAATCGAATTTTTTAAATCCATCTGAATGAATCTTAAAATAAATAGTGTAAGAACAGGGATAATCCCCCCGATAAATAGAGCTCCTAAAATA
>WTKE01000049.1 GCA_011524525.1 Bacillus sp. (in: firmicutes) | reverse complement strand
ACAGCTATAGAATATTCGCCTATATTCTTATATTTGTTCTCCATTAAGGGATAGAACAATTTATATACATGTAAATACACGTTAACATACCAAAAAGAATTGGTAGAGAGGGGTAAAAAATGGGACAAGACAAGAAAATCTATTCAATAGATTGGGCTGGTCGTAAGCTTTCTGTCGAAATTGGACAGCTTGCTAAACAAGCAAACGGCGCTGTGCTCGTTCGCTATGGCGATACAGCAGTACTTAGTACGGCTACAGCATCGAAGGAACCGAAGAAACTCGATTTCTTTCCATTAACAGTAAACTATGAGGAGCGTCTATACGCGGTTGGGAAAATTCCTGGTGGATTTATTAAACGTGAAGGACGTCCAAGTGAAAAGGCAATACTAGCTAGCCGATTAATTGACAGACCAATTCGTCCATTGTTTGCTGATGGATTCCGTAATGAAGTTCAAGTAGTTAGTATGGTCATGAGTGTGGATCAAGACTGCTCCTCTGAAATGGCAGCTATGTTTGGTTCATCTCTGGCACTTTCTGTTTCAGATATTCCTTTTGAAGGTCCGATTGCAGGTGTAACAGTTGGCCGCATCGATGGTCAATTTATTATCAATTCTTCTGTTGCAGAAACTGAGAAGAGTGATATGCACTTAGTTGTTGCTGGAACAAAAGATGCAATTAACATGGTTGAAGCTGGTGCAGAAGAAGTACCAGAAGAAACGATGTTAGAAGCAATTATGTTTGGACATGAAGAAATCAAAAGATTAATCGCATTCCAAGAAGAAATTGCTACTGAAATTGGAAAAGCAAAGACAGAAGTTAACTTATATCAACTAGATGCTGAACTTGAGGCAGAAATTCGTGAAATGTGCGAAGCAGACATGATAAAAGCTATTCAAGTTCAAGAAAAGCACGCCCGTGAAGATGCAATCCGTGCAGTAAAGGATACAGTTATTGCAAAATACGAGGAAGAAGAAGCAGTAGACGATGATCTAAAACAAGTAAAGCAAATTTTAGATAAGATGGTTAAAGGCGAAGTACGTCGTTTAATTACAGAAGAAAAAGTTAGACCTGATGGCCGTAATCCGGAGGAGATTCGTCCGCTATCATCAGAGGTTGATCTGCTTCCTCGTACACATGGTTCTGGTCTGTTCACGCGTGGACAAACTCAAGCATTGAGTATTTGTACGCTTGGTGCTTTAGGAGATGTGCAAATTCTAGATGGACTAGGAATCGAAGAAGAAAAGCGTTTCATGCATCACTATAACTTCCCGAATTTCTCTGTTGGAGAAACTGGTCCTATGCGTGGGCCTGGACGTCGTGAAATTGGACATGGTGCGTTAGGCGAGCGTGCACTAGAACCAATTATTCCTTCTGAAAAGGATTTCCCATACACGATTCGTCTTGTATCAGAAGTATTAGAATCAAACGGTTCTACTTCCCAAGCAAGTATTTGTGCGAGTACTTTGGCAATGATGGACGCTGGTGTTCCAATTAAAGCTCCTGTTGCTGGTATTGCGATGGGTCTTGTGAAATCTGGTGAGCATTACACGATTCTTACTGATATCCAAGGGATGGAAGACCATTTAGGTGATATGGACTTTAAAGTGGCTGGTACATCAAAAGGTGTAACGGCATTACAAATGGATATTAAAATCGAAGGCTTATCAAGACAAATTCTTGAAGAAGCATTGCAGCAAGCAAAGAAAGGCCGTATGCAAATTCTTGATTCCATGCTTGCTACGATTTCAACTCCGAAAGAGCAGCTTTCTAAATACGCACCAAAGATTATTACAATCTATATCAATCCTGATAAGATTCGTGATGTTATTGGACCAAGTGGAAAGCAAATCAATAAGATTATTGAAGAAACCGGCGTAAAAATTGATATCGAGCAAGATGGTACAGTGTTCATTTCATCTACTAATGAAGAAATGAACCAAAAAGCTAAGAAAATCATTGAAGACATCGTTCGTGAAGTTGAAGTTGGACAAATGTATTTAGGGAAAGTAAAACGAATTGAGAAATTCGGCGCATTTGTAGAGCTATTTAGCGGAAAAGATGGATTAGTTCACATTTCTGAACTTGCTGAAGAAAGAGTAGGTAAAGTAGAAGATGTGGTTGCTATTGGTGATGAAATCTTAGTGCGAGTTATGGAAATTGACAAGCAAGGTCGTGTAAACTTGTCACGTAAAGTCGTTCTTAAAGAACAACGTGAACAAAAAGAACAGGCCCAACAATAAAGATTGACAATGAAAAGCCAGGTCTTCCCCCTGGCTTTTTCTATACAACGTAATGATATCGCTTACATTTAATTAGTTTTTGGTACATAGAAAGAATTGTCCTTTGCATGTTCTACCTTGTCCTTTCTTTACATAATGTACAAGTGAAGGAGGAGAGAAAGAATGAAGAAAACAATTACTATTTCTATATTTGTTATGCTCTCTATTATGTTAGTTAACAATCCACTTACGGATCAATATGTCCATGGGTTAAAGGTGATAAATATTCCTGCTTCAGGTCAACATAATGCCCTGTTTATGGAGATTGAAGAAAAGGCAAAAGAATACGAAAAACCAGCTCAAGATGCAAAGGTTGACCCTGTTTGGAAGGCCATCCCTGGATATAATGGCTTAAAAGTCGACATTTCTGCTAGTTATGCTAAGATGAAAAAGGACGGGAAGTTCGACCCAGACAAACTCGTATACATACAGACATCACCAGCAGTTCATTTAAAGGATTTACCCCCGACCGCCATTTATAAAGGCCACCCTGATAAGCCGATGGTTTCGTTTATTATAAATGTTGCATGGGGAAATGAGTACCTTGGACCAATTTTGGAAACGTTAAAAAAGAATAATGTTCATGCAAGTTTTTTTCTTGAAGGAAGATGGGTAAAAGAAAATCCAGAGCTTGCAAAAATGATTGTTGAGGCCGGTCATGAAGTTGGTAACCATTCATATACTCATCCAGATATGAAGCAAATTTCTTCAGCTAAAATTCGAGAAGAAATTGTAAAGACAAACGAAGTGATAAAAGCTACCACGGGAGAGGAAGTGGTTTGGCTTGCTCCGCCAAGCGGAAGCTACCGTGAGGAAGTAGTGAAAATCGCATCAGAGTATAAGCTTGGAACAGTCATGTGGAGTGTTGATACAATTGATTGGCAAAAGCCAACACCAGAGCAACTTATCAACCGTGTGATGGGGAAAGTGCATAAAGGAGCTATGATTCTCATGCATCCAACCGATTCAACGGCAAAAGCTCTTGATGAGCTTATTAAACGAATTAAGCTTGAAAAATATGAAATTAATACGGTGTCTGAGTTATTGAGTGAAGAAAGAATCATGAAGAAATCGGTATTAAATGAGCAAGAATAATGGATAGTCACACCAGAAAACGTATAATCATCGTAGCGGTACGTTGTAGAACAGGAGGAGTTCACGTGATAAAGAGATATACATGCCAAAATGGGGTTAGAATTGTCTTAGAAAATATCCCTACGGTTCGTTCCGTTGCAATCGGAGTTTGGATCGGAACTGGCTCTCGAAATGAGACACCTGAAAATAACGGAATTTCTCATTTTCTTGAGCATATGTTTTTTAAAGGAACAAAAACAAGAACTGCTAGAGAAATTGCCGAAAGTTTTGATAGCATTGGTGGACAAGTGAACGCCTTTACATCCAAGGAATATACTTGTTATTACGCTAAGGTTCTCGATACCCATGCTAGCTTTGCTCTTGATGTATTATCTGATATGTTTTTTCACTCAACATTTGTTGCTGAGGAATTAGATAAAGAAAAGAATGTCGTATATGAAGAAATTAAAATGTATGATGACACACCAGATGACATTGTTCACGATCTATTAAGTAAAGCGATTTATGAAAGCCATTCTCTTGGGTTTCCGATACTAGGAACAGAGGATACATTAGCAGCCTTTACAGGAGACACGTTAAAGCAATATATGCATGATACATATACTCCGGAAAATGTGGTTATTTCCGTTGCAGGAAATATTTCTGAAGCATTTATTCAAGAAGTGGAGAAGTTGTTCGGGTCATACGAGGCAGGAAAATCGAACAATCAATTTGAAAAGCCAGAGTTTCATACAAACCGACTTTCAAGAAAGAAAGAAACAGAGCAAGCTCATTTATGTATTGGATTTGAAGGGTTACAGGTTGGAGATGAGGAAATTTATAACCTGATTACTCTAAATAATATTTTAGGTGGAAGTATGAGTAGTAGATTGTTCCAAGAGGTTCGTGAACAGCGAGGACTTGCATACTCTGTATACTCTTATCATTCCTCGTTTCAAGATTCAGGAGTAGTTACGATTTACGGTGGTACAGGTGCTAAGCAATTGGACGTACTATTTGATACGATTCAAGATACCTTATCGAAGCTAAAGGCTGAAGGTATTACAGATAAGGAGCTGAGAAATAGCAAGGAGCAGCTAAAGGGAAGCTTAATGCTTAGCCTTGAAAGCACCAATAGTCGTATGAGCCGAAATGGCAAGAATGAGCTTTTATTAGGAAGACATCGCACGCTTGATGAAATTGTTGAACAAATTGATGCCGTTTCAAAAGCTGGTGTAGATGCTATGGCTAATAAAATCTTCAATGACAAGTATTCTGTGTCCTTGATTAGTCCAGACGGAGTTCTTCCAAAAAACATATAGTTTTTAAAGCCTGAGATTTTTGCTCAGGCTTTTTTGCTATTTTCTTCATATTCCTACGTATATATTTAACTTCCCTATACTAGGATATAGAGAGGACAAAAGGGGGAGAGATGAAATTGAGACTAAGTGAATTGAGCGGGAAGGAAATTGTAGATGTCAAAAAAGCAGAAAGACTTGGCATCCTTGGGCAGACCGATCTAGAGATAAATGAAAGCAATGGACAAATACAGGCACTTTTAATTCCCTCGGTCAAGTGGTTTGGTTTTAAAAGGCAGGGTGGAGAGGTTAGAGTTCCGTGGAAGCATATAAAGACAATTGGGACGGATATGATCATCATTGATATTCAAGAGGAGTAAAGAACTGTGCATAGGCATCAGTTCTTTTTTTATTTAGGCTTTTTTCCTAGGAAAACTCACCGATTACGGGGTAAATACATAGTATGTTGGAGTAATGCAGTAAGATTTGATTTGGATCATTTAAAAAGAAGGTGAGTGTTTCATGCTAACAGGGATGCAAATAGCAGTCATAGGCGGAGACGCAAGACAGCTCGAAATCGTCCGGAAGCTAACAGAGCTCGATGCGAAGCTCTCTTTGATTGGCTTTGAGCAACTCGACCATGCCTTTACTGGTGCAGTAAAGGAGAAATTGGATGAAGTAGTATTTTCAGATATAGATGCGATCATTTTGCCGGTAGCTGGAACAAATATGGAGGGTCAAGTAGAAACGATCTTCTCGAATGAAAAAGTAGTTTTAACTGTAGAACACTTAGAGCAAACACCAGAACATTGTACGATTTATTCCGGAATTTCCAATGGATACTTGAATAAAATTACGGGTGATTCCAAACGAAAACTCGTGAAATTGTTCGAACGGGACGATGTTGCTATCTATAATTCCATACCGACAGTAGAAGGTACGATTATGATGGCAATTCAGCACACCGACTTTACTATACATGGATCAACGATAATGGTGCTTGGCCTAGGGAGAGTTGGGATGAGTGTGGCACGCACATTCTCTGCTCTAGGGGCAAAAGTGAAAGTGGGAGCGCGAAAAGGTGAGCATATTGCTCGAATCACTGAAATGGCTTTAACACCATTTCACCTTGATGAACTATCCAATCAGGTGAAGGATGTTGATATTTGTATCAATACGATCCCTGATTTAGTCGTTACGGCTTCCGTTATCTCCAGAATGCCTACTCACACACTGATCATTGATTTAGCATCAAAGCCTGGTGGAACCGACTTTCGATATGCTGAAAAAAGAGGAATAAAAGCTCTTTTGGCCCCAGGACTTCCAGGCATCGTTGCACCAAAAACAGCAGGTCAAATTTTAGCCAACGTCCTTTCTCAACTGCTGTTAGATGATATGCAATCAAGAAAGGGGAAGTAACATGAGCTTAAAAGGGAAAAAAATCGGCTTCGGTTTAACGGGTTCTCACTGTACGTATGATGCTGTATATCCTGAAATCGAGAATCTTATCAATGCTGGTGCAGAGGTAATACCAGTGGTAACAAACACTGTAAAAAATACAACTACTCGCTTTGGAAAAGGTGAGGATTGGATTGAAAGAATTGAAAAGTTAACTGGAAATAAAGCAATTGATTCGATTGTTGGTGCAGAGCCTCTAGGACCAAAGATTCCATTAGACTGCATGATCATCGCTCCACTAACAGGAAATTCAATGAGTAAATTTGCTAATGCAATGACTGATTCTCCAGTTCTAATGGCTGCCAAAGCAACGTTGCGAAATGGAAAACCGGTTGTATTAGGGATTTCCACAAATGATGCCCTTGGATTAAATGGGGTCAATTTGATGAGGTTGATGGCGACAAAAAATATTTATTTTATTCCGTATGGTCAAGATGACCCAGTTAAAAAACCCAATTCATTAGTCGCGCGTATGACTATGCTAGCTGATACAGTGGAAGCTGCTCTTTCTGGTCACCAAATTCAGCCAGTACTCGTCGAAAGGTATAAAGATGCACAATAGCCAATTGAGGTAATATGCCCTCATCCAACTCTAGCAATAGACTAAAAGCCGTGTTACAAGGAAAAATAGATTCCTTTGCACGGCTTAAATAAAAAATGTACTTCATTAATGCATGAATATGTTAAAATAGATGTTATTATATAGCCATGGAACTGAAATGGCGGTAAAAAGGACATTTATTACATGTTGATGTTTTTAATAATGCGATAAATGTTTTACTAGAATTCATATCGAACATTAGAGAGACTGGAAGGGGAAATAACGAAATGGCATTATCAGAAAAAGGATTTCACGTAGCTGTTGTGGGAGCAACAGGAGCAGTAGGTCAACAAATGATTCAAACTCTTGAAAATAGAGAATTCCCAATCTCAAAATTAACGTTATTATCATCACCACGTTCAGCAGGTAGTAAAGTCCTTTTTAAAGGTGTAGAACATACGGTTCAAGTAGCAAAGCCAGAGAGCTTTGAAGGGGTCGATATTGCGTTATTTAGTGCAGGTGGAAGCGTATCGCTTGAACTAGCACCAGAAGCGGTTAAGCATGGTGCTATTGTTGTGGATAACACAAGTGCATTCCGCATGGATGAGAATGTCCCACTTGTTGTACCTGAAGTCAATGAAATGGACTTACATGAACATAAAGGAATTATTGCTAATCCAAATTGTTCTACGATCCAGATGGTTGTAGCACTAGAACCACTTCGTAAGCAATATGGTTTAAATAAAATTATCGTTTCAACTTATCAAGCGGTTTCCGGATCTGGTGCGGCTGCGGTAGAAGAGTTGTACGAGCAAACGAAAGCAATCGTATCCAATGAAAGTTACGAACCAAAAATTTTGCCAGTAAAATCTGATAAAAAACATTATCAAATTGCTTTTAATGCAATTCCTCAAATTGATAAATTCCAAGAAAACGGATTTACGTATGAAGAAATGAAAATGATTAATGAAACAAAGAAAATTATGCACTTACCAGAAATTCAAGTAGCAGCTACTTGCGTTCGTCTCCCAGTTGCAACAGGACACTCTGAGTCACTGTTTGTTGAAGTAGAGCAAACGGGTGTAACTGCACAGGATGTGAAGAACTTACTTGAGAATTCACCAGGAGTGGTGCTTCAAGACGACCCAGAAAACCAACTATATCCAATGCCTGCAAATTGTGTTGGTAAAAACGATGTATTTGTTGGCCGTATTCGTAAGGATTTGGACAATGAAAAAGGCTTCCATATGTGGGTTGTTTCAGATAATCTCCTAAAAGGAGCTGCGTGGAACTCTGTCCAAATCGCAGAAAGTTTAGTGAAGTTAGGTATTGTAAAATAGAAATCTAAAGCTGTAAAACTAGAGGTGTAACAATGAGAATGATTGTTCAAAAATTCGGTGGCACTTCAGTAAAAGATGAAAAAAGTCGAAATCTTGCAATTGGACATATTAAAAATGCATTAGCTGAAGGGTATAAAGTGGTCGTCGTTGTATCTGCTATGGGTAGAAAAGGGGATCCATATGCAACAGATACTCTGCTCTCCCTTATCGGCGGTGCACAAAGTCTAATTTCTAAACGCGAACAGGATTTATTACTGTCTTGTGGGGAAGCCATATCGAGTGTGGTCTTCTCTAACTTACTGCTTGAGGCAGGCGTAAACGCCACTTCGTTAACTGGTGCTCAAGCAGGTTTTCTAACTACTGATGACCATACAAATGCGAAAATTATTAAGATGAATTGTGAGCGTGTGATTGAAGAACTGCAACAACACGATGTAGTGGTTGTTGCTGGCTTTCAAGGTGCAGCTCAAAATGGCGACATTACTACGATAGGGCGTGGAGGCAGTGACACGTCAGCTGCAGCACTTGGAGCAGCTTTAAAAGCAGAGGTTATCGACATATTTACAGATGTCGAGGGAATTATGACAGCTGACCCTAGAATTGCTGAAAATGCTAGACCACTTTCGGTTGTTACGTATACAGAAGTATGTAATATGGCGTATCAGGGTGCGAAAGTCATTCATCCTAGAGCGGTTGAAATTGCTATGCAGGCTAAGGTTCCGATTCGCATTCGTTCTACTTATTCGGATGGAGAAGGAACGCTTGTTACTTCTATGTCGAATGATCATCGCGGAAGTGATATAAAGGAACGGACAGTAACGGGAATTGCGCATCTATCACCTGTCACTCAAATTAAAGTGCTTGCTAAAAAAGGTCAATATAACCTTCAAGCTGAAGTATTTAAATCAATGGCCAATGAGAAGATTAGTGTTGATTTTATTAACATTTCACCTAATGGCGTGGTTTACACCGTATCCAGTGAAATGACGGAAAAGGCACTTACCGTTTTACGTGATTTAGGTCATGAGCCTGAGTTTGAGAGAAATTGTGCAAAGGTATCTGTTGTGGGTGCAGGAATCGCAGGAGTTCCTGGAGTTACTTCAAAAATTGTATCAGCTCTTTCTGAAAATGGAATTCGCATACTTCAATCGGCTGATAGTCATACAACGATATGGGTTCTTGTTAAGGAAGATGATCTTGTAACAGCCGTTAATTCGTTGCATGATGCCTTTAACCTTGATGAAGAAAACTAAAGATTTTTTCTAAGTGGAATAGATTTAAAGGAGTGGCAATATGGTTTTATTTGGTCGAGTCTCTACGGCAATGGTTACGCCTTTTGATAGCAAAGGGCATATTGATTTTGCAAAAACAACATCATTAATCAATCACTTGATTGAAAACGGTTCGGATTCACTAGTTATTGCTGGAACAACTGGTGAGTCTCCAACCTTATCAAAGGAAGAAAAAATCGCATTATTTCAACATGTGGTAAAGGTTGTAGATAAGCGTGTTCCTGTTATTGCAGGAACAGGAAGCAATAACACATATGCAACCATTGAGCTAACAAAAAAAGCAGAGGAAATTGGCGTAGATGCCGTGATGATCGTTGCTCCTTATTACAATAAACCAAATCAAGAAGGATTGTATCAGCACTTTAAGGCAGCAGCAGAGGCAACAACACTTCCTGTTATGGTGTATAATATCCCGGGTAGATCTGTAGTTAACATCTTACCAGAAACAATTATTCGCTTGTCTAAAATCGACAATATTGTAGCGGTTAAAGAGGCTAGTGGGAATCTAAATGCCATGACTGCTATTATTGCTGGTACAGATGATGACTTCTTGTTATACAGTGGTGATGATGGGCTAACGATTCCAGTTCTTTCTATCGGTGGTGTAGGGATTGTTTCAGTAGCATCGCATGTCATTGGGAATGAGATGCAAGATATGGTGAAAGCCTTTTTAAATGGAGATATTCAAGGGGCAGCAAAGAAGCATCAACAGCTACTGCCATTAATGGAAGGATTGTTTAAGGCACCGAGTCCAGCTCCTGTAAAAACAGCTCTTCAAATTAAAGGTCTAGATGTGGGGTCTGTAAGACTTCCGCTAGTACCATTGAATGAACAAGAGAGATCACAGCTTATCACGTTATTCCGCTAATATAGAAATCAATTAGGTCAACCTCGCTGTGTGGGTTGACCTTTTATTATGTGGGAATTTGACCGTATTTGACGAAAGTTGATGATATAAATACAGATTTATCCACTTCATAATCAAACAAGTTTTATTTTGGTTGTAAAGGATTTCATCATTCAAGTATAATAATCATAACTGATCTTGAGTCGGATGAAATGACAGCATAGGAGGATTCTACTTTGAATAAGAGAAAGAATGAGAGTATTAAGCTTGTGGCTCTTGGGGGAGTCGGGGAATTCGGGAAAAACATGTATGTGGTGGATGTGGACGGTGATTTATTTGTTTTAGACGCAGGGTTAATGTTTCCTGAAAATGAGATGCTAGGAATTGATATTGTCATTCCAGATATTACATATTTAATTCAAAACAAAGATCGAGTAAAAGCTATTTTCCTAACTCATGGACATGAGGATCATATTGGGGCATTATCTTATACATTAAGAGACCTACATGTACCAGTATATGGAACGAAGCTTACGCTTGCACTTGCAAAAGCAAAGTTGGACGAGCAAGAATACAGAGGAAAAACGGATTTTCGTATAATTACTTCAGATTCTGTTGTGAATTTTGATACATGTGAAGTGTCCTTCTTTAAAACAAATCATAGTATCCCTGATTCTGTTGGTATCTGTGTTCATACATCTGAAGGGGCAATTGTTTATACTGGAGACTTTAAATTTGACCAGGCAGCGACAGATCTTTATAAACCTGAAATTGGAAAAATGGCTCAAATTGGGGAAAATGGGGTCCTTTGCTTATTATCCGATAGCACGGAAGCGGAAAAGCCTGGTTACACACCTTCAGAATCAATCGTTGTAAGGGAAATGTCTGATGCGTTTTATAATGCAAAGGGACGAATTATTGCAGCAACATTTGCATCTGACATTAATCGTATTCAACATGTGTTTGATGCAGCATATGAAAGCAGAAGAAAGATTGCTGTAGTAGGAAAAAGTCTTGAGAAGATTTTTCACATTGCCTTGGATTTACATTACTTGCAAGTACACGACGAACTCATTATTCCAATTGAAGAAATTGATAATTATGCTGATGATGAAATTGTCGTGTTAACTACTGGAACACAGGGTGAACCGATCGAAGCCCTTCAAAAAATGGCAAAACAAATTCACCGCCAAGTTAATATTAAAAAAGGCGATACAGTTCTTATAGCTGCCTCTCCTCTCAGAGGGAGTGAAGTGTTTATTTATAAAACCATTGATATGTTATACCGCGCAGGAGCACATGTGATCTCTGGAAAGAGAATTGTGAATACATCTAGCCATGGTAGTCAGGAAGAGCTGAAGTTTATGATCAACTTAATGAACCCGAAGTTGTTTATTCCTGTACATGGAGAATATCGAATGCTAAAGGCTCATAGCAAAGTGGCTGCTCAATGTGGGATTACAACGGATCGAATATTCATTCCTGAAAGAGGAGAAGTATTAGAAATAAAAAATGAGCGATTTAAACCTGCTGGAAAGGTACCTGCTGGCAATGTGCTTATCGATGGCAGTGGTGTAGGAGATGTTGGTAACATCGTCCTGAGGGATCGACGTTTATTATCTCAGGATGGAATTTTAATCGTAGTTGTCACACTAAGCAGAGCAGAAAAGAAAATCACTGCTGGTCCAGAAATTATATCACGTGGCTTTGTTTATGTGAGAGAGTCAGAAAAGCTGATGGAAGAGTCTACACAGCTCGTTCGAAGTATTGTAGAAAGAAATACAACTAGAGAATCATTTGATTGGGGAACGATGAAGCAAAGCATGAGAGACGAGTTAAATCAATTTTTATATGATAAAACAAAACGTCGACCGATGATTCTCCCAATTATTATGGAAATATAAAATGAAAAATCCTAAAGGGTTCTGTTTTCGAGTACTATATAATTAAAATAAACAAGAACAGACGTATGATTTGGACATACGTCTGTTCGATTTTCAAGAGGTTCCGGTTGGGGAACAGGTTAAGTACCCGAGCTGATAAATAGACGGAGAAATTCCGCTTAATTAGTAATTTTTATTAAAAAATGCTTAAATAGGCGGAGGGATTCCGCCTATTGGCTAGAAAAATTCGAAAATAGGCGATTTTACTTTGCGTAAGCGGAAAAACTCCCCTTATTTCAGTCAAACGAGGCTTCATTTTGCATCTAAGCGGAAATTCTCCGCTTATCATACTTTTAATCGATTAAGGACAAAATACCTTATTTATTAATGAGTGAGTTTCTTCTCAAAAATCCAAGAAACCCTCATTTTGATGCTTAAAGCTCTTCAAAACGGAACTCTTTAGAAAAATTCGTGAGCTTTTTTCAAATTTCCATTTTTCGCATGAAAAATCATCGTGGGTTTCATACTAACCATATCATGTCTGAAGGGAGATTTGGTATGGAACCAATTAAATATAATAAACCGGATGATGGAGGGGGGAACGAACAAGAAACCCCAAAGGAAGAAAAACCATCAAGTTTAATTGAAAAAATTCAACAGTTGGGACAAACAAATGTCCCACAGTTAGCTCAGGATTCAAAAATACACTGCTTAACGATTGTCGGACAGATTGAAGGACATATGACCCTTCCTCCGCAAAACAAAACGACGAAATATGAGCATCTCATTCCACAACTAGTAGCCATTGAGCAAAACCCTAAGATTGAGGGGCTGCTTGTTGTTTTAAATACGGTAGGTGGAGATGTAGAAGCAGGGTTAGCAATCTCTGAGATGCTGGCCTCTCTATCTAAGCCAACTGTGTCGATTGTGTTGGGTGGTGGCCATTCTATTGGAGTACCAATCGCGGTCTCTTGTGATTACTCATATATTGCAGAAACAGCGACAATGACGATACATCCAATTCGTTTGACAGGTTTATTTATCGGAGTGCCTCAAACATTTGAGTATTTAGATAAGATGCAGGATCGAGTCGTGACTTTTGTGACAAAACACTCTAAGATTACTGAAGAGAAGTTTAAAGAACTAATGTTTGAAAAAGGAAACCTTACAAGAGATATTGGTACAAATGTAGTGGGAACGGATGCTGTAAAATACGGCTTAATTGATGAAGTTGGCGGGATTGGTCAAGCGATGAAAAAGTTAAATGAACTAATTGCGATTAACAGTGAAGGTACAGAGGGGATGGTTCAATGATCCTTTATACACTTACCCCACCAGAAATGATTTATCCGAATGATAATTCGGATGCTGCTCAACAGAAAATGTATGATTTTGATGGAATTCCCTTATTAGTTGAATCTGACGCTGAAGGTGTTTACCGGGTAGTTCGTGTCATGAGTAGTGACCCGGCTCATTTTTTAGATGAAAGATGTACACCGGGAGCAAAAATATCTTTCTTGTAAAGCGGTGTCTTCAGGATGGATAAGTTATGCTATAATAAAGTTGTATCAGGTAGGCAGCCAACTGAGGCTGCTTTTCTTGTCTTTATTAAAGGGTTTAGTACATAAAAATAACGACTAAGATAGTAGTAATAATTCAACAGTAAGGTGATAAAATGGCAAAGAAAAAAAGAAGACAAACAAGAAGTAAGGATGGTTTTAAGCGAACGGTTAAATTCGAACTCATCGGGCTTATACTAATTGCATTAGCGACTATTTCTATTGCCAGACTTGGCGCGGTTGGACATGCTGTTGTTATGTTTTTTCGCTTCTTTTCAGGCGAATGGTTTATGGTGAATTTAATTAGTTTAGCTGTAATCGGTGCGTATTTTATGTGGAAACGTGAAATTCCGTCCTTTTTCCAGAGTAAACTGATAGGAATGTATTTTATTGTTTCTGCTCTATTACTTCTGAGCCATGTTACATTGTTTGAACTTCTAGCAAATGATGGGAGAACCGAAAGCCCAAGTGTAATAAAAAATACATTCGAGCTTTATTGGATGGAAGTTAGAGAAGAAACGAGTACAACCGATTTAGGCGGGGGAATGATTGGTGCACTTTTATTTGCCATGTCCTATTATTTGTTTGCGGAAGCAGGAACAAAAATTATCGCTGCTCTATTCTTTATAATTGGATTTATTTTGCTTACAGGTAGAACATTAGGTGAGCCTCTAGGAAAAGCCATAATAGCATTTGGCCAGTTTATAAAGGATCAGTTTCATGCTTTTGGAGATGATATGAAAACTTGGAGAAAAGAGCGTACAGAAAAGACGAAGAAAAAGAAAGAAGAAAAGCGAAAAGAAATAGAAAAAAAGGAAAAAGAAGAAAGAGTTATTCCTATTTCGAGTGCAATGACACCGCCAGATGAAGAGGAAAGAGTGATTGAACCAATCATTTCTAGCTTCACAGAGAGAGCCTATACTGAACCAGTTGTGGAACAAGTGGCAAAAAAAGGGAAGGTACAGTCACAAACGGAAGACGATAGTGTTCCGCCAATTACCTTTACGGAAGTGGAAAATAAAGATTATGAGCTGCCGCCGATTCAGTTATTAAAAGCGCCTCGCCATACGGATCAAAGTGGGGAATATGAGCTTATTCATGCGAATGCAGCAAAGCTTGAACGAACGTTCTTGAGCTTTGGAGTAAAAGCAAAAGTAACACAAGTTCATTTAGGACCCGCTGTTACAAAGTATGAAGTGCATCCAGATGTAGGTGTGAAAGTTAGTAAAATTGTTAATTTAAGTGATGATTTAGCACTTGCATTAGCGGCTAAGGATATTCGAATGGAAGCACCGATCCCTGGCAAATCGGCCATTGGAATTGAGGTGCCTAATTCCGAGGTTGCTATGGTGTCGCTGCGTGAAGTATTAGAGTCAAAGAAAAATGATCGTCCAGAATCAAAGCTTATGATTGGACTTGGCCGAGATATAACGGGTGAAGCAGTTTTAGCTGAATTAAACAAAATGCCTCACTTACTTGTTGCTGGTGCAACTGGAAGCGGTAAGAGTGTATGTATTAATGGGATTATTACGAGTATCTTAATGAGAGCAAAACCTCATGAAGTGAAATTAATGATGATCGACCCGAAGATGGTTGAATTGAATGTTTATAATGGGGTCCCACATCTATTAGCACCTGTTGTAACAGATCCAAAAAAGGCGTCCCAGGCATTAAAAAAAGTAGTTAGTGAGATGGAAAGAAGATATGAGCTCTTCTCCCATACTGGAACGCGAAATATCGAAGGATATAATGATTATATTCGTCGAATCAATATGGAGGAAGATTCGAAGCAACCACTTCTCCCGTATATTGTTGTTATTGTAGACGAGCTTGCTGATTTAATGATGGTTGCTTCATCAGATGTGGAAGATGCTATTACAAGATTAGCTCAAATGGCTCGTGCGGCGGGAATTCATCTAATTATTGCAACTCAGCGTCCGTCTGTTGATGTTATTACAGGTGTTATAAAAGCTAATATTCCGTCAAGAATTGCTTTTGCCGTTTCCTCTCAAATAGACTCTCGAACAATCTTGGATTCCGGAGGAGCCGAAAAACTGCTTGGTCGTGGGGATATGCTTTTTATGCCAGTAGGCGCGTCAAAGCCTATTCGAGTACAGGGTGCTTTTTTATCGGACGAAGAAGTAGAAGAGATAGTCGATTTTGTTATTGGTCAACAAAAGGCGCAGTATCAACAGGAAATGATTCCAGATGATATTCCTGAGCCTGCCTCTGAGGTGGATGATGATTTATATGCTGACGCTGTTGATCTCATTCTTGAAATGCAAACGGCCTCCGTCTCTATGCTCCAACGAAGATTCCGTATTGGTTATTCGCGTGCTGCACGTCTTATTGATGAAATGGAGCTAAGAGGAGTTGTTGGACCATACGAAGGAAGTAAACCGCGTACGGTGTTAATGGCGAAGCCTGCTGAAGATTCCTCAGTAGGAAAAATAGACTAGAAAGGGCGATTCATATCGCCTTTCTAATTAGAACATATTGGAAACGTTTTCATTACGTTTAGTGTGGCATAATTTATCGTAGAGTATTGTAAGGGAAACGTGTGAAATAAGTTAACACGTTTTTTCGACAAAATTTATAAACACTATTTATTTA
>WTKE01000058.1 GCA_011524525.1 Bacillus sp. (in: firmicutes) | reverse complement strand
AACGCACCAGTTTTTCCGGTCACAGGCGTCATAAGTGTGTTCTTATGACGTGTAACGCACCTGAATTCAAGCACCCGAGTCATAAACGATTACTTTATGACGTAAGCACATCCGTTTTATCTCATACATACTAAAGCTGAATTGCCACAAACTATGCAAAATATGAAAACGAAGGTGTGATCTGAAAATGATTGTTCGACTGGGGTATGTGGCAATGAGCGTAGAGCTTCAAAACGCTTCTCCATCACAAACCATGACCTTTAAGCAATTTTCACAAATTCCTGACCGAGAAGCCGCTATTCAAAAACTAGAGCGAATCGCGATAAATAATTTAACCAACTGCCTGCGTCTTCTTAAGCATAATGTAGCAAATGAGATCCATTTTTTTCGTTTCAGTTCCAAACTCATTCCCCTTGCAAATCACGAGGAGTTGTCGGACTGGAAGTATATGAGACCATTAAAAGGAATATTGCAAGAAATCGGACGATATTTACAAGAGCATCCGATGAGAGTCGATTTCCATCCGGATCATTTTGTGCTGCTGAACTCGAAGAGCACCGATATATTAAATAATTCGATAAAGACCCTTGCCATGCATGAAGCATTGCTCAAAGGGATGGGAATTGACCCGGAGCACCGTTGTGTTATGCATGTAGGGGGAGCATACGAGGACAAAGAAAAAGCACTTGAACAGTTTATACATAACTGGGCCTATGTCCCGGCTTCGATTCAGCGTATGATTATGCTTGAAAATGATGACACCTCCTTTCATCTCGAACATACCTTGTACTTATGTGAAAAGCTAGGGATCCCACTAGTGTTTGACTATCATCACCACTTAGCAAATCATGAAAATCCAGAATGGGAAAAGGAATGGGAGCGAGTCGTTTCCACGTGGAGCTTGTCAAAGTTACCAATAAAAATGCATATTTCTAGTCCAAAGTCTGAGAAGGAATATCGAGCCCATGCGGATACAATTGATCGAGAGATGTTTCTGCAGTTTTTACATGCGATCAAAGGCTCTGTTAACGAAATTCATTGTATGATTGAGGCGAAAAAGAAGGATGCCGCGCTGTTTCAAATAGTGGATGATTTAAAAGGAGAAAAAAGCATCACCTGGATGGATCAATCAAGTTTTGAAATACAATAATGAAACTTATTTCCTGCTCAAACCGTATGAAGTGAGAAGAGTTTATATGGAGTAGGGGGAACTTGGCAAATATGAACGAACCACAAAAACGAATTTCAGACAAGGCCCTTTCAGTGTGGCGAATAACTGGAGCCATTACTTCTGCCATCATGGCGATTGTGGCAGGCGGAGTGATTTGGCTGTCCAATGTATTTTCGTGGCCCGTTTGGGTTGTAATAGCTGCAGTTGGAGCAATCATTCTGCATGTTTATTTATATGTGTACCTTTTTCCTTTATTGCGTTGGAAGCGGTGGCGCTATGAGGTAAGAGAGCAGGAAATCGAGCTCCAACAAGGGGTGTTTGTCGTAAAAAGAACGCTTGTCCCGATGATCAGGGTACAACATGTTGATACAAGACAAGGCCCTCTTTTGAAAAAATACAGACTTGCAACCGTTGATGTATCTACAGCAGCAACCGTACATGAAATCCCTGCTCTTCCGGTGGAGGAGGCAGAGGAACTTCGTCAATTTATTTCAAGACTAGCAAGGGTGGCGGACGAAGATGTCTAATTCGAAGCGACTTCATCCCATAGCAGCAGTCACGAACTTTTTTAAGCAGCTTAAAGAGTTGATCGTACCGTTTGTAGCCTTCTTTGTGTTTGGAACAAAGGCCTCAGAAGGTGATCTATGGTTTTTTACCGGTTCGTTTGCCATCGTCCTATTGGTACTAGGAATCGGCGTATTAAATTGGCTCCGCTTTTCCTACCGGTTGGAAGAAGGGGAGCTGCGAATGGAGTATGGCTTGCTCGTAAGGAAGAAGAGGTATATTCCGTTTGACCGCATTCAAAGCCTTGATTTCTCTGAAGGAATCCTTCACCGGCCCTTTGGTCTGGTCAAAGTGAAGGTGGAAACCGCTGGATCCAGTGGTGCAGCAGATGCAGAGGCAGTATTAACCGCCATAACTAAGGAAGAAGCGAATCGGATCCAAGAAATTATCGCTCAAGCGAAGAATAAGCTTGTTGAAGAGGCAACCGAAACGGAATTTGTAGACATGGTCGAAGAAAACGTAATTTATAAGATCAGCTCTAAGGAACTTCTATTGTTAGCAACCACTTCAGGAGGGGTGGGGGTCGTTCTATCTGCATTGGTAGCATTTTTATCCCAATTAGATGATCTCATTCCGTATGAAAGTGCTTATCGTGAAGTAGAAAAGATGATTTCGAATGGTGTTGTGATTATTGCGGTACTAGTCTTTCTTGGATTCCTACTAGCTTGGGTGGTTGCTTTAATTGGAACGATGGTGAAATTCGCTCGATTTACGGTTAAGAAGACAGAAAGAGAGATCATCATATCCAGGGGTTTGTTAGAAAAGAGGCAAATTACCATTCCATTAAATCGAATTCAAGCCGTTCGTATTTCAGAAAATATTCTAAGGCAGCCCTTTGGATTATGTTCGGTGTCTCTAATTAGTGCAGGAGGTTCTGTAAGGAATACAGAGGGGTCGAGGGTGCTATTATTGCCAGCTGTGAAAAAAGTGCAGGTAGCTACTATCCTTGAGAAGCATCTTCCAATTCTAGCAACTACGAAGCCATTTAATAAGCCACCGAAACGTTCGCTTCCAAGGTATTTACTCCGGGGTTCGTTGATGGTAGTTCCATTGGTGATAGCTGCTATAGCCATTTTTAAACTATGGGGCTTATGGTCAATCATGCTTTTTGTGTTCTCTAGTGCATGGTCATATGTCATATTTAAAGATGCGGGCTGGAGTATCGAGGGGCAGCAGCTGAATATCCAATATAGAGGCTTTATTAAGCATACTTTACTTATGAAAAAGAAAAATATTCAATCGCTTTCTTATAAAGATAGTTTCTTTCAAAGAAGAAAGAATCTAGCAACGATGACAAGTCTCATTAAATCAGGGATGGGAGCCATCGGAGGGACGATTGTTGATATTGAAAAAGAGGATGCTAAGGAGATTTATCACTGGTATTCTCATAGCCAAAAAGCGCCTTTTTGAGGCGCTTTTTATCTGCTTAGTAATCCAATTAATGCTAAGATAATGAGCAATGCAAGCATAATGGACGTGGGGCTCCACTTTTTAGGACCTCCCGAAGAAGTGAGAGTTCTTTTGGTGATTCTCTGAAAGGAAGAGGTAAGCTCTTTTCCGCGTTCGATGGCAAAAGAGCCAAGAATAAGACCGGCAAGAAGACCGAAAATATGAGCCGTCACATTTACGTTTGCGTTAACGAATGTCATAATCACACCTATGACGACAATGGCTAACACCACCTGTGTGTTTTCGCGAGAAAGCATTTCCTTCCGAAAAAAGATCATCGCTAAATAAATCCCAAACAATCCAAAAATGGCTCCACTTGACCCAACATGTGTGTACGTTAGTGGTTTTAAAAATAAGGTAGCAAGGTTTGCTAGAATTCCTGTTGATAAATAAAGGGTGATAAAGCTTTTTCTTCCGAGGAGATGCTCGAGCCCGGGACCAAACAACACAAGGGAAAAGCTATTAAATAAAAGATGCGGAAACCCACTATGAAGGAAGATAGGAGTCACCAACCTCCAAAGTTCACCTTCCATAATGTAAAGATTCACACCAGCTAATCTTTCAAAAAGAAAACCACCTGGAAAGAAGGGGAGAATCATTAGTAAGTACAAAACAATATGAATAAAGACAATACCGGTTATAATGGGGTAATAACGGGTAAAATCTTTGAAGCTCTCCGTTCGGATAAACATAAGAACCCTCCAATTGAATTCATTTTTACTATCATAACTGTTTCGTATCTATAATACACGTGATTACACTACAGTTTGTACACAATATGCTTTGTAATAAATTTTTAGAAGGAGTTGCTACGTTTGATATCGGGAATAGGGATTGATATCGTTGAGCTTTCTCGAATTGAGGAACTAAGTACTAGGCAAAGTAAGTTTGTCGATCGAATTTTAACACATAAAGAAAAAGACAAATATCATACATATAACGGCAAAAGAAGAACGGAATACTTAGCAGGGCGATTTGCTGCAAAGGAGGCCTTTTCAAAGGCAGTTGGAACGGGGATTGGTGAAAGGCTATCATTTTTAGACATCGAAATTCAGTCAAATGAAAAAGGCCAGCCCATGATTATAAAACCCTTTAGTGAGGGGGTATACCTCTCCATCTCACATAGTAAAGAGTATGCAGTTGCCCAGGTAGTCATTGAAAAAAATAAATAGCTTGTTCTAATCGTTGGACATATTCCCCAAGGTTGTCTCATATATTCATAGTGCAACAGAAGAGCGAGGGATGGCGGCGAGTTTCTTTAGCGGTTACTAAAACAACCGTAAGAGTTCATATCCTTCCCTCACCCTTCTTACTACGAAGAAATGAAACTAAAGGGGTTGAAGGAATGAGGAAGAAATTATTATTGCTATTCGCCGGGCTAATGGCAGTACTTATGTTAGCCGCCTGTGGATCTAAATCACAAGAAGATGTGGTGAAGGATTTAAGCGGGAAGGTTGAAAGTTTGAAAGGGTATAAGGCAGATGCCACCATGACTTTGCAAATGGGAACTGAGCCTCAGACGTATGATGTGCAAATTTGGCACAAAGCTCCTACTTACTATCGAGTAAATTTAAAAAATGCTCAAAAAGACCAAAGTCAAATGATTTTACGTAATGATGACGGAGTGTTTGTATTAACACCAGCACTTAACAAGAGCTTCCGCTTCCAAAGCGATTGGCCGGAAAATAGCAGCCAGGCGTATTTGTATGAATCACTCATTGAAGACATTATTGCAGATAAGGAAGCAAAATTCAGTTCAACTAAGGAACATTATGTCTTTGAAACAAAGACTAGATATCAAAACAACAAGATGCTGCCTTACCAAGAGATTACTTTTAATAAGGATTTAACACCAGTAAGTGTAAAAGTAATGGATCCTGACCGAAAGGCATTAGTAACCGTTGAGTTTACAAATGTTAAATTTGACGCTAGCTTTGATGCGAAGGATTTTGATATGGCTAAAAATATGACAGGTGCCCAACTAGAAGTTCCTGTTATGTCAAATGTAAAAGATGAAGAGTTTACGGTTATGTATCCATCAGAAGAGATTGCTGGTGTGGACTTAATCGAAGAAAAAGAAGTGAAAACCGAGAATGGAAAACGTGTAATTTTAACATATGATGGTGAAAAGAGCTTCACGCTTGTACAGGAAAAAGCCCTTGTCGCTGAGGCTTCGGTTACAGCAACGACAGTTTCTGGGGAACCGATTGACCTTGGTTTCACAATTGGTGCTATATCAGGAAATACCATTTCATGGACGTATCAAGGTGTAGATTATATGCTTGCCTCTAATGACTTATCCGAAGAAGAAATGGCGATGTTAGCTAGATCGGTTGAAGTACAAGGGGATATTAGTAAATAATGAATCAACAGGCTTCGAAATGGAGCCTGTTCTTTTTGTATGGATGAAAGTTGACAATCAACGTTGTGGATTCGATAATCGAATGTATATGTAAGACCGGAAGTAGAAGGAAGTGAAATGACTTTGTTTTATCGAGATACATGGGCAGAAGTTAATTTAGATAAAATCATATATAATGTTAAGCAGTTGAAAGAACATTTGCCAAAAGACGTACAAATGATTGCGGTTGTTAAAGCGAATGCATATGGTCATGGTGATGTACAAATAGCAAGGGCAGCTTTAGAAGCGGGAGCCACCTATTTGGCTGTTGCGTTTGTAGATGAGGCAATTGCCTTGAGGGAAAAAGGAATAACAGCGCCAATCCTGGTATTAGGAGCCAGTCGTCCGGAGGATTCACCAGTCGCTGTTAAAAATAATATTACATTAACTGTATTTCGATATGAATGGTTACAGCAAGCAATGGGAATGTTAGGTGAGGGAGAAAAATTATCTATTCATATAAAACTTGATACAGGAATGGGAAGAATTGGTGTCCGTTCAAGGGAAGAATTAACATCCATTGAGGATCTGCTAGAATCAAGTGGATGTTTTCTTTTTGAGGGAATTTATACTCACTTTGCTACAGCGGATGAGCTTGAGGAGAGTTATTTTCGAAAGCAGCTCTCTCGTTTTCACGAGCTTTTATCTTACTTAAGGGTAAAACCGAACATGGTTCATGCGAGCAACAGTGCAGCCTCTTTTCGTTTTGGTGAAGCTTCATTTAATGCCATTCGGTTTGGCATTGGAATGTATGGGCTCACACCATCATTAGAAATGGAATCCGTGCTACCGTTTCCGTTACAACAGGCATTTTCTCTTCACACAAGACTTATTCATGTGAAAAAGTTAGAAAAAGGGGAATCAATTAGCTATGGTGCCACGTATACAGCTCGGAAGGCTGAGTGGATTGGCACGTTGCCAATTGGTTATGCGGATGGTTGGATTCGAAAGCTACATGGCCAAGAGGTACTGATTGAAGGTGAGAGAGTACCGATTGTGGGGCGAATTTGTATGGATCAATGCATGATTAGATTGCCTAAAGAACTTCCCGTTGGAACACTCGTTACACTTATTGGAGAGCAAGAAGCGGATTGCATTTCAATGAATGAGATTGCAAACAAACTAGAAACAATCAATTATGAAGTTCCTTGTATGATTTCAAGTCGTGTGCCTAGAGTTTATAAAAAATATGGAAAAATGATTGATCAAAGAAACGATATTTTGCATTCATATGTATAGTCAGAACCCTTTTAGAATAAGGATTTATAGAAAAAGAACCAGATTTATCAATCTTTGGAGACTTCATGAATAAAAGGGTATTTTTTTGGTGGATAATACTGAAGTATGACTTATTCCCCTTTGCATTGTGGTGGATTGGTGTTATTATAAAATATGGTAGAGATAAAATGGTGTGTAGTGATGGTGGAGGTGTATGTTTGTGTCTGAGTCCAGCGCAACAACAGAAATTATGGTGAAATTACCGCAACATCTTTTAACCGAATTGGATGGTTTTGTGAAACAGGAGAATGTGAACAGAAGCGAATTCATTTATCAAGCTACTAAAATGTACTTGCGTGAGCGGAAAAAGAGACAAATTCGTGAATCCATGCGACGAGGCTACATGGAGATGGCGAAGATCAACTTAACAATTGCTTCAGAAGCATTTCAAGCAGAGTATGAGGCAGAACACACAGTTGAACGTCTAGTAAGTGGGGGATAATCCTTTGATTGTCAAACGTGGTGACGTTTATTTTGCAGACCTATCCCCAGTTGTTGGTTCCGAGCAAGGTGGCGTTCGTCCAGTTCTTGTGATCCAAAACGACATCGGGAATCGGTTCAGTCCCACAGTGATTATTGCAGCCATTACAGCTCAAATTCAGAAAGCGAAACTGCCTACTCACGTTGAAATTGATGCGAAACGCTATGGTTTCGAACGAGATTCAGTTATCCTGTTGGAACAAATTCGTACAATTGATAAACAACGTCTGACCGATAAGATCACTCATCTCGATGACGAAATGATGGAGAAAGTGGACGAAGCTTTACAAATTAGCCTAGGTCTAATTGAATTCTAAAAATACGCTCTACTAAGGGCGTTTTTTTATTGTATGAAAAAGAAATTCATAGTGTGCAAAAGAAGGATGGCCTTAGATGCTATCCTTCTTTTGATTTCAGTCTTTGCTCCCTTCTGTGTTTAGAGGCTCATAAAAAAGGGTACATTACAAAGTCGCAATATTGTCATAATTAGTTTAAGCTTTCGCATAAAATTGATATCATTACTGATAGGTACATAATTTGGGTTTTAAGCTTACGTTACAGTTTAAAGACAAACCGTTTTGAACGAAGCTATCATGTTAAAATTGGGAGGATATAATGAACAAAGCTATTGAACAGTATATTCAAACGAATCGGAAAGAGATACTAACAAACTGGATCAAAAGCATGAAGGAAAAATCAGATGAACGGGTTCTGAAGGTAGTTTCTGACCAAGTATTCGTAGGGACAAGCCGAGAGTTCATAGATTTAATCGTGTCTAATCTACAGGATTCGGATGAAAAGTATAGTGAAAAGCTTGTGGATTTTGCTGAAAAAGTAGTTAGGCTTGCTTGGCCTTTAAGTTTTGTTACGGACGGATTACGAGACTTTGCAAGGATTGCTTTTGAAGGAATGAGTGCAACAGGCATTGTAAATGAAGAGAATCGAATGGAAATCATTTATGACTTTGATAGCTGGATAAGTCCAATGACAAACGAAATTGTTAATGTATACTCTTTGACTTGGGAGCGCACGGTATCACTCCAAAAAATCGCTCTTCAAGAATTGTCCGCTCCATTAATTCCTGTGTTTGACGGCATTTCAGTCATGCCTCTTGTTGGGACAATAGACACGGAGAGGGCAAAACAGATCATGGAAAGCTTGTTAAATGGAGTGGTAAGAAATCGCTCAGAAGTTGTTCTTATAGATATTACAGGTGTTCCAGTCGTTGATACAATGGTAGCTCATCACATTATTCAAGCTGCTGATGCTGTTCGATTAGTTGGAGCTAAATGTATGCTAGTAGGGATTCGTCCGGAAATAGCACAAACCATCGTCAACCTTGGGATTAATTTAAATCAAATTACAACAAAAAATACACTGAAAAAGGGAATCGAGTCAGCCCTTGAAATAATGAACAAGAAGATTATTAGCACGGGGGGAGAAAATTGAGGATACCCATTCTTAAATTACACAATTGCTTACTAGTATCGATTCAATGGGAATTGGACGATCAAACGGCCCTTCAATTTCAGGAAGATTTGCTTCATAAAATACACGAAACAAGCGCAAATGGTGTAGTGATTGATATAACGTCAATTGACTTTATTGATTCATTCATCGCAAAGGTGCTTGGTGATGTAATTAATATGTCTAAACTCATGGGTGCTAAAGTTGTCATTACAGGTATTCAGCCAGCGGTGGCGATTACTCTTATCGAATTAGGAATTGGTTTAGATGATGTCCTAACAGCTTTGGATCTAGAAAAAGGTTTGGAGAAATTACATCAGGAATTGGGGGAATAACCGAATGGGAATCCAATCCTGCGTAAAAATCATTAATGAATGGGACATCGTTGCAGCTAGGCAGCTAGGCCGAAATGTGGCAAAAGAGCTTGGATTTGGAACTGTAGATCAGGCCAGAATCACAACTGCTATTAGTGAATTAGCGAGAAATATTTATTTATACGCTGGTCAGGGCCAAATCTGCATTGAAAAACTATATGAAAGCGGTAAAGCGGGATTGAAGGTAGTGGCGATAGACAATGGACCTGGTATAAAGGATATAAGGCAAGTCATGGAGGATGGATATTCTACCTCAGGTGGTTTAGGAGCGGGATTGCCAGGTGTCAAACGCTTGATGGATGAGTTTAGAATTAACTCAACACCGGGTAATGGAACAGAGATAACGGCAACTAAGTGGGTGCGTTAGGGGGAACATTTATGGATTTCCGAGAATTGATGGAGACAAAATATCGACACATACTTGAAAAGTACATAACTGACCCTTCTGAACAAGTACTGTATCAGGGTCAAAAGTTCAGTAGAAAGTCTATCGAGCATCGAATCTCTCCTGAGGAAATCATCAGTTTACATAAAACGCTAATGAATGAAATGTATCCGGATTTACCAGAAGAAGTATCGCTTTCCTTTGATATGTTACTAGAAGTGATGTTAGGCTATGGTCTTGCTTATAGAGAGCATCAAAGCTTACGACATAAACAGCAGGAACTGAGAACGGAAATGGAGATTGCTGCAAATGTACAACAAACCTTATTAGGAACCAATGTCCCTTCTGTTCCTTGGCTTGATATAGGGGCTATTAGTGTTCCTGCCAAGCACATGAATGGAGATTATTATCACTTTGTTAAGGATGAAACCAACAATATAAGCATAGCTATAGCCGATGTGATTGGGAAAGGAATCCCAGCCGCGTTGTGTATGTCCATGATCAAATATGCGATGGATAGCCAACCGGATAATCAACCTAGTAAAGTTCTTGAAAATCTAAATCGTGTCGTAGAGCAAAATGTGGACCCAAGCATGTTTATCACCATGTTTTATGGGGTGTATCACTCAGAGGACCATATGTTTTCTTTTTCATCTGCCGGTCATGAGCCAGGGTTTCTTTACCGTGCTCAAACAGGTGAGTTTAAAGAAATAGAAGCGAAGGGTTTGTTATTGGGTGTGGAAAAGCGCACAAAATACAAGCAATTTGAGCAATCCATACATGTGGGAGATATGATCATCTTAATGTCTGATGGAGTGACTGAATGTCGCTCAGAAGAGGGTTTCATCGAAAAAGAAACATTAATCTCTTATATAAAAAAATACATCCATTTGCCTGCACAAGAAATTGTAATGAACATATATAAAGAGCTAGAAAAGCTTCAACACTTTCAATTGCGAGATGATTTTACATTAATAATCTTGAAAAGAAATGTTTAAGTACTAATTTTTCAGGGTATCGAATAAGAGCAATTGACTTGTAAAGAGGTGGGGAATATGAACATAAAGTTAGATATCACGGAAAGTGATGATCGTGTTGCTGTTGGTGTAACAGGGGAAATTGATGTTTATACGGCACCGAAGCTAAGAGAAACACTGTTTCCTCTGTCTGAGAGAGACGGAGTGAACATGATTATTGATCTTTCTGGAGTACAATATATGGATAGCACAGGCTTAGGCGTATTTGTTGGGACGTTTAAAAACGTCCGCTCAAGTAATGGGGAATTTCAGTTAGTTGGACTGTCAGATCGGTTAAAGAGACTTTTTGAGATCACCGGGCTAGCTGATATTATGAATATTAGCCAGATTGAGGGTGAACCAAAATGACGGAAGTTTGTGACTACATTGAAATGAAAATTCCTGCTAAGCCGGAATACGTTGGTGTGATTCGGTTAACTTTATCTGCAATTGCAAGTCGGATGGGCTTTACGTTTGACGAAATTGAAGATTTGAAGATTGCTACAAGTGAAGCGATAACAAATGCTGTTCAGCATGCCTATAAAACAGGGAAGCTTGGAGAAGTTGCAATAGGTTTTGGATCATATGGTGATCGACTGGAAGTCATCGTGGCTGATAGTGGAAAGAGTTTCGATTTTCAATCGGCTCGAGAAAAGGTAGGTCCTTATCGTAGGAATGAACCAGTTGAGTTTATGCGTGAAGGAGGCCTAGGGCTTTACTTGATAGAGACGCTGATGGATGAAGTTATTATTCATCAGAACGAGGGTGTGACGGTTTTTATGACCAAATACCTAGAAGGGGAGCAGGTGGAGAGGAATGCAAAACAAATCTCAACCTAATTCGCTATCAAAAGAAGAAATTCATCGCTATATAAAAGCTTATCAGCAAAACCATGATGATGAAGCTCAAAACCAGTTGGTTCTACATTATAAAAGCTTAGTTGAAACCATTGCCCGAAAGTACTCAAAAGGAAAATCCTATCATGAGGACATTGTCCAAGTGGGGAATATTGGTCTTTTAGGTGCTATTCGTAGATACGATGAAGACTTTGGAAGAAGCTTTGAAGCTTTTGCTGTACCTACAATTGTTGGAGAAATCAAGCGGTTCTTAAGAGATAAAACTTGGAGTATCCATGTTCCTAGAAGAATTAAAGAACTAGGACCAAGAATCAAAGCAACGGTTGAAGAATTAACAACTACGCTCCAAAGGTCGCCAAAAGTATGGGAAATTGCTGAAGCCTTGCAAGAAACCGAAGAGGATGTACTAGAAGCGATGGAGATGGGAAGAAGTTATCAGGCATTGTCTGTTGACCATTCCATTGAGGCTGATTCGGATGGAGGAACGGTCACGTTATTAGACGTGGTAGGGAACCTTGATGAGGGTTATGAAAAAGTGAATCAAAAGCTTGTACTAGACAAGGTTCTACATGTTCTAACAGACAGAGAAAGGGAGATTATCCAATATACGTACTTGGATAATTTAAGTCAAAAAGACACGGGCGAAAAATTAGGTATCTCACAGATGCATGTTTCAAGATTGCAGAGAAAAGCGATCAAAAAGCTGCAAGATGCCATACGCTCAGATCATAACAGCTCGGAGTGCTTATCGTGACGCAGCCAATAGAAGTGATTGTTCAACAAACAACTAAGGAAGGTAAATATGAATGCGGAGATAGTTATTACTACATTCTCCAGGATGATTATTTTACCTGTGTCGTCGCGGATGGTCTGGGCAGTGGAAAGCTTGCAAATGAGGCCTCTTCAGCAGTGGTTGATGTTGTCCAACAATATCATAATGAAGAAGTTGAAGAATTAATGAAAAAATGCAATCAGGCTCTTTTTCAGAAAAGAGGAGCTGCGGTAGCTGTACTAAAGGTTTTTTTTCACACAAAAGAATTTTACTATAGTTGTGTAGGGAATATCCGTTTCTTTTTATACTCTGATAAAGGGGAACTAACTTATCCACTACCAGTCTCAGGATATTTATCTGGAAAACCGGTAAGATTTAATACGAAGAGATACTCTTATCAAGCAAACTCGAAATTTCTTATACATTCGGATGGCATCACGCCAAATGGAATAAAATCACTACTGAGTTCCGGGTTATCAAATGAATGTATTGCGAATCAACTAAGGGAGAGGTTCACTTCTAAAATGGATGATTCAACATTTATTATAGGGACATTACATTAGAGTTACCTGTGCGTATGGAGGTAGCTCTTTTTTATTAGGACCATTCATTTTGTAGCACTTGATATTTTTGATAAAATAAGGAAAAAGACATTCGTGTTGGAGGAAAAGTACATTGGATCAAACAATAGATAAGCGTAAGGAACTCTTACAAACGGTAGCTAAAGAGCAGAATTTAAGTTTCAAACAAGTGAACAATGTCATTTCATTACTTGAAGAAGGTAACACTTTGCCGTTCATTGCGCGATACCGTAAAGAACAAACGGGTGCATTGGATGAGGTGCAAATTCGTGACGTTATGGAACGATGGCAATACATACAAAACCTCGAGCAACGAAAAGATGAGGTTATTCGGATTATTGAAGAACAAGGGAAGCTGACGGTGGAGTTAAAAAGCCAGATAGAAAAGTCTATTAAGCTTCAAGAGGTAGAAGATCTATATCGTCCGTATAAACAAAAACGCCGGACAAAGGCAACTGTAGCGAAAGAAAAAGGGTTAGAACCTTTTGCGGAATGGTTAGTGACTTTCCCTGTAAATGGTTCAATAGAAGAGAAGGCGAGTGAATTTTTGTCGGACGAGCTGGAGGTTCATTCTATTGAAGAAGTCATTAACGGGGCGAAGGATATTATCGCTGAATGGGTTTCAGACGATGCAGATTCACGAAAATGGATACGAAGTGAGACAACTAAATCTGGATTAGTTGAAGCTACAGTTAAGGATATGGAAAAAGACGAGAAAAAAGTTTATGAAATGTATTATGAATATTCGGAGCCTATTAACAAAGTGGTTCCCCATCGTACGCTTGCTCTCAACCGAGGGGAGAAAGAAGATGTTTTACGTGTTGCGATTAAGCCGAATGTTGAACGCAACATGGACTATTTAACGAAAAAGTGGATTAAGAATTCTAATTCCTTTGTGGTTGAGACGGTTATAGAGGCGGTTGAAGATGGCTATAAGAGATTAATTCAACCTTCAATAGAAAGAGAAATTCGTAATGAGCTAACTGAAAAAGCAGAAGAAAGAGCAATCCATATATTCTCTGAGAATTTAAGAAATCTTCTGCTCCAACCGCCTTTAAAAGGAAAGGTTGTTCTTGGTGTGGACCCAGCGTACCGAACAGGATGTAAATTAGCTGTAGTCGATGAAACGGGGAAGGTCCTTCGAATAGATGTGATTTATCCTCATCCACCGGTATCGAAGAAACAAGAAGCAGAGAAAAAGTTTAAAGAAATCATTGAAACATATGAAGTTGAGATGGTAGCGGTGGGAAATGGAACTGCTTCCCGGGAAACAGAGCAGTTTGTAGTAGATATGCTTAAAGAACAAAAAAGAGAGATCTATTATTTGATTGTGAACGAAGCGGGTGCGAGTGTTTATTCTGCTTCTGACTTAGCGCGTGAAGAATTCCCTGATTTTCAGGTGGAGGAACGAAGTGCAGTTTCCATTGCCCGACGCTTGCAAGATCCATTAGCAGAATTAGTGAAAATTGATCCAAAATCGGTTGGTGTGGGTCAGTATCAACATGACGTTTCTCAAAAGAGATTATCTGAGTCATTAACATTTGTTGTGGAAACCGCCGTTAACCAAGTAGGTGTGAATGTTAATACCGCTTCTGCTTCATTGCTTCAGTATGTTGCAGGTCTTTCAAAAACAGTTGCAACCAATATCGTCAAGAAACGTGAAGAAGAAGGGAAGTTTGTCAATCGAACACAGTTAAAGAAAATTCCAAGGTTAGGTGCAAAAACCTATGAGCAAGCGATTGGATTTCTGCGTGTGATCGATGGAAAAGAACCGCTCGACCGTACAGGTATCCATCCGGAAAATTATCAAGCAGTTAAAAATCTCCTAAGTAAATTAGGTTTTACCTCAGCTGACCTAGGTTCTGAAGCACTAAAAACAACATTATCAGCCGTTGACATAAAAGCTATTGCGGCAGAGCTTGAGATTGGAGAATTAACACTAAAGGATATTCTCGATGCATTAGTTAGACCGGAAAGAGATCCGCGAGACGAATTACATGCACCATTATTAAAGAAAGATGTACTAAAGCTTGAAGATCTAAAAGCGGGAATGGAGCTTCAAGGAACCGTTCGAAACGTAGTGGACTTCGGAGCGTTTGTTGATATTGGAGTAAAACAAGACGGGCTTGTTCATATTTCCAAACTAAGCAACCGCTTTGTAAAGCATCCGCTCGATATTGTTTCCGTTGGAGATGTAGTCACCGTGTGGGTGGATAGTGTTGACCAACAAAAAGGTAGAGTCGCTTTAACGATGCTACAACCGTAAAGGCCGAGGGTTTAGCCGTTGGACCTAGACAAAGGAAACAATGTTCACGATGTTTACGGGTTTACCCGTGAGGTACAAAACGGTAAATAGCAGACCAAATCACATCAACTTTACAGTTATTTCAAAGTCAAAAAGGATTAGAGATGCACATATCTCTAATCCTTTTTTGAATTTCCTCTTTTACAAAAATACCTGAAAGTTATACAAGTTCAATAGCCGCTAAAGCGAGTCTGTTAAATAAGGGGAGGAATTTCTCTTATTTAGGAAATTGCACTGAAAATAGCCAAAATAGACGGAGAGATTCCGACTATTGACTCCAAAAACGTGAAAATCGCTAATTTTTTTTTGCTTAATCGGAAAAACTCCGCTTATATATCCTGAACTAAGCTCTAATCTGTAGTCTAACCGAAAAATATCCGCTTATTTTTAAATCAAAAAAATGCACTGTGAATGATATCGTGAATTTAAGTACGTTGTCATTTGTATTTTATACTTCTAATGTTAACTCGTTATCACGATGAACGGTTTTTTTTTCTGTAAAAAAACCAACATTGGTTGAGAAGTTTAATTTGATAGGCATTTTTCTCTAAAAATGCTTTCTGCATCTGATTTTGAAACCAAGTAGGCATAGACATACCTCCTAGCACAAATTTCAAGGGGTATATTCAATGTATGCTATAATGGGTTGTCATGTTCGTAGAATTTTTATTTAGTTAGAAACAGAGGTGGGAGTATGGAGGATAGAGAGTTACAAAAATTAGTTGAGGAAATTTCCTTACAGTTCTTTAACAAGCCATTTCGACATACTGCTTTTTTTAATTCCCGTCTTCGAACAACCGGTGGACGTTATATGTTAAGGTCTCATAACATTGAGATAAATCGAAGTTATCTAGAGCAGCTTGGAGAGCAAGAATTAATCGGTATCATTAAGCATGAATTATGTCATTATCATTTGCACCTAGAGGGAAAAGGTTATCAGCACCGAGATCAAGACTTTAAAACACTTCTTAAAAAAGTGGGTGCACCACGTTTTTGTTCTACTCTCCCGAACCGCCCTGAAGTTAGAACCCAAAAGACCGTTCTTATATATCAATGCACAGGATGCGCTCAGCGATATAATAGAAGAAGAAGGATCAATACTTCAAAGTATGTTTGTGGAAAGTGTCAGGGGAAGCTCATAAAAATTCATGTTTGACAGTTGGAGAAAAAGATGTTAAATTATTATTCCGTGACTGACATGAGCGGAAATAAGTAATAAAAATTTCCCCTTGACTTTCACAACTTGGCTCACTATAATATAAAGAGTCGAGATTACGACATAAACACTTTTCTTATTCCACAGTAGCTCAGTTGGTAGAGCATTCGGCTGTTAACCGAACGGTCGCA
>WTKE01000002.1 GCA_011524525.1 Bacillus sp. (in: firmicutes) | reverse complement strand
TCCTTATATAATAAGTATGAAAGCGATTTCATAAATAGGCTTAAGGAGGAGAAAAACGTGAATTTTGATTTAACATCAGAACAAAGCATGATCCTTCGAACAATTAGAGAATTTGCTAATGAAGAGGTTGCACCAGGTGCGCTCGAAAGAGACCTTCATAAGCAATTCCCACATGAGGTGTTTCAAAAGCTAACTGAACTAGGTTTAATGGGCCTTCCATTTCCAGAAGAATACGGTGGTGGGGGAGCAGATACTATAAGCTTTGCCATTGTGACAGAGGAGCTAAGTAGAGCCTGTGCTTCTACTGGAATTACGTATTCAGCCCATATATCACTGGGGGGTGCTCCACTCCATTTATTTGGTACAGAAGAACAAAAAAGAAAATATTTAATCCCGATTTGTACAGGTGAATCCTTTGGAGCCTTTGGGCTAACCGAACCTAATGCTGGTTCCGATGCAGGAGGTACTAAGACGAGAGCGATTGAGTATGATGGGAAGTTTGTTATAAATGGAAGTAAATGTTATATTACAAATGCAAGCTACGCAAAGCATTTAGCTATTACCGCAGTAACTGGGGAACAAAATGGGAAAAAAGATATTAGTGCTATTATTGTTCCAACGAATTCCCCTGGCTTTCAGGTCATTAGCAACTATGAAAAAATGGGGCTTCATGCCTCTAATACAACCGAGTTAGTATTAGAAGATGTTCAGGTACCAACTGAGAACTTACTAGGAAAGCGTGGAGAGGGCTTTAAACAGTTCCTAATCACTCTTGATGGGGGAAGGATTGGAATTGGTGCAATGGCAGTTGGGATTGCACAGGCGGCTTACGAAAAGGCGTTAAGCTATGCAAAACAAAGGCAGCAATTTGGAAGAACATTGTCCCATTTTCAGGCGATACAATTTAAGCTTGCAGACATGGCTATGAAGATTGAGCTTGCTAGAAATATGGTTTATAAAGCTGCTTGGTTAAAAGATCAAGGACGTTCCTTTACTAAAGAAGCTTCCATGTGTAAGCTTTACGCTTCGGAAATTTGTATGGAGGTTACGAATCAAGCCGTACAAGTACACGGGGGATATGGGTATATGAAGGATTATCATGTGGAACGATATATGCGGGATGGAAAGTTAACAGAAATTGGTGAAGGTACTTCAGAAATTCAGCGATTGGTAATTGCACGAGAAATTGGTTGCTAGTTTTCCTCCGTTTATGACAGACCTCACAAAAACTAGTGAGGTTTTGTCTAAAATGAGAACATAATGTGACAAAGTTTACTTTAGTACTTTTCCTTCTGCCCATTTTCAAGTAAAATAGATATTGTTTGCATTCTATATTTAAATAGTTTTTGATGTACTTACATAAGGGAGGGAAAAGCATGAATCGTAATCCGATTATTCCATTTGTCTTAATCATGGTACTTGGTATTGCTGCGATGTTCCTTTTTTCGTTTAAAGGCTTAGGTGACAGTAAGGAACTAGCTGCAGAACAAGAAGGCGGTGGAGAACAGGCAGAAGAGGTTTCAAACAACCCTGAAGATATTTATAAGTCTGCGGGCTGTATTGGATGTCACGGGGATTCATACCAAGGGGGCGTAGGTCCAGCTTTAACAGGTGTTGGTGACAAACTGTCGAAAGAAGAAATTGAAAACATTCTTGTAAACGGAAAAGGCTCAATGCCATCAGGACTCGTTACTGCTGAGAATGCAGGAGCAATGGCTGATTGGTTAATGGAACTGAAATAAGTAAGCGTTTTAAGTCCTTTGCATATGTAAAGGACTTTTTTTATACTGTATGTAATCAAATAAAGAGTTGGTGTTTGTAAATGAATGTGGAAAGATTATCGAAAAGACTAAGCGCTGTTGCAAATTTTATTCCAGAGGGTGCTAAATTAGCTGATATTGGTTCTGATCACGCCTATCTTCCTTGTCATGTTGTTAAAGCTGGAAAAGTACCTTTTGCAATCGCGGGTGAAGTCGTTGAAGGACCTTTTCAATCTGCAAGGAAGCAAGTAGAAATGGAAGGGCTAACGAAGCAAATTGATGTTCGAAAAGGAAATGGGCTTGAAGTTATTGATGCTGGTGAAGTAGAATGCATTACCATTGCAGGAATGGGTGGAGCACTCATTGCCAGTATCCTTGAAGAGGGAAAGGAAAAGCTTGAGGGTGTGAAGAGGCTTGTTCTTCAACCCAATATTAGTGCTATTTCAATACGATTGTGGCTTCTAGAAAATGGATGGAGCCTCATAAATGAAGCTATTTTAGAAGAAGATGGAAAAATATATGAAATTTTGGTTGCTGAAAAAGGAGATCCCAAATCTGCTTATTTGGAGAACATTGAAAATCAATTGTTATTCGGACCATTTTTAAGTATAGAAAAGAACAAGGCTTTTATTCATAAGTGGACGGCTGAAAGGAAAAATTGGGAACGCATTTTAAATCAAATGAGCCAGTCTAACCAAACAGCAGAAAAAATAGATAAGAAGATGGAAATACAGAAGAAGATTTCAATGGTAAAGGAGGTTCTAGGAGAATGAAAACTGTAAATGGTCATGAAATGATTAGTCTCTTTGAACAATTTTCACCAAAGAATTTAGCGCTAGAAGGCGATAAGATTGGTTTACAAATTGGTAGACTAAACAAGAAAATTTCAAATGTGATGATCGCACTAGATGTACTAGAAGAGGTAGTGGATGAAGCGATACATAATAACGTTCAATTGATCATAGCTCACCATCCACTCATTTATCGTCCTTTACAAAAGCTCGTGACAGATACAGCAACTGGTCGAATTATTGAAAAATTAATCAAGCATGATATTGCTGTATATGCAGCCCACACGAATTTGGACGTTGCAGCAGGCGGAGTAAATGATTTGTTGGCAGAAGCCTTGAAACTATCAAATAGTGAGGTTCTCGTTCCAACATATGATTCTGAATTACTTAAACTCGTTGTCTATGTTCCAATCGGGCATGAAGAAGCTATGAAACAAGCATTAGGTGATGCGGGCGCAGGTTCAGTAGGGCAATACTCTCACTGTTCCTTTACATCTGAAGGAAAGGGAGAATTTATTCCCTTAGAAGGGGCAAATCCTTATTTTGGGGAGATAGGCAAAGTAGAGCAAGTGAAGGAAGCAAGAATCGAGACCGTGTTTCCTGCTCATCTAGAAAAGAAGATACTATCTGCTATGATAAAAGCACATCCATACGATGAAGTAGCGTATGATGTATACCGACTAAAAAATAAAGCAAAATCACTTGGATTGGGTAGAATTGGAACCGTCGAAGAAACAACCCTCCGAGAATTTGCAGATTTTGTAAAAGTCGCATTGGATGTACCTACCGTTCGAGTTGTTGGGGACTTAGAATCTAAGGTGAAAAAAGTTGCTGTACTTGGTGGGGATGGAAATAAATATATGCAAACGGCGAACTTCAAAGGTGCGGATGTGTATATAACGGGTGATATGTATTATCATGTTGCTCATGATGCTATGATGCTAGGATTAAATATCATAGATCCAGGTCACAATGTAGAAAAGGTGATGAAACAGGGAGTAGCAAACAAGCTTACGGAAATGTGTAAGCAAAAAAATTATGAAGTAAATATTTTCGCTTCAACCATTCATACGGATCCTTTTCAATTTGTATAAGCACCAAAAAAGCCACGACATCAGTTGGCGGTCAGGTTAAGCACCTGAGTGATAAATAGACGGAGAAATTCCGGTTAATTAGTAATTCTTATTAAAAAAGGCTTAAATAGGCGGAGGGATTCCGCCTATTGGCTCGAAAAATTCGAAAATAGGCGTTTTTGCTTTGCATAAGCGGAAAAACTCCCCTTATTCCCCAAAAATCAGGCTCCATCTTGCATCTAACCGGAAATTCTCCGCTTATTATCTTTTGCAAGTTACTCGATTAAGGACAAAACATCATAAGAGTGAGTTTTATCTCAAAGATCAAAGAAAACCTCATTTTAATGCATTACGGTGAAGCGTATCGAAGGTAAGTGAGGTTTTATATAAATTCATAATAAATAAACTCGCCAATTTTTACTTTGGCGAGTTTTACTATGTCATTTAGGTACGTATTTTAAGAAAAGCACTTCAAAACGGAACTCTTTACCATTTTCTTCGTGGCTTTTTTGGTTATACTAATTTTTTACTTTAGGTAATATTTTGTGAAGTGGTACTTTTTTCTCTGTGTTCCATGTGGTTTCATCGATAGGATTAAATTGTTCGATAAAGGCAATAACTTCTTTTGTGATAGGAGTAGGTGTGGATGCTCCAGAGGTTACCCCGACGGTTCGGGCATCTTTAATCCAATCAATATTAAATTCTGATATATCGCTAATCCGATAAGCTTTCGTCCCCGCGATTTCTTCGGAAACTTGCGCCAGACGATTAGAGTTATTACTTTTTGGATCACCAACAACAATCACCACATCCGCCTGACCTGCTTGTTCGGCAACCGCTTCTTGTCGAACTTGTGTAGCCATACAGATTTCCTTATGAAATTCCGCATGTGGGTATTTCTTTTCAATTTTCTCCATAATATGTCCAACATCCCATTGGCTCATTGTGGTTTGGTTCGTAACAAGTATTTTGTTGCTTTGAATGGCTAATGAATTAACATCTGCTTCCGTCTCTACAAGGTGAACGATATCAGGAGCTACTCCAATCGCTCCTTCAGGTTCGGGATGCCCTTTTTTACCAATATAGATGACTTGATAGCCTTCATCCTTTTTGGCTTCAATCAGCTGATGAGTGCTTGTTACGTCTGGACAGGTAGCATCGATTGTAACAAGCCCTTTTTTCTTTGCTATCTCTCTGACTTCTGGAGATATACCATGTGCAGTAAATATAACTGTCCCTTTATCTACTTGTTCTAATATTTCTTTTCGATTAGGACCGTCTAGCGTAATAATTCCTTCTTCAGCAAAAGCATCCGTAACGTGCTTGTTGTGAACAATCATTCCTAATATATATATAGGCCGTGGCAGAGATTTATCAAGTGCTGCATTTCTTGCGATGACCATCGCATCAACAACACCGTAACAATAGCCACGGGGTGATATTTTTATAACTTTCATTGAGTTGGCTCTCCCCTTTAAGCAAGCTTATACTATCATTATATATAAAGTGTCTTGATTATACAAAGAAGAGAAAAAAGGGAATATGCTCTGGGCATATTCCTTTATACATAGATTTTAGGTACTGATTTTCCTTGTAATGTTGGTGATACCTTCTCTTCAATCTCTATCGAGTGTGTATCATCTTCAGTACTCACTGGATTCGTACGTTTTCGTTTTGTTTTTGTTTGCGATTTTGGCTCAGTGCTAGTGGACTCTACGTCTCCATCTTCCTTAGTTTCCTCATCCGTACTCGCAGCATTTAAACCACGGTAAAGTTTCCACATGGCTGGTAAGTTTTTAACAATGGGACCATATTGCTGTACCATCGGCCCGATTTGCTGAGCAGTATTTAACACCCGTTGCGTATTATTCAAGAAACCCGTAATTGCTGTGGGGTCTGTTATTGATTTTAACAGCCCTCCACCTGCAGCTGGTGCAGAAGAGCGAGGAGCATTCCCAAACATTTGCATACCGGCTTGTGCACCTTGAGACTTTCCTTTACCAAGTATCTTAGCAAGTAACCCTCCTCCGCTATTTCTTGTCGGGCCTCTCATTCCTCTTGTAGCATTTGCACCCATTGGAGCTCTGTTCATTCCCATGTTCCCCATTCTTGCTGGGGGCATCATTGGTCTCATTTGGTTTCTTCCAAATCCAAGCATAGGTTGAGGCATTCCTCCACGAACAGGAAATGGTTGTCTTGGTGGCATACGAACACCCTCCTTTCATATTTTTCCTTTCTATACCCTATGCAACAAAGAGAAATTTGGTCTAGGTGAATGATGATAAGTTATGAACTGGTTTGAAAATACTGTAATTCGTAAAACATAATCATATGGGAAATGAAGTGTAGGTGGCACTTTATGAAGAACTTTATTATAATTACATGATGGGTATGGACATCCTTACCAAAACTGAAGGAGCTTTAATAATGACGAAAACAAAATTTTCAACGTATCAACTTAAACCATTTATAAACAAGGCGATCGAAGCCATTGGGTTTTATGAACCAACTGAAATACAAGAAAGGTTGATTCCGACGGTACTAAAAGGTGAAAGTGCAATCGGACAATCTCAAACAGGGACAGGGAAAACACATTCGTATGTATTGCCGGTTCTTCATAAAATTAATCCGAATAAGCAAGAGGTACAAGCTGTAATCACCGCACCAACAAGAGAGCTTGCTACACAAATATACCAAGAGGTACTAAAGGTAACCGAGCATGCGAAAGAGGGCGAAGAGATCACAAGTCGTCTATTTATCGGGGGAACAGACAAAGTTCGTGCCATTGAAAAATTAAAAACTCAACCACATATCGTTGTAGGGACTCCAGGACGAATTAATGATTTAGTAAAGGAACAAGCCCTTTTTGTACATACGGCAAGCATGTATGTAGTCGATGAAGCCGATTTAATGCTTGATATGGGATTTTTAGAAGACGTTGACCAAATTGGCGCAAGGATGCCAGAAAAGCTTCAAATGCTTGTTTTTTCAGCCACCATTCCTGAAAAGCTAAAACCTTTTCTAAAGAAGTATATGGAAAATCCTAAGTATATACACATTGAACCAAAGCAGTTAACAGCAGCGAAGATTGAACATATTCTTCTTCCGTCAAGACATCGTGAAAAGTCAAATCTCGTATATGAGGCACTAAAGCTGTATAACCCATATTTAGCCATTGTCTTTACGAATACAAAGAAAAAAGCCGAGGAAGTTGCTACGGCACTTACTCATAGAGGGTTAAAGGTTGGTAGAATTCATGGAGATTTAAGCCCTCGTGAACGTAAGCGGATGATGAAGCAAATCACAGATTTAGAATTTCAATATATTGTAGCTACCGATTTAGCTGCAAGAGGTATTGACATACCTGGGATTAGCCATGTGATTAACTACGAACTTCCAACTGACTTAGATTTTTATGTACATCGTGTCGGTAGAACAGCTAGAGCGGGGAATTCGGGAATAGCTCTCACTATTTACGAACCATCTGATGAAGATGCATTAAATAGGCTTGAAAAATTGGGGATTGAATTTAAGCATATTGACATTAAAAAAGGTGAACTGTCGGAGCTTGAAGACCGTAACAGACGAAAAAAGAGAACTAAGCAGACTGATGAGGTAGATAAGCTTGCGAAGTCTTTTGTTAAGAAACCGTCAAAGGTGAAGCCCGGATATAAAAAGAAGATGCAGTTTGAAATGGATAAAATTAAGAAAAGACAGAATCGCTTGAAAAAGAAATAAGAGGGAGGAGAATGGAGAAAATGCTGAAATTAGGTTCACATGTTTCAATGAGTGGAAAAAATATGTTGCTAGCTTCTAGTGAAGAAGCTGTCTCATATGGTGCGAATACTTTCATGATCTACACAGGTGCTCCTCAAAATACTAGAAGAAAGAAAATAGAAGATTTGAACATCGCAGCAGGTCAAAAACATATGGAGCTAAATGGAATCAATCTAGAAGACATTGTTGTTCATGCTCCATACATTATTAATATTGGAAATACTACGAACCCAGACACATTTGACCTTGGTGTCCGATTTTTAAAATCAGAAATTGAACGCACAGAGGCGATCGGTGCAAAGCAAATTGTTCTGCATCCAGGAGCTCATGTAGGAGCAGGGGAAGAGGCTGGAATCAAGAAGATCATAGAGGGCCTTAATGAGGTTCTAACAGGAAATGAGCAGCTTCAGATTGCGTTAGAGACAATGGCTGGTAAAGGATCTGAATGTGGAAAAAGCTTCGAAGAATTAGCGATGATCATAGATGGTGTCAAACATAATGAAAAGCTTTCTATTTGCTTTGATACTTGTCATATTCATGATGCGGGGTATAATATCGTTGAGAATTTTGATGGAGTTCTTAATGAGTTTGATAAAACCATTGGTATTGATCGCTTAAAGGTACTTCACATTAATGATAGTAAGAATGATCGCGGTTCGAGAAAAGATAGACATGAAAATATTGGTTATGGCAAGATTGGGTTTAAAGCACTTTCTTATATTGTGCATCATCCGCAGCTAATGAGTATTCCAAAAATCCTTGAAACACCGTTCGTTGGGGAAGATAAGAATAATAAAAAAGCACCGTACAAACAAGAAATTCAAATGTTAACTTCAAAAGTATTTAACGAAAACTTACTCGAACATATTATGGCATAAAAAAGAGAGGCTCATTGAAAAAATGAGCCTTTGTTTAATTATTTCGTGAATTGTGTAACCAACTGACTGACGGCTTTTGAGGTTGCAGGGCTCGTTAATCTCTCAATTTCCTTTAACAGTTTCGCTCTTTCAGAGGTGTTGAAAATATCTACTTGTCGTCCTCTGAGATACGATGCGATTTTTTGGGCCTCATTAACGCTAATAGCAACTCCAAATTGTTTGGCATATTTCAGTAATTCTTCTGTCGTGATTGTGTTTATTTTGTGATTAACAATAGATTGAAAAATACTCACGAATTCACCACTCCCTGATGATAATCTATGTGGCTATCTAATAAAAGGTGTAAACAAAGGAGGCAAGAAGTACTTTCTTTACATCTCTTTGTTTCTCATGTATACTACTTTTTGTAAATCGGAATGATTCTGATAATAATAGGTGATTAAAATGGAAGATATTATAAGAGTAAATAAACTGACATATAAGTACGAAAAGGAAAATGTACTTGAAGATATTCATTTTTCGGTTCCTCGCGGAGCATTTTTAGGTCTTGTAGGACCCAATGGGTCAGGAAAGTCAACTTTACTAAAAATAATCTTAGGCTTATTAAAGCTTCAAAAGGGAGAAGTTGAATTATTTGGAACAGCCATTGAGCAGTTTAAAGATTGGCATCGAATCGGCTTTGTTTCTCAAAAAGCAAATTCCTTTAATTCAGGATTCCCAGCAACAGTATACGAAGTTGTATCAAGTGGGTTAACTAAAAAAGTGGGACTGTTTAAAAGGCATAAGGAAAAGGATAAAGAGAAGATACGAGCTGCGATTGATTCTGTGGGGCTAACTGAAAAAATAGGAAGCAATATTGGTGAGTTATCAGGAGGACAACAACAAAGAGTTTTTATCGCACGAGCATTAGTAAGTGACCCAGATTTACTCATCTTAGATGAGCCAACAGTTGGTGTTGATGCTAAGAATGTCCAATCCTTCTATGAGATGCTTACAGAGCTTAATCAGGATAGAGGAATAACCTTAATTTTAGTAACTCATGATATCGGAACGATTACAGATAAAGTGACCCATGTTGCTTGCTTGAATAAGCATATGCACTTTCATGGTGATACGGAGGAGTTTGAAAAACAAAATATGTCTGATCTATATGGTCATGATGTTCAAGTTCTTATGCATGAACATGACCATCACCATCATCATGTTCATCATCACGGAGGGGAAAACCGGTGATTGAAGCAATATTTAAATACGAATTTTTACAAAATGCATTTCTTACAGGAGCAATCATTGGAATAATTGCTCCTTTACTCGGTGTCTATATTGTTGTAAGAAGGCTTTCTCTAATAGCTGATGCTTTAAGCCATGTGACATTAGCCGGAATAGCGGCAAGTTTGCTTCTTGAGAAAAGGTTTTTACTCACTGCGGGATTAAATCCCCTCTATTTAGGAATGACCTTTTCTGTAGTAGGATCTTTGTTTATAGAAAAGCTAAGAACCGTATATAAACATTATCAGGAGCTGGCTATTCCCATTATTTTGTCTAGTGGTATTGGCTTAGGTGTTATTTTTATTTCATTAGCAGATGGTTTTAATACAGATTTATATAGTTATTTATTTGGTAGCGTTAGTGCAGTCAGCCGAACAGATTTAGTCATTATTATCATCATAAGTGTGATTGTTGTGGCATTTATTAGCCTTTTATATAAGGAATTATTTCTTTTATCTTTTGACGAAGAACACGCAAAAGCCTCAGGTATAGCTGTGAAATCTCTGCATTTCTTTTTCATTGTTTTAGTTGCACTAGTGATTGCTGCTTCCATGAGAATTGTTGGAATTTTATTGGTATCTTCTCTTATGACACTCCCTGTTGCTGCAAGTATTCGGATTGCAAAAGGATTTAAACAAACCATTCTATTTTCTACCGTTTTCGGAGAAGTTTCTGTACTCGGTGGGCTGACTATATCTTATTATCTTAATTTGGCTCCGGGTGGAACGATTGTAGTTATTGCTGTATTGATTCTCATTCTTGTAATATTATTAAAGAAAATGTTCCAATGGAAACATGAGGTGAGAGTATGAATGTAACGGAAGCTCTTGAGTTATTAAAAAATAATGGCTACAAGCATACTGGGAAAAGAGAAGATATGCTTGGTCTTTTTGCTAACAGTAATAAATACTTAACGGCTAAGGATGTGCTTGACCGGATGAAGGATGATTATCCAGGGTTAAGCTTTGATACGATTTATCGTAATCTCTCGTTATTTGTCGATCTAGGTATTTTTGAGATGACTGAATTATCAGGTGAAAAACATTTTCGTTATTCTTGTGAAAGCAAACACCATCACCATCATTTTATTTGTTTGGACTGTGGAAAAACGAAGGAAATTGATACCTGTCCTATGAATGCTTTACAGGAAAGCTTGAAGGGCTATGATATCTCTGGCCATAAGTTTGAAATTTATGGCCGATGCCCTGAATGTACGGTTAATTGAAAACTTAACAACTGAACCATTTCTCAACCCAATTTTTGGCTTCTTTCCAACTAAAAACTCTTTGTACCTCATTTGGAAGGGAGCCTTGATTATAGGGCGTATCAAATAGAAGCACTGGTATATGGCATTTTTTTGCAATTTCAATGGCATTTTCATACTTGTCCTCAAAAAATATTTCCACTCCGTTCTTTATTGCTGCTTCCACTTTTTCATGTGATCCGATAAGTTCTAAATGATCGTAGCTGATCCCATGATTAATAAACCACTCTTTGGTCACCTCTAACACATTTTCTCCACGTGCGCTAATAAAAATTAATTCGTGGTGTTTTCCCCATTTTAATAATACTTCCTTTGCATCCATAGCTAACGGTGACATAGTGAAGATGTCAGCCTCTTTTTGTTCATACCAATCAATAAAATCTTTAGCTGGAACATCCACTACTTTTAATAAATCATAATCAGTTAAATCCGCGAGTGTTAATTGTAATTGAAAGGCTTCATTTATAAAAGGAACTATAGCGGCAGGACAGGTAATGGTTCCATCAATATCAAATCCTAATTTTCGTTTCTTCATGTAATACTTCCCCATTTCTTTAAATTCCATAATTGAAAATAGTCGAATTAGAAATGATTAACAACATAATTGTTGCTGAAAAGCAAATAATAATATTGCTCCTATCAAAGGAAAGCGAGGGATCAATATGGCAGATCAAGAACGCAACAACGAAGGATCATTCGATTACCTTCGTACGAGCGACAATGTTGGTGAAACAAATAAATACCAACCTGCAGATTATTTAGAAGAAACCTCAGCTGAAATTGCTGCACCAACTACTTTTAACAGAGGAAGAACAACCAATAATGTTGGTCAGACGATGAAAAGCGGCACAGGGATAGGGTTTGCTGCTTTAATCATTTCTATCCTTTCATTGTTTGTTGCACCAATCTTGTTTGGAGCAGTAGGGATTGTATTAGGGTTTATTGCCCGAAGACGTGGAGCAACTGGCCTTGGTAGCTGGGCTATCGGGATTGGAGCGATTTCCATCATTGTCGGTATGTTTATACTACCATTTTTTTAACCGCTACTACTGATAAAAGAAGAGGCTCAGGCGATTACGCCAGAGCCTCTTTCCTTCATTTTATGATTGCAATGCTTCCTGATCACGTTTTGCTTGAAATTCTGCTGCAATTTGATCGATTTCCTTTTTAAGCTCTTCAACCATTGTTGCTTCAGGAACTTTACGAACAATTTCCCCTTTACGGAATAATAGGCCTTCGCCTCGAGCTCCTGCTATTCCAATATCAGCTTCTCTAGCTTCACCAGGACCATTTACCGCACAGCCCAAAACGGCCACTTTAATTGGCACTTTAATCTGCTGAATGTACTCCTCTACCTCATTTGCGATCGAAATTAAGTCAATTTCAATTCTTCCACATGTTGGACAGGAAATAAGAGTTGCTGCATTTGAAGATAAACCGAATGATTTTAATAATTCACGAGCAACCTTCACTTCTTCTACAGGGTCAGCACTAAGTGAAATTCGAACGGTGTTACCAATTCCCTTGCTTAAGATCGCTCCCAAACCTGCTGCACTTTTTACCGTACCTGCAAACAAAGTTCCTGATTCAGTAATTCCAAGATGTAAAGGATAATCGAACGCTCTAGCCGCTTTATCATAGGCTTCAATAGCGAGATTTACATCGGATGCCTTCATACTAACGATAATATCGTGAAAGTCGAGGTCTTCTAAAATTTTGATATGGTGCAAGGCACTTTCTACCATCCCATCAGCTGTTGGGTACCCATATTTTTCTAATATCCTTTTCTCTAACGAACCAGCATTGACACCAATTCGGATTGGAATGCCCTTTTCTTTAGCTGCTTTAACAACTGCCTCCACTTTTTCGCGGCGGCCAATATTACCGGGATTTATACGGATTTTATCCGCACCTCCCTCAATGGCTTTTAGAGCTAGTTTGTAATCAAAGTGGATATCTACCACTAGAGGAATATTAATTCTCTTTTTAATTTCAGAAATGGCGTTAGCTGCTCTTTCATCAGGACAAGCTACACGCACGACTTGACAACCGGCTTCTTCTAACCTTTTTATTTCAGCAACCGTGGCCTCAACATCATGTGTTTTTGTGGTCGTCATACTTTGAATAACAACTTCATTATTTCCACCAATGGTTAAAGGTCCGACTTTAATGGGACGAGTTTTTGTACGATGTATAATTTCACTCAACAGTGATTCTCTCCTTTTGAAAAAAAGATCTAAATTAATCTTAGTACTTTCCTATTGAACATTGTAACAATGAACGTTAAAGGTGACAAGAATCTTGATGCCGGGAAAAAGTCTCCATTATTGTGAGTTGCTATCGGACTTGTTGTAATCAGGAAATAGGTATACCTTTCCGGCCTGAATTTCCTCTGGTTTTTTGCCTTTATTTAAGATGATAAAATCATTTACTACTTTTTCTATAGAAACTGGTACCGCTCCCTTTAGTTGTGCTTCTATGATCGAAAGAACGGTATCTCCTTGCTCGACGGTTTTACTAAAAGATGCAATAACAGTTTCTTCTATATTATTCACTTTAGAATCTACTTCAATGGACTCTATCGTTTTATTGTTTGTGTTTGGTATCGTACCTATACTTAAATCAACATATATGATATACAAAATAAGAGTAACAAATAGAGAAACGAAGAGACGTTTCATGGACGATTCTCCTTATTAGTAGAGTTACTCTATTTATATGCAGTAGATAGATTGATAGTACAAATAAAAAAAGAAAAACGCGTAATATCGCGTTTTTCTTTTATCGCTTAGCTTTCTGAGGAATTTCTCGTATGGTTAGATACAACATAATGATAGAGACGAACCAATTAATCAGGAATCCATTAGGAACGTTCGTTTGAACAGCTTCCATGATCGTAAAGAAAATAGTAGGGAGAGTCACGCTATAAGCTGATAGTCTCCACAATTGTCGATATGGTAGATTTCGACTGGTTACATTTTTAATAAATAAACCGAACAATGCAAGAATGGTAATTTCAATAAATTTGATTCCGCTTGAAAAGATATAAATGGTAAGTGCAAGGACGGGTATAATAACTGCTAATAATCCGTCAACTGAATGGATCACTTCCAAGATACTGTCCTTCGTAATGTTTAAGTCGGCTAAAGTTGAATAGTCGTAAGTATCGAGTGTTCCTCCTGCAATGAGAACAAACTCATTTTGAAGAAGAGCAAAGGCATTCTCATAGCCTTCTATATCATTCTCGCTAACTTCACCAGTAGAATCAAAGATGATGGTGAAATCTGTGTCCTCAATATAGATTGGTTCCTTTTGTTCTGCTAAAAGTTCACCATTTTCAATTGAAAAATCTGGAAGTTCATGATCTACTGTGTGAGCTGCTGTCTCAATTCCATTATTTATAGCTGAACTTACATAGCTAATGGTTGGGATAACAGAAACTAGAGTTAAGAAAAAGACATAAAGAATGGTTTTTCCAATACCTTGGAATCTTGTTTTAGCAATGTCTTTAGGAGAGTAGAGACTTTTAAATAATTGCTGAAATATGTTCATGACGCATGACACACACCTTTCTATGTAATCCTTCATTATTTTATCGTTATATGGCTTTATTGTCCAAGTAAACACGATTTATAAAAAAAAGAGGGAGAGCTTTGTAACATAATTGTAACATTACTATCCTTTTGTTAAGGCATTGTAAATTTAAAGATAATAATATTTACTTTTTTCTTTACGTTACACATAATGATTAAGGGGTTTTTAAGAATAATGTCGAAAAAAAGTGTAGGGGTTGAAATACTTGGAATTAAACATCCAGCAAATGATTTTTGAGTTTTTAGGTGGCCTTGGAATTTTCTTATTTGGTATCAAGTTTATGGGGGATGGCTTGCAAAAGTCGGCAGGAGACAAATTAAGAGATATTCTTGATCGATTTACAACCAATCCTTTCATGGGTGTATTAGCAGGTATTATTGTTACAGTGCTAATCCAAAGTAGTTCAGGTACTACGGTCATTACAGTTGGGTTAGTTAGTGCTGGTTTTATGACGTTAAGACAAGCGATTGGTGTCATTATGGGAGCAAACATCGGTACGACTGTCACTGCATTTATCATTGGTATAGATATTGGAGAATATGCGCTTCCAATTATTGCTCTAGGTTCAATTCTTATATTCTTCTTTAAAAGCAATAAAACAACTAGCATTGGGCAAATTATTTTTGGTTTCGGTGCATTATTTTATGGATTAGAATTAATGAGTGGTGGGATGAAGCCGCTTAGGAGCTTAGAGGCCTTTCATGAGTTAACCGTTAATATGAGTTCTAATCCTATTTTAGGTGTTGTTATTGGAACGGTATTTACCGTAATTGTACAAAGTTCTAGTGCAACAATTGGAATCTTACAAGGCCTATATGCCGAAAATCTAATTAATATTGATGCAGCACTTCCTGTATTGTTTGGAGATAATATTGGAACAACGATAACAGCTGTTTTAGCATCAATAGGGGCATCTGTTGCGGCAAGAAGAGCGGCTGCCACTCATGTACTATTTAATCTCATTGGTACAGCCATCTTTATGATTTTACTTGTTCCTTTTACAAAGATTATCACGTACTTACAGGGTTCTTTAAACTTAAATGAAGAAATGACGATTGCTTTTGCTCATGGTATCTTCAATACAACAAATACAATTATTCAATTTCCGTTTATTGGATTGCTTGCGCTTATTGTAATCAAACTAATACCTGGTGATGATTCTCTGATAGATTACAAATCGAAGCATTTAGACCCTAACTTTATCAAGCAGTCTCCTTCTATTGCTTTAGGACAAGCAAAGGAAGAAGTGTTAAGAATGGGGCAATTTGCCATTAAAGGGTTAGAGGAAACAAGTAATTTTGTGAATACAAAGCAGAACAAACATGCAGAATCAGCGTATCAGTTAGAAAGTGCAATAAATAATCTTGACCGAAAAATAACCGATTATCTAGTGCAACTAGCTACAAGTCCTCTCTCAACAAATGATTCAGAGGAGCATACAACTTTAATGGATACGGTTCGTGATATCGAGAGAATAGGGGACCATTTCGAAAATATTGTTGAGCTTGTTGAATATCAAAATTCAAATAAAGTAAAAATTACAGAGAGTGCAATGAAAGATTTAGAAGAAATGTTTGCTTTAACCATTTCGACAGTTCAAGAAGCGCTTCAATCACTTGATCATAAAGATTTGGATGCGGCACGTCATGTAGTTGAAAAAGAAAATCAAATTGATAAAATGGAAAGAACTCTTCGTAAGCAGCATATACTTCGTTTGAATGAAGGAAAGTGCTCCGGTTCTGCAGGGATTGTGTTTGTTGATATTATTAGCAATCTAGAGCGAATTGGTGATCATGCTGTAAATATTGCAGAAGCAGTTCTTGGAGTAAGACATTCTTAAAAAAAACAAGGGATTCTCCCTTGTTTTTTTGTACAGAGGTGACAAGATGGAACTATTGTATTGGTTTATCATTGTTTTGTTTTTTCTAGTTTCTTTTGTAGGTTTGATTTATCCGATCATTCCAGGTGTATTATTTTTGGTTGGCGGTTTTATCGTTTACGGCTTATTATTCTCCTTTGAACCTTTTAATTGGTTATTTTGGAGTATTCAAAGCTTATTTGTCCTCTTATTATTTGGTGCCGATTATTTAGCGAATATGGTTGGTGTGAAAAAATTTGGTGGCTCAAAAGCAGGTATATGGGGAAGTACAATCGGATTATTAGTAGGTCCGTTTATCATCCCGATACTAGGAATTATTTTGGGGCCCTTTATTGGTGCTGTTATAGCAGAACTTCTTATAAATAAAAGAGATTTGAGTGAGTCGCTTAGGGTTGGTGTTGGGTCAGTGGTTGGGTTTATCAGCAGCGTGATTACAAAAGGACTTATTCAACTATTTATGATCATATATTTTGTCTTAGTAGTACTTTAAGAAAGAAGAGAAAAGAGCTTATGAGCCCTTTTCTCTTTTAGTTTAAGCCACAGATTTCGTGTGGACAGTTTTGACAATCTACTTCTTGCTTTAAATAGGATAATTTTTTTACAGTAAATTTCTGTTGATCGTACGATATAACATCTAGTTCCCTAAGTTCCTTTAACATGCGTTGTATAACTTCTCTTGTTCCATACGTAAGACTTGCGAGTTCCTGGTGGGTGAGTGGTAAGTCAATTAAAATTCCCTTTTCAGTCATTATTCCGTAACTATTACAAAGTCGAATTAAGATACTATATAGTCCACCTTTTTTTCCGTTCATAATGAGATCCTGGCACTTCATTTGAGCTTTCAAATATCTAGTGCTAAGCCAAGAAGTCAATGCACTCATGATGCGAGGTGAACTCATCGCACACTTTTCGAACTCTTCCCTTTTAATTATAAGAAATTCGCAATCTGAAATGGTTTTTGCATAAAAGTGATAAATCGGATTGGTTTTAAATAATTGATATTCAATGATTAATTCTTCTCCATTAAGGATTTTAATAATAAATTCTTTCCCTCTCATATGAACTCTTCCAAGAGAAAGACTTCCTTGTAAAAGAATATAAATATGACTCACAGAATCTCTTTCATTAAATATAGT
>WTKE01000095.1 GCA_011524525.1 Bacillus sp. (in: firmicutes) | reverse complement strand
AGTTAGTGATACAGAATATCATAAGCATTGAATCTACAATTTCTGTTTTTTTAAACGAGATTTGTGGGAAACTACTTAATAAATAATAGCTTTTCTCTGTTTAGAATAAGTCAATTCTAAGAATGAATGATTATTTCTAAGAAGATTTGATTTTGGGTATCCTAATTTTTGTGCGTATTTTAAGCTTTTATTATTATTTTTCTACCAAAGAAAGGATTGGTGACTCCGATGGCTTCTAAAACGAAGAATCAAGGGTTCGATGCAACGAAGCAACTCGAGCAAATCTCTGAGCAGTTTCAAACTATTCAAGTGTTAAACGAAGAAGGGGAAGTAGTTAATGAAGCTGCAATGCCAGATCTAACTGATGAGCAGCTACAAGAATTAATGAGCCGTATGGTGTATACAAGAATTCTTGATCAGCGTTCTATTTCTTTAAATAGACAAGGTCGTTTAGGATTTTATGCTCCAACTGCAGGACAAGAAGCATCACAACTTGCTTCACAATATGCGTTAGAAAAGGAAGATTTCATCCTTCCAGGTTATCGTGATGTTCCTCAAATGATTTGGCACGGACTTCCATTATATCAAGCATTCTTATTTTCACGTGGACATTTCCACGGCAATCAAATTCCAGAAGGTGTAAATGTAATTTCTCCACAAATCATTATTGGTGCACAAATCATCCAAGCTGCCGGCGTAGCTTTAGGTATGAAAAAGCGTGGAGCTAAATCTGTGGCGATTACTTACACAGGTGACGGAGGAGCTTCTCAAGGTGATTTCTATGAAGGAATCAACTTTGCAGGTGCATTCAAAGCGCCAGCTATCTTCGTTGTTCAAAATAACCGCTTTGCTATTTCTACACCAGTTGAGAAGCAATCAGCAGCAAAGACAATTGCTCAAAAGGCAGTAGCAGCTGGTATCCCTGGAGTTCAAGTAGACGGTATGGATCCGCTTGCAGTGTATTCTGCAGTAAAAGAAGCTCGTGAAAGAGCAATTAATGGTGAAGGTCCAACACTTATCGAAACTCTAACATATCGTTACGGTCCACACACAATGGCAGGAGACGATCCAACAAGATATCGTACTTCTGATTTAGATAATGAGTGGGAGAAAAAGGATCCGCTAGTACGCTTCCGTAAGTTCCTTGAGAAAAAAGGAATCTGGAACGAAGAAAAAGAAAACGAAGTAATCGAAAGAGCAAAAGAAGATATTAAAGAAGCAATTAAAAAGGCAGACGAGGCACCTAAACAGAAGGTTACTGACCTAATGGAAAATATGTATGAGCAAATGCCTAAGAACCTTGAAGAACAATACGCTATTTATAAAGAAAAGGAGTCGAAGTAAGCCATGGCGCAAATGACATTGATTCAAGCAATCACGGATGCGTTACGTATTGAATTGCGCAATGATCCGAACGTGTTACTATTCGGTGAAGACGTAGGAAATAACGGAGGAGTATTCCGTGCAACTGAGGGTCTTCAAAAGGAATTCGGAGAAGAGCGCGTATTCGATACACCACTTGCTGAATCTGGTATCGGTGGTTTAGCAATCGGTCTTGGTTTACAAGGTTTCCGTCCGATTATGGAAATCCAATTCTTTGGTTTCGTATATGAAGTAATTGACTCAATTTCAGGTCAAATGGCTCGTATGCGTTACCGTTCAGGTGGACGTTACAATTCTCCAGTTACGATCCGTTCTCCATTTGGAGGTGGCGTTCATACACCAGAACTACATGCAGATAGCTTAGAAGGATTAATGACACAACAACCAGGTTTGAAAGTTGTTATTCCATCAACTCCTTACGATGCAAAAGGTTTATTATTATCAGCTATTCGTGATAATGACCCTGTTATTTTCCTTGAGCATATGAAGCTATACCGCTCATTCCGTCAAGAGGTTCCTGAAGAGGAGTACACAATTCCATTAGGAAAAGCTGACGTGAAGCGTGAAGGGACAGACCTATCTATTATTACTTACGGAGCAATGGTACACGAATCATTAAAAGCTGCTGAAGAGCTTGAAAAAGAAGGTTTCTCAGTTGAAGTAGTTGACTTACGTACACTTGCACCATTAGATATTGACGCTATCGTAGCATCTGTAGAGAAAACTGGACGTGCAATTGTTGTTCAGGAAGCACAGAAGCAAGCAGGAATTGCTGCTCAAGTGGTTGCAGAAATTAACGATCGTGCCATTCTTAGCTTAGAAGCTCCTGTATTACGTGTAGCAGGTCCTGATACTGTATACCCATTCTCTCAAGCGGAAACAGTTTGGTTACCTAACTACAAAGATGTAATTGAAACAGCGAAGAAAGTTTTAAGCTTCTAAAATTATTAATAAAAGAGGGGAATGGGTCACCATTTTCCCTTTCCTTATTTGAAAAGTTGAATAAGCTCGTATCTATAGGAGGGTGAATACATGTCATTCCAATTTAAATTACCTGACATCGGTGAAGGTATCCATGAAGGTGAAATCGTTAAGTGGTTTGTTAAGCCAGGCGATAAAGTTCAAGAAGATGATGTACTTTGTGAAGTACAAAACGATAAAGCAGTTGTAGAAATTCCATCACCAGTTGCTGGTACAGTTGAAGAAGTTCTAGTAGGTGAAGGAACAGTTGCAACAGTAGGTCAAGTCCTTATAACATTTGATGCTCCTGGATATGAAAACCTTAAATTTAAAGGTGACGATCACGCAGAGGAAGCACCAAAGCAAGAAGAACAAGCTCCTGTTGCAGAAGCTAGCACAACGAACAACGGTGTTGCAGAAACGCAGGCCTCTGTTGACCCTAATCGCCGTGTGGTTGCAATGCCATCGGTTAGAAAATACGCTCGTGAAAAAGGTGTAAATATTGCTTTAGTGGCTGGTTCTGGTAAGAACGGTCGCGTACTAAAAGAAGATATTGAAGCATTCTTAAATGGTGGAGCAGCTCCAGCAGCAGTAGAAACTGCACCGGCAGCAGCTACTGATGTTGCAACTGAAGCAGCTCAAGAAACTGCTAAACCAACACCAATTCCACAAGGTCAATATCCAGAAACTCGTGAGAAGATGAGTGGAATTCGTAAAGCAATCGCAAAAGCTATGGTTAACTCTAAACATACTGCTCCTCACGTGACATTAATGGATGAAATTGATGTAGCGAAACTTGTTGCACACCGTAAGAAGTATAAAGATGTCGCAGCAAATAAAGGAATTAAATTAACATTCTTACCTTATGTAGTTAAAGCATTAACAAGTGCATTGCGTGAATTCCCTGCTTTAAACACATCAATTGATGATGCAACAAGCGAAATCATTCACAAGCACTATTACAATATCGGAATCGCTGCAGATACTGAAAAAGGTTTACTTGTTCCTGTTGTAAAGGATGCAGACCGCAAGTCTCTTTTCGCGATTTCAAATGATATCAATGAGCTTGCTGGAAAAGCACGTGATGGTAAGTTAGCTCCTGATGAAATGAAAGGTGCTTCTTGCACAATCACTAACATCGGTTCTGCTGGTGGACAATGGTTTACTCCTGTAATTAACCACCCTGAGGTAGCAATTCTAGGAATTGGTCGTATCGCAGAAAAAGCAATCGTTGTAAATGGTGAGATTGTTGCTGCACCAGTGTTAGCATTATCTTTAAGCTTTGACCATCGTATGATTGATGGAGCAACAGCTCAGCATGCTCTTAACCACATTAAGCGCTTGTTGAACGATCCAGAACTATTGTTAATGGAGGCGTAAAAAAATGGTAGTTGGAGATTTCGCGATTGAAACAGATACTCTTGTCGTAGGGGCTGGCCCTGGTGGTTACGTAGCAGCAATTCGTGCGGCGCAATTAGGACAAAAAGTAACAATTGTAGAAAAAGGAACTCTTGGTGGAGTTTGTTTGAATGTTGGATGTATCCCATCAAAAGCATTAATTGCAGCTGGTCACCGTTATGAAACAGCAAAGCACTCTGATGCAATGGGGATTACAGCAGATAATGTAAAAGTTGACTTTTCTAAAGTTCAAGCATGGAAAGCTGGAGTTGTTAAAAAGCTAACTGGCGGTGTTGAAGGGCTTTTAAAAGGAAACAAAGTTGAAATCGTTCGTGGTGAAGCATACTTTGTGGACAACGAAACGGTTCGTGTAATGGATGAAAATTCAGCACAAACATATAAGTTTAAAAATGCAATTATTGCAACTGGTTCACGCCCAATTGAGTTACCACAATTTAAATACACAAAGCGTGTACTTGACTCAACAGGAGCTCTTGCTCTAGAAGAAATCCCTAACCATATCGTTGTTATCGGTGGAGGATACATCGGTACAGAGCTTGGTGGGGCATACGCTAACTTTGGGACAAAAGTAACGATCTTAGAAGGTACAGACGAAATCCTAAACGGTTTCGAAAAGCAAATGTCGGCTATCGTAAAGCGTAACCTTAAGAAAAAGGGTGCGGAAATTATTACTAAGGCACTTGCTAAAGGCGTACAGGAAACAGAAAACAGCGTAACAGTTACTTACGAAGTAAAAGGAGAAGAGCAATCAGTTGAAGCGGATTATGTGTTCGTAATGGTTGGTCGTCGTCCAAACACTGATGAGCTTGGGTTAGAACAAGCTGGTGTCGAAATTGGTGAAAGAGGAATCATTACTATCGACAAGCAATGTCGTACAAATGTAAGCAATATTTATGCGATTGGTGATGTGGTTCCAGGACCACCTTTAGCGCATAAAGCATCATACGAAGCGAAGATTGCTGCAGAAGCAATTGCTGGTCATCCATCTGAGATCGACTACCTTGCAATTCCTGCTGTAGTATTCTCTGATCCTGAATTAGCTTCTGTTGGTTATACAGAAAAGCAAGCTAAGGATGAGGGAATCGATGTTATTGCAGCGAAATTTCCATTCGCTGCAAACGGTCGTGCACTTGCACTTGAGGCTGCAGAAGGCTTCTTGAAGCTTGTTACTCGTAAGGAAGATGGATTAGTTATCGGAGCACAAATTGCTGGACCTAGCGCATCTGATATGATTGCTGAATTAGGCCTAGCAATTGAAGCTGGAATGACAGCTGAAGACTTGGCAATGACGATCCACGCTCATCCAACATTAGGTGAGATTACGATGGAAGCTGCTGAAGTTGCACTTGGAAATCCAATTCATATTGTAAAATAACAAAAATAGACCTGCTTCCAAAAAGGAAGTAGGTCTTATTTTTCGTCTAGTACTTTTGCTATGGGCTGGACAATTTCTTCTACAGATTCTTCTCCGTTTACGGTGGCTACTATTTTATTATTATAAACTACGATTATGGCTGGATTGTCTTTTATGTTAAGAATGTCAAGATACTCTTCAGAGCGATTGGGATTAATCGTCTTCATGTTTTTAACGGCCTCAGGATAGGTCTTTTTTAGTTCTATTAACGCATCATAATAGGCAGCCTCATATTGATACTCGGACTCATCAGAGAGGAAAATTAGTTGTTTGACATCTTTATCAAAGGGTAAAGCATCAATAGATTTTGAAGAATCACAGGAGACGATAATCAGTAAGAGCATAATCACTATAAGCGTAGAAAACCCTTTCAATATACCGCCTCCATTTTTTTGTAATTTTCGAACATATTTTACCATAGAGTTGGGAATTTTTATTCAATGTCATCTATTTGTTACAGAAATGAAAAATAGAATGAGAAGTTTAAACATAAAATAAAGTAGGACAAGTGAGAATAGAAGAATAGAGCCGGTGGTGAACAGTATGAAGGTTTACGTAGTAATTATCATTCAACTAATGATATGGAGTGGATACACTCTTACAGAATGGCTTTCAAAACATGATCAACTTATCTATAATATCTTAATGTTTTTTGTCTTTTTCTATTTAGCTATTTCAACTGGAAACCATATTATTCGTTCACCTAAGAAGACTATGATTGTAACTATGATTAGCTTAATGCTTTATAGTTCGTTTCATTTGACTATGACGTTTTTTGTCTATTAAAGATAAAAAGCAAGTGGCTAATACGTTGGCCTCTTGCTTTTTTTTCTAATTCTTATTTTCTTGGGTAGTAGTACATGATTCTACCATTAAACAAATGAAGTTCTGCCTGAAGCTTTTTAGCTACAAATTTACAAAACTCATTTGCTTTTCCTTTATCACCGAAAGTGGATGATTCTGGGAGTGTAACTTGAATATATGTTTGTTTTTTCACATTTCCATCGGCATCTTCAATGGTCTCCTGATCTACCCCTAATAAAATTGCATGATACCTGTCATGATTGGAATACAAATAAAACCAAGAGCCTTTTCCTGAGGGCTCTTCCTTTATTTCATAAGGGAAGGCTGATGCCTCGTACTGCCAATCAAGTTGCTTCCCTGTCTTTGAAGTAATGTCCTTATAATAGTGAAAAAGCTCTTTTATTTCATCTGTGGTAACGTTTTCTTTTAATGATGCTGGCACGAGCTTTATGTATGCGTTAGTAGCCACCATAATCCCCCCATTATTTGTACGAAAATATACATATTTCTTTGCTCATTTTCATTCTAGCATTGTATAAAATTAAAGTACAACAAGATATCATTTTTAAGTTGTGGTTGCTTTTCTTTTGGTGGGTAAGATATAATAAAATTCTAAATATTTAAAAAAATACAGGAGGTGGCAATTATGGATTTTTTTGATAAGCTCTATGATGAGCACGAAAAGGTCAGAGTTCGGTTTGTCGGTTTTGCTACAGAGCAAACGCGCTATGACTTTGGAATTGTTTACACGGATATGTTTTTTGGTAAGCCTCTCGTAATTTGTATGCAAACTGGCCGCTCAACACTCCTCGACCCTAAAGACCTCGATGATATCGAATACATTCAGTCAGCATTTAGAATAAAAGACCTCCAGCAAGCAAAAGATTTAATTGAATTCTTTTCAGAGGCATTACCTGAGACCCCCTTTCAAACACAATATGAATAAATTGAACTTTGTACAGACCATGTAGGTCTGTAATTTTTTTGTTTAAATAATCAACATAAATTTTTAATGTGTTATACAATTTAAGGTTGATAAATTAATAATGTTATATTATTATTAATATAAGATGTTGAAGCGTTTTCAATACTTGTGATTAAATACGAATAAAGGGGAATGGAAAAATGGGAACTATCGTATGTCAAGCTTGTAATTCAACGATTGATCATTTTGAGGATGAAAAAGTTACCGTTCTTTATGCGAAGTCACATTGTAGAGATTGCTGTCATACCAAGAGGGAAGAAGAGAAGTAAATTATATGTAATAACACATTTGAATATGTGATTGTAAATATAGAGCGAGGGAATATTCCTCGCTCTCTTTTCTTATTTTATAGCCTTCTGTTCCTTTATTACTCGTAAATATCTTAGATCAAAATCTTCTGGACCTTGTACAGGAAGACCAACTTCCATGTTTTTTCGGATATACGTTAAGTTATCCTCGGTTATGATTTCTCCTGGAATAAAAATGGGAATACCAGGTGGGTAAACCATGATAAATTCGGCGATAATTCTGCCTTCTGATTCATCAAAAGGCACAAGCTCTGTTTTTGCGTAAAAAGCATCACGTGGTGTCAACGCTAATAACGGTATATCTGGTAATAATACGTCTGCTTTAACCATATCATTATTCTTAATGGGTTGAGATGCTAGCTCTCTTAGTGCGCTTATCAAAAGATCTGCTTCTCTTTTCGTGTCACCTGGTGTTACGATGCAGAGTATATTGTATAAGTCTGACATTTCAACTTCTATATTATGGTTTTCACGTAGCCATTTTTCAACATCAAAACCAGATAACCCAAGCTCTTTAACAGAAATGATTAGCTTTGTAGGGTCATAATCATACACTGCATCCAATTGAAGAATTTCTTCTCCTACGCAAAGAAGATGCTGAATTGTATTTACTTCTCGACGAATATATTGAGCCAAATCAATTGTTTGACTAATCAACTCTATGCCTTCGGTAGCTAGTCTCTTACGTGCTACGTCTAGGGAAGCTAGCAATAGGTAGGAAGTTGAAGTAGTCGTCAGCATACTTAATATGGATTGCACACGTTTTGGATTAATAAGATTTCCTTTTATATTTAGAATGGAGCTTTGTGTCATCGAGCCTCCGAGCTTATGAACACTCGTCGCAGCCATATCTGCACCTGCCTGCATGGCTGATAAAGGAAGATCATCATGGAAGTGGATATGTACTCCATGGGCTTCATCCACAAGTACTGGTACATTGTATGAATGAGCAATTTCAACAATTTTCCTAAGATCAGCAGCCATTCCAAAGTATGTTGGGTTAATAACCAAAACACCTTTAGCATCGGGGTGCTGTTCTAGTGCACGTGCCACCGAATCTGTTGTAATACCATGTGAAATCCCTAGCTTTTCATCGATGGCTGGATGGATAAAAATTGGTGTAGCACCAGAGAAAACAATCGCTGACATAACTGATTTATGAACGTTTCTAGGTACAATAATTTTATCTCCAGGTCCACAAACTGTCATGACCATTGTCATAATGGCTCCGCTTGTTCCTTGAACGGAGAAGAAAGTTTGATCCGCATCAAAAGCTTCAGCAGCAAGATCCTGTGCTTGCTTGATCATTCCTTTTGGTTGATGAAGGTCATCAAGTGGGCCGATATTAATCAGGTCAATTGACAACGCATTATCACCTATAAAATTTCTAAATTCCGGATCAATCCCTGTTCCTTTTTTATGTCCAGGAATATGGAATTGAACTGGATCCTTTTTTGCATGCTCTATAAGTCCGCTAAATAACGGTGTTTCGTATTGAGACAACGTATTTCCACACCTCTTTAATTAATAGTCAGGTTATTTCACCCATAAAACAAGTGAAATTATAGCATTATTCACTTTCGTTGCATAGAAAAACCTATTCTTATTTCATTATTATGTCAGATTGCTATGTAACTTATTTTTAGGGTACACTTTAAGAGAAATTAAATGTAACGGAGTGAATGTATTTTGGAATATCAATACCCGATTGACCATACATGGTCAACTGATGAAATTATCGATGTGATTAAATTTTTTGAGTTTGTTGAGGCAGCTTATGAAAAAGGAGTAGGTCGAGACGAATTTATGAAATCGTACCGTAGATTTAAGGAGATTGTTCCGAGTAAATCAGAAGAGAAAAAGATCTGTGATGAATTTGCCGAGTCCAGTGGATATTCCACGTACTTAACTGTAAAAAAAGCAAAAGAGGGTAATTCAGAAAAAATAAAAATGAAATAAGTAAAGGGAGCCATTGGGAGAAATCTTCTCATTTATGGCTCCCTTTTTAATTTACTTGCCCAATTTTTATAAAAACTGTTTACGCTAATTTATACAGGGGTAATAAAGTCTTAAACACACCCTCAACTTCTGTAAGGAAATCGTCAGCAGACATGTTAATCGCATCTTTTTTCTCTATATGGATCCCACATAATATTTCTGCCTTTTTCACCGTCTGTAGTCGCTCAAACATAAGTCGGAGGTCTTCTTTTTTTAGTTGCTGATGTGTTGTAGCACCTGGCTTCATATGGTCCTCTGACCAAACGAAATGCTTCGGTGTATTTTTGTAAATTAAAGATAGTTTTTTCTCTAATGTCTTTCCGAAATCAGCTTTATTTGGAGCTTCATAAATCATCGCAAACCAAACAAAAACATGAGATTCCCAAAGGCCAATTTGAAAATGTGGAAGCATTTTATACCCTCTTGAACTGCTTGAGAAGGCTACCCACGTATCTTTAGGAGGATTAATTGTTCTCCTTGCATGCTTTGCTACATGAGGGAACATTTCATTTGCAGTTAAAGCCGATAAAGTAGGAGAAAAATGTTCTCCAAGTGCTTCAAGCTTTGGTCTAATTGTAGTCTTTAAAGCATCCATTCTTGCATCTAAACCATCTATTGTAAAAACTTCAAAGTCCTCTTCAGTAAATCCAGTAAATTGCATTGTTTTTCCTCCCATAAATAAATCTCTCTGTAGATAATTGTAGCATATGGTAGAAAGAACGAGAAATATGTTGACTTTTGAATGAAAAATAAAAATTGTTAGGCAAAAGCGCAAATTAGTTGCATCAAAAGGATTTTGTTCATATTATAATAATAAAAATTATCTGAAAATTACCATTATAAAAAGGGGTGTATTACTATGAAACAGCTGATTGGCTCAGCGAAAAAGAATAACGCAGAAAGAGAAAGAACGGCTGTTCTACGTTTGGAAATGGATTATGAACTTGCTACATTATTTGAAGCTATGACGGAGAAAAATGAAAAGAAGAAAACACAAGTGAAAGAAAAACTAGAAAGAATCAGAATGGAACTGGTAAAGTTAAAGGCATTGTAATTTTGTAAGGACGGTATCGATGGATGGATTTTAAAAAAATACAAAGGGAATCATAAAGGCGAACATTAAGTGCATACTTATGATCGCCTATTTTATTTCTTACATTCGTATCAGTTGTTTGTTGATTGTAATTGCATTAATCTATAAGAATAAATATATTTACAAAGGAAAGAGATGATATAAATGGATATTCAGGCAGTGGACATATTTGCAAAGCAATTGGTTAAAGAGGCCGGAGAACTAATAAAAAAATCATTCTCTAAAGTATTAAACATTGAAACCAAATCACATGCTAATGATCTCGTTACAAATATGGATAAGGAAATTGAAGAATATTTCATACATAAGCTAAAAAGCCATTTTCCAGACCATCGCGTATTAGGAGAAGAGGGAGTAGGGAGTAATCCTAAAGAACTGTCTGGAGTAGTTTGGATCATTGATCCTATTGATGGTACGATGAATTTTATACATCAACAAAGAAACTTTGCTATATCGGTTGGTATTTATGAAGACGGTGTGGGTATGATTGGGCTCATATACGATGTTATCCATGACGAATTGTATCACGCTAAAAAGGGGGAGGGTGCCTATATAAATGATGAACCCCTTTCTCCCCTTTCTCCTGTGAAGGTAGAAGAGGCAGTCATTGGAATAAATAGTACATGGGTCACTCAAAACCGAAGAATTGATAGCAGTATTCTGTCTCCCCTTGTTAGAGCGGTTAGAGGAACGAGATCATACGGTTCAGCCGCGTTAGAGATGGCATATGTGGCTGCTGGGAGATTGGATTCATATATGACTCTTCGGTTATCTCCATGGGATTTTGCGGCTGGAATTATATTGGTGGAAGAGGTTGGAGGAAAGTGTACAACTTTAAAGGGAGAGAAGCTTAATTTACTTGGGGAAAATTCTGTGTTTATTGCGAACGCAAGCTTTCACGAATCAGTACTAAAGGATTTTTTACATAATGGGAACTGGTAACATTCATTACCGAAACATGCTTGAATCGGATACAGCATTATTACATGAATTTACAAAATTTGATTCTCTATGGAAATTGATTGAAATGAAGCATTTGACAGTTAATGAATATATGAACAAATATATTCAGGGAGAATGGAGAGTTTGGCAGCAAGATGATACGGATGTGGCGATCACTTATCATTTGGAGTTTGCTCCATCTAACAATAAGCCCTGGATTGGAACGGTCATAATTAACCCAAACAAAAGAAGGCAAGGGCTAGGTATAAGTGTGATACAACATTTAAAAGAGGAATTGCGAGAAAAAGGACATAAGGCGATTTTTGCAGGAGTATCAGTGGAAGCTGATTGGTGGATTCAATTTTTATCCGACTGTTATTTTGAACAGTTTAAGGTTGAAAAAGATGAACAAAATCAAATGTTTTTAATCATGGTTTCTCCGTTGTAATAAAAAAGGGTTGGCAAATGCCAACCCTTTTAAAGTTTTCCTTGTTCTCGCATCTTTTTCTTTGTCGTAAATCCAAATCCCATTACAATAACAAGTGCAGCTAATGAAGCAAGGACGCCCCATATACTGCGATAACTAATAGCTATACCTGTTCCCATCATACATGCTGCTGAAGCAAAAGCAAAAAATAATAACGGCCACTTAATTGATTTCATGATAAAACCTCCTTGAGCGAGGTATTAGAATGTATTTATTATGTGAAAAATAAAATGTATACGCTCCATTCATTATTTTACACAAAATATTACTAGGTTTCCACTTCGAATGTGATATAATGTTTCAGTTATGACTAAAAAAGTTAAATAAAGTTTATATAAAATTGTAGGAGTGAACATGTTGAACTTAAGAACAGACATTAGAAATATCGCGATTATTGCCCACGTTGACCATGGGAAAACAACACTGGTTGACCAATTATTAAAACAATCAGGAACGTTCCGTACAAATGAGCACGTGGAAGAGCGTGCAATGGATTCGAATGATTTAGAAAGAGAACGTGGTATTACGATCCTTGCTAAAAATACAGCAATCCAATATAAAGATACTCGAATCAATATTCTAGATACACCAGGACATGCTGACTTTGGTGGAGAAGTAGAACGTATCATGAAAATGGTTGATGGGGTACTCCTTGTCGTGGATGCTTACGAAGGCTGTATGCCACAAACACGCTTTGTATTGAAAAAAGCATTAGAGCAAAACCTTACTCCAATTGTAGTTGTTAATAAGATTGACCGGGATTTCGCTCGTCCAGCTGAAGTTATTGATGAAGTAATTGATTTATTTATTGAATTAGAAGCATCAGAAGAACAATTAGAATTCCCTGTAATTTACGCTTCAGCAATTAATGGAACAGCAAGTGTGACTCCTGATAAGCAGGATGAGAACATGGAATCTTTATATGAGGCAATTGTTGAAAATATTCCTGCTCCAGTTGACAACCGTGAGGAACCTCTTCAATTCCAAGTAGCACTATTAGATTACAATGACTATGTTGGAAGAATTGGTATCGGTCGTGTGTTCCGTGGAACGATGAAGGTTGGACAACAGGTAGCACTTATGAAGCTTGATGGTTCAGTAAAGCAATTCCGCGTAACAAAAATATTTGGTTTCTTCGGACTAAAACGTCAGGAAATCCAAGAAGCTTTCGCTGGAGATCTGATCGCTGTTTCAGGGATGGAAGATATTAACGTTGGGGAAACGGTATGTCCAGTAGAGCATCAAGAGCCGCTACCTGTGTTACGAATTGACGAGCCAACACTTCAAATGACTTTCCTTGTTAATAATAGTCCATTTGCTGGTAAAGAAGGAAAATTCGTTACTGCTCGTAAGATTGAAGAAAGACTTCGTGCTCAACTTCAAACGGACGTGAGCTTACGTGTAGATAATACAGATTCACCTGATGCATGGGTTGTTTCTGGACGTGGGGAGCTTCACCTTTCTATTCTTATCGAGAACATGCGTCGTGAAGGCTATGAACTTCAAGTATCAAAACCTGAGGTTATTGTAAGAGACATTGATGGAGTCCGTTGTGAGCCTGTAGAGCGTGTTCAAATTGATGTCCCTGAGGAACATACTGGTTCGATTATGGAATCAATGGGTGCTCGTAAAGGTGAAATGGTTGATATGATTAATAATGGTAGTGGACAAGTGCGTTTAATTTTCATGGTTCCTGCCAGAGGACTAATCGGTTATACAACTGAATTCTTAACATTAACTCGTGGTTACGGTATCATCAATCACAGTTTTGACAGCTACCAACCGATGGCACAAGGTCAAGTCGGTGGAAGACGCCAAGGAGTACTTGTTTCAATGGAATCAGGTAAAGCATCTTCTTACGGTATTATGGGCGTTGAAGACCGTGGAACGATTTTTGTTGAGCCAGGTACTGAAATTTATGAAGGAATGATTGTTGGCGAACATACTCGTGAAAATGACATTACGGTTAATATCACGAAGGTAAAACAAGCGACAAATATTCGTTCTGCAAATAAAGATCAAACAACAACAATGAAAAAACCAAGAATTATGACACTTGAAGAATCACTTGAATACTTAAATGAAGACGAGTATTGTGAAGTAACTCCTGAATCAATTCGTCTCCGCAAAAAGATTCTTGATAAGAATGAAAGAGAAAGAATCGCTAAAAAGAAAAAAATGGCGGAAATGAGCTAAGCTATTAAAGGAGAGGGGTAGAGTGGAAGAACTACAAGGGTTTTCACCTAGTCTTAGATTTTTTATTGAACTAACCGATGTAAAAACGGGTACATGGCTCCAGTTTGTGACATTAATTATTTTGACAGTAATTGTTTACAAATTAGGTTTTGCAAAGAAACTGTCTATCTTAAAGAATGTTGTCATTTACACTTGTTTAGTTTTAGGCTGCTTTGTTTTGTTGATTTTCTCCTACGGTCTTCCAATTGTGGAGGGATTAGCTGTAGCAGCGCTCATTCTCATTATTTATAAAATCCGCCTTCATCAAGAGAAAAAACATACTCAAGTGGATGTGGAGGAGTAATCAAATGAAATCATTACAAGATACACTCTATAATTGGCTAACGATTAAAGTCGTGGTTGATGAACGTCCGGACGATACTGCAGCAGTGGATACAGAGAAAATGTTTTATGATATGCTTGTTGAAGATCAAGGTTTAAAAAATATTGAGGTTACCACCGATGCGGTTATGTATTACGTTCATTACGATTTAGATGGGGAAAGAAAGTCAAACCGCTTTCCAAGAGAACTTATTGAAGTCATGCTAAACCAAATCAATGAGTCACCAGAAAGATACGCGAATTATCCAGAATAAAAAAATCCGCCCCGTTATTCAAACGGGGCGGATTTTCGTAATGACTAGCTTTTCTTTTACCAGTCATCCTCTTCATCGGTCGGTTTATAAAGTCTAAAGTTTCCTGTAGCCATTCTTTCTTTTGTTCGGGTAGCAATTCTTTCTTCACATTCTTTACACATGAAGGTATGTATCGGACGATTTCGAAGTCGTTTCGCTTGAAAAGAGTCACCTGGTAAAGATTCAATCTTATCGCAAATTACACATTTTACTCTCATATATCGTACACCTCAGAATTTTTATTCTTTCTGTATTGTATAGTAAAAATTCCTATATGGATAGGACTTGCAGTACAAAATAGGTTTCAAGGTTGAAACTACCATTAAGTAGTTATAAGATAGAAATATAAGGAGGGAATGGTATGCCTAACCAAGTAGAACAAAAATTAATTCAGCCGCTGTTTGATGCCATGCAAAAAGAGCGTTTTGTAACACTTTCAACAGTCGATTTTGAAACAGGGGGTCCGAATGTAAGTGCCATCTCTTGGATTTTAGCAAAGACAGATGAAAAAATCTATTTTGCTGTTGATAATCGCTCGAGAATTGTGCAAAACATTCAAAAAAACAATCAGGTTGTTGTAAATTTAATTGTTAATGAGTCAACCTATTCAATAAGTGGAGAAGCAAGTGTTAAGGTGGATAAAATAAATGATGTACCACTAAAGCTTGCTTTAATAGAAATTACGATAAAAGAAGTTCGTGATGTTATGTTTTATGGTTCAAAAATAACTGTTGAGCCAGAGTATGATAAAACTTATGACAAAGCAGCAGCAACGCGTCTTGATAATCAAGTGATGGATGCATTGAGAAAAGCTTAGCCTTTTAGGCTAAGCTTTTCTAATAATTAATCCTTATGGCCCTTCGATTCTTTCTCTTGGACTTTTTCTAACTCTTTTGATTCTTCTTCGTTCAGCTTCCGTTTGGATTTTTCAGTTGCCTTATTAGCATTTGGATCGATAATATCTGCTGGAACCTCTGGCATTAAACGTCCGGATATATCAGCTAATTCATTTACAATGCCTTGAATAGGCTCACCACTTTGAATGTCCTCTTGTATTTCTCTTAATCGCGCTGTCATATCAGGATCAGCGATAACCACTGCTCGTGCACCATGTGGATCATTCTTCAAACTTTCAGCAACTGTATATTTAATCGATCCTACTTGAGATCTGTCAATGTCTTCATTCACATCAATACCAACAATTGCATATCTTCCTAAAACAACAGCCGTTGCATCATTCACACTAGGAATGGCAGTCGCTAGATCAACCAGGTGTTTTGAGACCTCTTGGCCCGTTTCACGGTCAATATTAGGTATGGTACTATTTTTGACATTTATGGTACGTGGTTCTTCGTTCTGATTTGCTTTAGATGTCGTATTATCCTGACTTCCGCACGCGGAAAGAAACAAGCTGCATGCCAGTATAGCAAGGGTCTTCCTCATAAAGTCCACCTCCGAATAATGTTTGGTTACCGTTTATTGTGCAAAAATTCTTCTATCTTTATACAAGAAAACATATAGTTTACCAAAGCTCTTTTCTTAAGCAGAAATTTTAGCAAGGACATGTGGTTAATTCAAATTACTATAGAATTAAGAGGAGCAGGAGGCATCAGTTTGAGTAAAATTTACGTATTAGATACCAATGTCTTGTTACAAGACCCATATTCCATCTTTTCCTTTGAGGACAATGAGGTGGTAATACCAGCCGTAGTACTAGAGGAAGTGGATTCGAAAAAAAGGTATATGGATGAAATCGGAAGAAATGCAAGACAAGTATCAAGACTCATTGATAACTTAAGACAAACTGGAAAATTACATGAAAAAATTCCACTTGAAAATGGTGGAGTGATGAGAATTGAGTTGAATCATCGATCCTTTCATCAACTGCAAGATATTTTTGTTGAAAAAACAAATGATAACAGGATACTTGCTGTAGCGAAAAATTTATCTTTAGAAGAAGAAACAAAAGAAAATGGTCGATTAGTAATCTTGGTCAGTAAGGATGCGTTAGTACGAGTAAAAGCTGATGCAATTGGTTTAAATTCAGAAGATTTTTTAAGTGATCGAGTCATTGAAAATGATGCGATTTATACTGGTTATGCAGAGTTATTTGTAGCCGTTGATGTTTTAAATCAGTTTTACGAAAAGGGAGAAATTTCACTATCATTATTTACTACGTATTCTTTTTATCCAAATCAGTTCTTGGTACTTAAGGATGCAATGGGATCTTCTCAATCCGCACTTGGTATGGTTGATTCCAAGAGGCAAAAAATAAAAAAGCTAGTGTTTGATCATGATCATATATGGGGTATTCGCTCAAGAAATGTTCAGCAGACGATGGCGATTGAGTTGCTTCTAAGAAAAGACCTTCCGCTTGTGACTTTAATCGGTAAGGCAGGGACAGGGAAGACTCTTCTGGCCCTAGCTGCAGGATTGATGCAAACAGAGGATTTCGGGGAATATAAGAAATTATTAGTAGCTAGACCGATTGTTCCTGTTGGGAAAGATCTTGGATTTTTACCTGGTGAAAAGGAAGAAAAGCTACGGCCATGGATGCAGCCAATTTATGATAATTTAGAATATCTATTTAATGTGAAAAAGCCTGGGGAGCTTGATGCGATTCTTGCAGGCATGGGTTCGATTGAAGTGGAGGCTCTTACTTATATAAGGGGAAGAAGTATACCTGAGCAGTTCATTATTATTGATGAAGCTCAAAATTTAACAAAACATGAAGTAAAGACCATTCTTACAAGAGTTGGAGAAAAAAGTAAAATTGTGCTGATGGGTGACCCTGAGCAAATTGACCATCCGTATCTTGATGCATATAACAATGGCCTTACATATGTAGTCGAGAGGTTTAAGGACCAATCGATATCCGGCCATGTAAAGTTATTTAAGGGTGAAAGATCCGGTCTTGCACAATTAGCAGCAGATCTTTTATAAATAAATGATTTTTTTTACCCTTAAGTGGCACAAGCATTAACAAGCTATCGAATAAAAGAAGGGTGGCCCTTCTTTTATTCGATAGCTACCGCACGGATATTTTTTATTGGTTGGTGTTTATTAGAGCCATCTCCGTAAAAGGCATACACGGGTCCATCTTCTGTTAATGGCTTACCTTCCTTTGAAAACCCCAATATTAATTCTTGTCCTACATCTAGGGGCATAGATACCTCTCCATCTGTAGTGATGAGTGTTAAGTTTTTTGCATCATCATTAATCTCTGCATTTTTTAAGAATGGTTTTAGCGGCATCCCAAATGTCCCCGTCAGAACTTTCTCTTTTTCGTATTTTTTCTCCGTCTTTAAAGTGGGAGGAAAAACAGCTCCCTCCATTATTTCACGGTCCCAATGCTTGGATATGCTTTTTTTATATTCTTCTAAATCATCTGCTTTTTCATGACTTCCTTCAAAATAGGTAGTTAAATCTACTCGACGATCATCAAAGATCCATACTCCAGGGTCTAAGGTAATTGTGAAATTTACTTTCCCTTGGATTGGTATAATATTTTCCATAACAGTTCCCCCTTTGTAACCTTAGTATAGACTTAATGAGGATAAAAGTCATTTTTGGAGGATATTCGAAATTTCCTGAATCTTTATACGGGTTCTCCTGTTTATCCTTGCAATTTTCCTCTTAAACGTATAAAATTTATAGATAGGATAAACGCTCGGAAACGGGGGGACTAAGTTGGCGTCTGACATGGTTTTAGATCATAAAGAAAAAGCAAATGCCTTATTAAAGGCTGACGCTGATAAAATTCTAAAGTTAATTAAAGTACAAATGGATAACTTAACGATGCCTCAGTGTCCGTTATATGAAGAGGTTCTGGATACACAAATGTTTGGTCTATCTCGTGAAATAGATTTTGCTGTTCGCCTTGGTTTGATTGAGGAAAAAGAAGGTAAGGCAATTTTAGGAGAATTAGAAAGAGAACTATCAGCCCTTCATGAAGCATCGCAAAGAAAATAACGTACTTTCGAAAGCTCAAACTTTCTCGAGAGAGACTGTTTGAGTTTTTTTATAAAGTATTTTTTCTGAAAATTTGATATTATTAAGATAATAATTTTAAGTTGTACTTTTCTTCACATCAAATGCAGGAAATTCAATGTTATAATATAATATATATTACGACTAAGAAGATGAGGAAGAGGGT
>WTKE01000026.1 GCA_011524525.1 Bacillus sp. (in: firmicutes) | reverse complement strand
ATAGGAAAATTGTATTACTCCTTATGTTGGAGGAAATTGATACATACATATAGAATTATTGGTTAGACATTCCTAACGGAGGTTCTATAATGAATAGAATATTGTTGATGCTTTCCTTACTAGCTATCATCATATGCGGTGGAAGCATAAACGAAGCCCAAGCTTCTGTAATAATCAATCAAAAAAATATAGGGAAATATAAGATCTATGAAAATATGGAAATACTAGAGGATAAAGGGGGAAATCTTACAATCGACGATGTGTCCTCAACCACTTTATCCAACCAATTTATAGAAAATAAAGAAGGCATTCCTAGTTATGGGTACAAGTCATCTGTCTACTGGATGCGCTTCGAAATAGACAATCAACTTAGCACGGATAAATATATTTTAGAATTTCCTTACGCCCCTCACGATTCCATTACTTTATATGAACAAACGAAAACGAATAAGCATTTAGCCTATTATGGTGGTGATTTACTTCCGTTTTCTGAGAGAGATCGAAAGCATCGGCATGTGACATTCGAACTAACCTTGCCTGAAAAGGAAACAAGAATCTATTATGTCAAAATAAAAAGTGAAGGATCCTTACAGCTCTCAGTTGTACTATGGGATGAAGAAACTTTTTCGGAAAAAAGCATAATAGAGTATCTTCTTTTCGGAATATATTATGGGTCAACACTTGTAATGGTTGTATATAACATCTTTTTATATTCTTCCTTACGCTTACGGAGCTATTTATGGTATGTCCTGCTAATCTTCGCAGTTAGTATGACTCAATTAACGCTGAATGGATTTGCTTATCAATTCTTATGGCCTGACTTCCCATGGTGGAATAATCGCTCGATTGTATTTTCCATTGCACTCTCTAACTTGGCGGGAGCTTTATTTGTGAATAAGTTTCTTGATGTTCAGCAGTATGCAAAGATTTGGAGCAGAATTCTCCATATGCTTACTGCATTCAATATAGGAATACTCATCGTGTTAATGATGTCCTATTCTCTTGCTTTACATCTTGTAACCCTTTCTACTATTCTCTTTATTCCTGTTGTTCTAACTACTACGATTCTTTGTTGGAAGCGAGGGAATAAAGCAGCTCGTTACTTGTTTTTTGCCTGGTTTATCTTTTTGCTGACGGGCCTAATATCTTCCTTGTCAGATGCAGGAACATTGCCTCTAAATACTTTTACACGATACGCCTCCTTAATTGGATCACTTTTCGAGATGATTCTATTTTCGTTGGCATTAGCTGATCGGGTGAAAATCATTCAAAGGGAAAAAGAAAACGCAGAGCGAGCCGCGCTTTTATTAAATGAAGAGCTTGAAGAAAGGGTACAAAAAAGAACGGAAGAACTACAAATCAGTACTGAAAAGCTGGTAAGTGTGGAGAGGTCACGCCGCCATCTATTATCGAATATCTCTCATGATTTAGGTACGCCAATGACATCCATTCAGGGGTATGTCAAGGCGATGTTAGATGGGGTGATTGAACCTTGTGATCAAACGTATTTGAAAATCATCCATGAAAAAACCCTATATATTGATCGGTTAATAGAGGATCTACATGACCTTTCCAGATTAGAAGAAAGGCAGGCAAGTTTTTCTTTGAACGAAGTATCTGTTCAGAAGTTTATTCAGTTTTTATATCAGTTTAAAGCAGATGTTACTAGTAAGAACATCGATTTTCAGTTTGAACATCAGGTGTCATTAGAACCAAATGAATGGGTTCTTTTAATGGATTTGAACCGAATAAGGCAAGTGATGGAGAATTTAATTTCGAATGCCATTAAGTATACAAAAGAGAATGGGTTCATTAAGATTGACGTCATTGAATATGAGGAGTTTTATAGAAGACAGGAACATCAAGAGGAAATCGCTGTGGCCATAGAGAAGATAGGGAATATTTACCGTAATCAGAGCTTAGTCATTGGTGTTCATGATAATGGAATAGGAATTGATGCGGAGTCACTTCCTTATATTTTTGACCGTTTCTATCGAGCGGATGCTGAACAATATGATACGTATAGGAATGCTGGACTTGGGCTGGCTATTGCGAAAGAAATTATTGATTATCATAACGGAATGATTTGGGCAGAAAGCTTGGAATCAAAGGGAAGTTCTTTCTATTTCACATTGCCAATCTACACTGGGGAGCAGGGGGAGAATAAATGAGGACCATTGTTATTGCTGAAGATGAAGTAGATATCCAGAATTTATTGAAACTCTACCTTGAACAAGAGTATCGTGTGATCTCATTTGCTAATGGAGAAGAGGCACTAGCTGGCATCATGGATGTTATGCCAGATCTGGTGATTCTTGATATTCTCCTTCCTGGAATGAATGGATTTAAGGTTTGCGAGAGATTACGAGAGAAACAAATTCACATCCCAGTGATTTTTTTAAGTGCCAAAAGAGAACAAAGTGAAAAAATTCGTGGGCTAGAGTTAGGTGCCGATGATTACATCACGAAACCATTTGATCCAGGAGAATTAATGGCAAGAGTAAAAGCACATTTGCGTCGTAGTACACAGCAGACCTCGTCTGAAGAAGAGAATACACATATGATTACATGGGGAGAGCTACATATTGACATCGATCAATATGTGGTAACCGTTGGGGACAAACCCATCCATTTATCAACGAAGGAAATACAGCTATTAATTTTACTCGCTTCAAACCCAAGAAGAGTATTTAGTACGGAGCAGTTATATGACTTAATTTGGGGAGAAGACCAATTTGGTGATTTAAAAACAGTGTCCGTTCATATCAGTACCTTACGAAAAAAGGTTGAGCCTAATCCCTCTAAACCAGAGTATATTATTACAGTAAGGGGATTTGGGTATAAATTTCTTTCGTAAAAGTTTAATTTTCTCCTTTTATTATAATTTTCCAATTTCTTAACTTTAATTTAACCTTCACCATTTATGATTAAAGCTATGAGACTTGAATGATATAGGAGGAAAACCATGAAAGAGATTCAGAATCTTGACGGGGAATGGATTCAACTAATCAAACAGGCTAGAGATATGGGTATGTCCATAGAGGAAGTACGAACATTCTTACAGTCTATCATGGACGGGAAAAATGTAACCGAGATTGTGGAGACGCTAAGTCTAAAAGTTACTTTTACATAAATCTCCAATTCCCTCATTCGCGCCACTAGTCACTCTCATTAAAATGACATCTTTTCCTAATGATTTATATCCTAGTAGTTTTTTGTATGTTCCATTTATGTTTTTTTCCATCACTAAATGACTTAATAAAGAAAATCCAGAGGGAACAGAATTCCTCTGGATTATTAATTCTACGATTCTATTACTTTAACTCATTCACCGCATTGATAGCTCCAAATCCAGATTCTCCATCATAGCCTGGTTTGAACCAATCATCAGCAGAATTTTGAATAATGTGCTTAACTTGAGCAGGGGATGACACCTTTCCCATACTTGGCAATAATGACTCCAGCAAGACCAGCTTTTTTAGGAGCAGCCATAGATGTACCAGCATAGAAGGCATATCCTCCAGGAACCGTAGATAAACATAATTTATTGCGATCTCTTAAAGCGGTGTCACCTGTTTCTAGCCAAGCTGTACCGTAGTCGCCGCGGTGCGAGGACATCAATTTTACCCACACCATAGATAGAATAGTAGGTAAGATTCTTTTCTTCACCACCAGCAGCTACACGGATCATTGTTTGACTGCTTGGGCTCCGGTGGGTTGCACCTTGATCGTCGCCAGAAAGCTTCCCAGGACTTGAAAGGTCTGCACCATTATTTCCGGCAGATCCCACTACGGTCACTCCATTCTTAATTGCATATTGGATAGCGCGGTTAAAGAGACGAACATCTGCAACAACCTCTTGTGTTGCATAATTTGGATCTTGGAACCAATCGTAACCTCCTAGTGACATATTAACAACATCTACATTATCATCTGCTGCTGTCATCAATGCATTGGCAATATCTGAAGTGTACGCTCCTCCCGTTGGTCCAAACACTCGATAGGCAGCCACTTTTAGTTCTGGCCCATTTCCTACTACTCTACCATTTCCTGCAATCGATCCAGCCACGTGAGTTCCATGACCATTTTGATACATGGGATTCTCCAATTCCTACTTCTAAATTCCAAGAGGCCCCATTGTTTGTTACTTGCTTAATATCCCATTGATAGGTGTTATATAAATCATTTGCTGGTGTAGCCGTAAAATCATCCTCAAGAACTTCCACATCTACAAGGGCTTCAGGATAAATGGAGCTTTCCACACCAGCATCTAGTACAAATGTGTTTTTTTCAATGTTTGCTAGGAAGTTAGGGTTTTGCTGTTAAAGCACCTGAAATCCATTTCTTCTTCATTAAAATCCCCCTTTTGTAGGAGTTTCCGAACGACTTAATTATAGAATTCACTCTCATAACGCTCAATGGGTACATTTTGTTTAAACTTGTCATTACTTGTTCTATATTTGAAAACTTTTCGACACTCGAATGGAATATAAGGGAACTAGGTCATGATTAAGGAAATTTTACGACCAATAGTCAGTTAAAACTATTACTTGGTAAATAGTAAGAATTAAAACTGTACTTTCTTTCATTAGCATTCGAACTTTCTGGTCGAGTAAAGAGCTTATACTATGGAGCCTTTAGAAGGGGATTAAAAGCGAAATTAAAAACAATCAAATTATTATATTCAGAGAATATTATGAAAAATGACGTTAGAAAACCTTACATGAAGAGTGGCATAAACAAATATGTGTAATATATTTGTTTTAGTTAGTTTGTATTGAGTCGAAACAAACTAAAATACAAAGCTTAAAGACGCAATTTGTAAGGAAAGGGGGAGGTCAATGAAACAAACTGGTAGTTTAGATCTCATAAAACGGATAAATAGGAACCTAATTTTAGACCTTATAAGAAGAGATCAACCTATTAGTCGTTCCTTAGTAGCAAAGACGTTAGGAATTAGTCGTTCTACAGTCTCTCATATTGTTGATGACTTACTGGCAAAGAAATTTGTAGTTGAGTTAGGGCTTGGGGATTCAACAAAAGAGGGAGGAAGAAGAGGAATAGAATTAGGTTTTAACCCAGAATCTGCTTATGGGGTAGGAGTAGAGATTGGGGACAGAGGAAGCGTACATTTGTTAACGGATCTTGATGGAAATGTAATTAGAAGTAAGTATTATCCATTAACCTCCAATATAAATGAATTCATTTTGGATATTAAGTCTTTCTTGAAGGATGCAGATGTTGATCAAGAAAGAATCTTAGGACTAGGGATTGCAGTTCCTTCTATTGTGGATAGCTCCAAAGCGATTGTAATAGATGCTCCATTATTAGGATGGGAAAATGTAAATTTAAAAAGTCATTTAGTGGAACACTTTGATTTTCCTATCTTTGTACATAATGATGTGAACTCAGCTGCTCTTGGTGAAAGTTGGCTAGGAAGTGGGAAGGACACGAGAGATATGTTTTTTCTATCAATAGGATCTGGTGTGGGTAGTGCGATTATTTCAGATAGTCAGTTGATTTTAGGACATAGCTACTCAGCAGGAGAGATCGGTTATTTGATTTCTATGGAAGATATTAAAAAGGGATATAAGAATGAAATGGGAGCCTTCGGGATTTTTGAAAGAAATATTAATAAGCTACTTGAAACCCCAAATAAAGAGGCCCTAGATGAATTAACCACTTATATTTCCATTGCATTAGCGAATATTGTTAGCTTACTAAATCCTGAAAAGATAGTGATTGGTGGTATTAAGTCACCAGACTTACTCCCCGTTCTAAAAGACATTCAAGAACAAGTTTCGAGATTTACTCCTTTTCAGAATGGTATTGAAATGGGTTCATTAAATGAGAATGCCGCTGCACTTGGTGCGATTAACTCGGTCTTCAATCATATTTTTCAAGAAACTATTTAATTGGAGGTAGTATGTTATGAAAAAAGCAAGCTTATTTTCTGTAGTCATTTTGGGTTTAAGCGTAATAGTTGGTTGTTCCAATAATGAAACAGGTTCGACAGATGAAAATGGCGTTGAAACCATTCGAGTGTTGTCCAGTGATGACTTTGCAGGTTTCCGTGAGTCAGTAATTGAAGAGTTTGAAAAAGAGAATCCAGATATTAATGTGGAATTAGAGCATGTAGCTTATGACCAGTTGCACGATAAAGAATTGGCGTCTTTTAATGCAAGTGGAAGTGCTGCTTACGATATTGTCGATGTGGATGAGATCTGGACAGCAGAATACGCGGATGCTGCTTTTATCCAACCAGTAACAGATATGTTTACGGATGAGATGGAAAACGGAATCTTGCAATCTAGTTTAGATATTGCCTCTCTTGATGGTGAGTATTATGGAGTTCCCATGTTTAATGATGTTCTTTTTTTCTACTACAATGAGGAAATGTTAAAGGCTGCAGGCTTTGATTCAGCACCAACTACATGGGGAGAATTCGCAACGGTATCTAAGGTTCTTGAAGAAAAAGGAATTACTTCTGGCCCAGCAAGCTCTTGGGGATGGAGTGCAAGTGAAGGATTAGTCGCTTATTATACACAATTTCTTGGTTCATTTGGTGGAAGCTTCTTTGATAGTAAAGGAAATCCTACCATTAATAATAAAGCTGGGGTAGATGCTCTTCAGTATATGGTTGATTCTATGAAGAATGGTGGATTTATTGATTCCGCATCTATAAATAACAATGATCGTCAAATTTTGGATGCATTTAAAAATGGAAAAACTGCTTTTGTTTCAGGTTGGTCATTTTATTGGGGTGAAATAAATAGTGATGATTCACCAGTTAAGGGAAAAGTAAAGGTTGGCATGCTACCAGCCGTTGAGGGGGCTCCAGCTGCTACTGCAACGGGTTCTATGTACTTAGCAATAACAACTCAATCCGAGCACCACGATGCTGCTTGGAAGTTCATGGAGTTTTTAGGAAGTAAAGAACTACAAAAGAGACAATCAATTGAAGCAGGTGCTTTACCGACTTGGTCTGAGTTGTATGAAGATACTGAGTTAAATGAAAATCATGGTGCCTTACCAGAAATGAAAGAACAACTAAAGTCAACGATTTCTCGTCCAGCACTTGTTGAATATAATGAGTTTTCTAAATTCTTACAATTGCGATTGCAAGAAGCATTAATTGGTAAGAAGGATCCTCAGACAGCTCTAGATGAAGTTGCAGAGAAAGTAAAGGAGTTACAAGATAATTAAACGTTAGCTAGGTTTATTTTAGAGGTGGCGTATCATAAGTAGTCCTAATATTTTGAATACAAAACCTCTTACTTATTCCGTTAAACACATAGTGGTCTCGATCTGAAAGGTGATGAGAGTATTGAGAAATAAACTAAGACCCTATTCTTACTTATTACCGAGTTTCTTTATAATTTTAGGAATTATCTTACTGCCATTGTTTTATTCGGTATTTATAAGCTTCATCGATTTAACTAAGAATGTCCATAAGTTGGATAACCCTAACCTCTGGGATTTTGTTGGACTTACTAACTATATAGAGGCTCTAACTGGATCGGAATTTTGGTCTGCTCTTTACAAAACACTCTATTTCACCGTTCTTTCTGTTGGTTTAGAGTTCATTCTTGGATTGCTGATTGCTTTAACTCTAAATGAGGCATTTGTAGGAAGAGGTGTGGTTCGTGGATTAATGTTGATTCCTTGGGCTCTTCCAACAATAGTAAACTCTGTTCTTTGGAAATGGTTTTATGATGCTGATCATGGAACAATTACGGGACTTCTAGAAAAGTTAGGACTTACTGAGGGGTATATCAACATTTTAGGAAGCTCTTTTTCTGCAATGAATGCGATTATCATCGCCGATGTTTGGAAAAATACAGCCTTTATCTCGCTAATTCTACTAGCAGCACTTCAGTCTCTACCAAAAGATATTTATGAAGCCGCAAAAGTCGATGGGGCGAATGTTTTTAAAAGATTACTAACTATTACCCTACCGATGCTTAGCCCTGCCATTCTTGTTGCATTAGTCATTCGTACAATGGAAGCATTTAAAGTATTCGATATCATTTACATCATGACCAGTGGTGGACCTGCAGGAGGAACAAGGGTACTGTCATTCTTAACGTATGAATCCTCCATGATGTTTGGGAATTTCAGTTATGGGTCTGCAATTGCGATAACGATGACCTTTTTCAGTATGGTATTTGCGATTATTTATATCAAATCACTATATAAGAATACGGAGCAATAAAGATGAAAAAAACGAAACTACAACAAATAGTTACTTATTTAGGAGTATGTGGAGTTCTTATATTCACACTAACACCAATTATTCTACTGTTTATCGCTACTTTTTCCTCTGGTCAGGATTTAAATGCAAAGACCTTACATGTTTTACCAGAGCAGTGGACTTTATCTAACTATAAAAATATTTTTGCTGGGACTGCAAGTGATGGAAGTGTTCCACCTTTTCTAACTGCAATGAAAAATAGTCTGATTGTATCCATATCAACAACCATTGTAACGCTTTTTGTTGGAATATTTGCAGCTTATGCGTACGCAAGATTCCGTTTTAAAGGTAAGGATGGGTTGCTTATCTCAGTGCTTGGATTCAGGATGGTCCCTGAGGTAGTCCTCTTAATTCCTTTATATGTGGTTCTAGCAAGGATGGATATGACCAATAAGTTATCTAGCTTAGTATTAATCTACTCAGCATTTAACCTGCCATTTGTCATCTGGCTTTTACAGGGCTACTTTCATTCTATTCCAAAAGCCATTGAAGAGGCAGCCTTTATAGACGGAGAATCCTATTTTAGTGTGTTATATAAGTTTGTAATACCCATGTCAATGCCTGGCATTATTGCAGCTGGAATTTTCGTTATGTTGATCTCGTGGGATGAATTTATGTTTGCAAGTATTTTTACATCAACTTATGAGGCGAAAACTATCACAGTTGCCATTTCTGAGTTTTCAAAACGTGGTATGGTGGATTTTGGGCTTCAGATTACTGGTGGATTTCTAGCATCATTACCACCAATTATTTTAGCATTATTTTTCCAAAAATATATAATAAGCGGTCTATCTGACGGCGCAGATAAGGGGTAACTTTTATGAGCATATTTTTTAAAGAAGTAATGGAACAGCCAGGAGCAATACGAAAAACGCTACAAGATAATCAAGAAAAAACATTTCATACGAGTAAGCCATTATTATTAACCGGGATGGGGAGTTCACTGGCAGCATCCGAACTATTTGTAGCGCTATTAAATGCAAATGGTGTTCAAGCAACGTCGTTGGATAATTCTGAACTACTTTACTATTATTCTAGAGAGTTTCTTGATAAGCACCAGGTAATCGTTACTTCTCAAAGTGGGGAAAGCTTTGAGGCAATAGAGCTAGTGGGCCGTTATCCAAAACTATCAGCAATCACAAATAGCCCCAATAGTACATTAGATAAACAGAGCCAATCGGTTTTCTATACACAAGCGGGCAAAGAAGAGGCGATTGCTTCCTCTAAATCTTTTACCACAACTGTTGCTCTCTTACTTCAAATTGGTTCTAAAATGATAGGTAAAGATTATACAGTGGCGTTAGAAGAAGCTGCAGATGTAATAAGTGAGCATATAGGGAAAGCAAGTATGTATATGGAACAAATCGGTTCATTCTTTAATCCAGAAAAGCCTATCTTGTTACTTGGGCGTGGACCAAGTATCTATACTGCTCGTCAAGGAGCGCTTACCTTGAAGGAAACAGCTCGTATCTTTTCTGAAGCATTATCGGCTCCTCAATTTAGACACGGTCCATTTGAATTGTTGGAGGAGAAGGGTGTACAAGTTATCTTCTTTAATCCAAAAGGAGAAACATACGAGATCAATCGTAATTTTGTTAAGGAAGTAGCAGATTTTGGTGCCAAGGTTCTGTACGTCTCAGATGAAGGTTTATTGCACGAAAACGTACAATCTATCGAAATTCCATCCATAAATGAGTATGTAAGTGTAATTACCTATTCATTAGTTATTCAATTAGCAGCTGTTGAGTTAGCCAAAAAGCGTGGTCTTGTAGCGGGTGAAGCAAAGATTATCAGTAAAGTGACGGGGAAAGAATAATGATAAATTTGATTGGTAATTTAAATGTAGATCTCATTTTAGCACAAGTTGAGCAGCGGCCAGAGTTTGGTGAAGAGCATCTTGTTGATAATATGCAACTTCGCCCAGGTGCTTTAGCAAATGTTATCTATCCCTTGGCTAAATTGGGTGAAAAACCTAGGGTAATCGCTACTTTAGGCAAGGATGAGTTTGGAGATTTAATAATAAAGGAAATGGAACCTCTTATGGAAAATCGTGTGATCCGAACAGAAAGTGCAACAGCTGTATCTGTCGCAGTCGTTAATAAGGAAGGCTCACGTTATTTTGTTACATATAGTGGAAATTTTTATGATTTTACGTCAGATATTATTGATCGTGTGGATGATCTTGAACAAGCGGATGCGACTCTCTTTTATGGCTACTTTTTATTGCCTAGTATGGGTGTTGAAGGAGCGAAAAAAGCCCTTCGACGAGCAAAAGCTGCTAACCAGCTGACATTTTTTGATGCGAACTCTGCAATTGATGGGTGGAGTGAGAAGAGTAAAAATGAAATTAATGAGCTACTACCCGAAATGGATTTTTTTATGCCGAATAATGAGGAACTTTTTCATTTAACGGGTCTAAGTTCCATCGAAGATTCCATTGATTTTTTAAAAGCAAGAGGAGCAAAAACAATCATTGTAAAGCAAGGTGCCGAAGGGGCAACAGCCTATACCGATAACGTAATTGTTCACCATCCAGGTTTTCCTACTACTGCATTTGACACTACTGGTGCAGGTGATGCCTTTAATGCTGGTTTTATGTATGCCATTTTAAAAGGTTATACAATGGAGAAATGTTTGGAATTTGGAAATGCACTTGCAAGTACTGTTGTTGCAAGGAAAGAAAATCGTTACCCAACTTTAAAGGAAATTGAAGATAAAATTCATTCTTATCAATGTGAAAAAATAAAGTGATATTACCAACGAATCAATAAGGAGTTGTAACCTGATAAGGAGGGATATGTATGGTAGGGGTAAGATTTGATCATGTGAAAAAACAATATGGAAAAAATGATTATACTGTAAAAGATTTCCACTTAGAAATAGGAGAGACAGAGTTTATAGTATTACTTGGAGAATCTGGTTGTGGGAAATCAACTACTCTCCGGATGATCGCTGGCTTGGAAACTATTTCGGAGGGAGATTTATACATAGGAAATGTGAAGGTAAATGATCTAGCGCCGAAGGATCGTGACATTGCAATGGTTTTTCAGAACTATGCATTATATCCTCATATGACTGTATATAACAATATTGCGCATGGATTAAAGCTGCGTAAGTTTCCAAAGGAAGTGATTGAAGAACGTGTAAACAAGGTGGCGACAATCCTAGGAATCGATCATCTATTAGAACGTAAACCCAAGGCCTTATCAGGGGGACAACGACAGAGGGTTGCAATAGGTCGTGCGATTGTAAGAGAACCAAAGGTTTTCTTAATGGACGAACCTCTTTCCAACTTGGATGCGAAACTACGTGTAAAGATGCGTTCGGAGATCATAAAGCTTCACAAACAAATAGGGACTACTTTTGTATATGTTACTCATGATCAAACCGAAGCAATGACTATGGGAGATCGTATTGTAGTTATGCACAATGGTGTTATTCAACAAGCAGCGACACCTAAGGAAGTTTATGAGCACCCTGTCAACAAATATGTAGCTGGTTTTATTGGATCACCAGCAATGAATTTTATAGATGGAAAGGTTACAAGAAAGCAAGATTCCATATTTTTTATATGTGGAAATTTCGAATGTCAACTACCAGAAGTACTAGCGGAGCTACTAATCAATAAAGGATATTTGGATAACGAAATAACACTTGGAATACGTCCAGAAGATATTCATGGTAAAGCAGTATCTGAAGTTAAGTTGACTGCGAAAGTTGATTTTGTTGAAAATATGGGCTCTGAGGTCTTCCTCCACTTAATGATTGGTGAGCAAGCTTTAAAGGCTCGATTGAAGCGAGATGAAAATCTGGACAATATAAAGGAGATTGAGTTATTTCTTGATGTACAAAAACTTCATTTCTTTGATCCAGATACCGAGTTAGCGGTTAAATAGAACAGATGTGTAAAGGAGAGATATAATGCCAGAAGTGATGATTATGGATAACTATGATCAGGTGAGCTTAAGAGGGGCAGAAGAAATCCTTAACCAAATAAAGAAGAAGCCGGATTCTGTTTTAGGTTTAGCAACTGGAGGTACACCGATAGGATTGTATGAGAAGCTAGTTCAATCCTATCAGTGTGGTAATGTAGACTTAAGCGCTGTCACAACCTTTAATCTTGATGAATATTTAGGTTTACCAGCAGAACATCCTCAAAGTTATTCATATTTTATGTGGAAGCACCTGTTTTCAAAGGTGAATATCCAGAAGAGAAACGTGCATATTCTTCCTGGAATATTTGACAATGAACAAAAGACGATTGCCCATTTTGAAAAGAAGCTTAAAGATTGTGCGGGAATTGATATTCAACTACTGGGCATTGGTACAAATGGGCATATTGGATTTAATGAGCCAAGTGCTCATCTTACTGTAGGGACCCATGTTGTAGAGTTAGCAGATGAAACAGTCAAATCAAATTCTCGTTTTTTTAATAAGATTGATGATGTGCCAACTAAAGCGATCACAATGGGAATGGGTAGCATTATGAATGCGAAGAAAATAATATTATTGGCAAGTGGAAAGAGCAAGGCCGAAGCAATTTATAAAACAATAGAAGGAAGAGTAAGTACTGATTTTCCAGCATCCTTTCTACAACTTCATCCTAATGTAAAAATAATAGTAGATAGAGATGCGGCATCCTTTTTAGTAGGAAAAGGTGCTCATAAAATCAGTGTATAGTTACATTCATCTCCCTACAAAATCTTATGAATCCAGATTATTGTAGGGATATGGATATATATTTAGAAATAAGTACTATCAAAGCATAAAAAAATCCCCCATTTTTTATGAAGGACTAAAAATCAACAAACTTTTATTTCTCCTTATATAAATCCTTTATATCCTCAATTTCCTTCAATAAGCCTTCCTTTAAAGTTACCTTAGGATCGTAATTTAATAGTTTTTGTGCTTTTGTAATATCAGCCCAAGTATGAAGTGGTTCTCCGTAAGTGGATCCTGTATATCTACACTTAAGTTTTTGACCAAGAGCGTCTTCTAGGATGGATAAGCAAGTTAAAAGGGAGGCCCTTTCTTTTCCGCCGATATTGATCGTTTCTCCTATAATGCCATCCGAGGTTGCAGCAGAGGCAATAGCATTTACACAGTCGCTAATAAAGGTGAAATCCCTTGTTTGCTGTCCATCTCCGTATATGTCTATTGTTTCGTTAGCAAGTGTTTTCTTAATAAATTTATGAAAGGCCATGTCTGGTCGCTGTCTTGGACCATAGACGGTAAATAATCGTAAGATCGTGATGGGGAGACCATCGTTTTGATAAAAAACTCGACATAAATGTTCTCCGGATAATTTCGTAACCCCATATGGAGATAGTGGTGTTGGCTCAGAATTTTCTGTTACTTTGCCATCCTTTTGGCCATAGACAGAAGAGGTTGAGATATAAATGAACTTCTTAATCGGAAACTTTTTGCATGCTTCTAATAACGTTTGAGTGACGATAATATTATTGCTTACATACAAAGTGAAGTCCTGACCCCAGCTAGATCTTACACCCGGAACACCTGCAAGATGGTAGATGATATCTACTCCCTCAAGTAAGGTGTCCCAATTGGCTTGTAGTAAATTCTCTTCAACAAATGTAAATCTTGTGGAATGTAGTAGGTTTTGAAGGTTTCTTTCACGAATCCATCTTGAAGTACCAACTGGTAAAAACACATCAATACCTATTACTTCATTTTGTGGGTTTTGTAGCAAGCGCTCACAGAGATGAGATCCGATAAAACCTGCAGCACCTGTGACAAGAATCTTCATAATGCACACTTCCTTTGGCTGCTAATTTTCGGAAGGATTTCTCTCCCAAACGGAAAGGATATTATTGGCTACATGATTCCAAGTGAAATTTTCTTCAACTAGTTTTCGACCGCGAAGTCCCATACTCCTAGTAGACTCTAAATTTGCTAGCATACTATTAAGGTGGTTTGAGTATTCCATAGGGTCTTCTGGATTTTGGACAAGATAGCCATTATCGTTCAGGATGATTTCTGGATTCCCACCTCTAGCAGTGGTGATAAAAGGAAGACCTGCTGCCATGGCTTCATAATGAACTCGAGCTAGTGGTTCTTCCCAAAGGGATGTACAAACAAAAACATCTGCGGCACAAAACCAATTATGAACTTCATCTGCTTGAACATATCCAGTTGTGATCACCGGAATAGGTGAACGCTCAGCTAGGGCTCGGGTATAGGATATATAATCACTAATCCTATCGTCGCTATACCAGGCTGCACCGACGATAACGAGCACAGCGTCTTTTTCTTTGATATGTGACATGGCCTTAACAAGAACATGCGGCCCTTTGTTTCTTGAGAGGCGACCAACAAATAATATAATCTTTTTGGATCCTAAGTCGTATTTGGCACGAATGGCTTTTCTTGCCTGTAGAGCAGAATCTGATTCGGTCCAAGGAGCGAATCTGGACAAATCCACACCGGAGTAAATTGGGAAGATTTTGGGTGCTGCTTCTGGAAAATAGGAAACGATGGTTTGACCAATATATTTACTAATGGTTATGATTGTTTCTAATTTCTCTATAGCTGCAGCTCCTTCAGCTCGACTAATTTTCTCTGGCTTAAACATATCATTGTGCATGCTTAATATGATTCGTGAGTTAGGAGCGAGTTCGCTTACTGGAAGGACCAACTTTGGACGATTAAAAATGTGAATGATATCGTATTGCTCTTCTGTTTCTGACAGATATTTCACAATTCCTTGTTTGTAAACATCTAGTAACCTTTGAGAGTCAATACGGACGTAGCGTATGCCATTAACAACCTCTTCGTCAGGTAGATCCGGATCTGTTCTGCTGATAATGGTAATTTGATGTTGTTCGCTTAATAATTGGGAAACACCGCATATATACGTTTGGATAGCGCCACCTCGAATATTAGGGACAGGTAGCATTTCTGTACAAATCAGCAACACATTCATGTGCGTTCTCCCTTCTTTTAAATTTCGTAGAAAATAAACTTTATTTTTTCTTTTTTGTCTTACGTTCGTACTCTAGCTTTTTCCGCTGGACTTTTGCTACAATACTTTCAAATTCAGGATTGGCTTTTCTTGTCTTCGCAGATTTCGAGGAAGATGGACGTTCGGAATTTTTAAGAGCCTTAGACGGTTTCTCTTCATTCATTTTCTTAAGCAATTTTGGAAGATCATCTTCTAGAATGGATTTTAGAAGGAGATCAAGGTCGACCAAATGTTCTTTGTTGCTATTCTTTTTAGACTTGAGGGATGGTTCCATTTTTATTTTTTGGATGCTAGAACGCAAACTTTCTTGATCTTGAATGGATTTCTTTGTTTCAGATTCCTTAGATTTAGATTCCTTTGTCTTAGACTCCTTAGACATAGAGTTCTTAGGCTCTTCGAAAGTGGATGGAATATTTTGTTGTGCTTTAGATGGATGAGATTTTTTAAATTCATTATTATTGACTAGTAATTCTGTATTGCCCAATACGACAGCACTTGGAGTTACATCATAAATGACTTCTTCCTCTGTGTAATCACCTGGAAGGTACTTCTCTTTGTCTTTGGCTAATTCGGATAAAACTTCCCATTTATTGGCCTCAGTTTGAGTGATTCTGTCTAAGATGGCATCAAGTTCAGTGTTCATAAAAGTCACTGGTTCAAAAACGACTTCTTTTACATGCTTATAAAACTCGTTTGGAAACGCCATATCAATCCATAGTAATTCAAAGGTTTCTTGATCGATGGGATTGGCTTGGTGGTAGGCATCTATTACACCGCGTATCCATTCGAGATCCCAGGTTCCCATATCATCCATCGTACTTGTAATAATTTTTCGCAAGTCACGAATTGGTAAATCATAAGAAACTCCATCTAAGTCGATGACCCAAATTCCGCCAGGTCCTTGCTGTCCATTAGACCAGCCATAGTCTTGGTGAGCTAAGCCCCAATGTGCTTCCCCTTTTGCAAGCATTTTTCGATAAGAGGATTGCTTGAATTTTTCATACATGTCAAGGGCTTGCTGTTCAAATTTGTCTACCACAGATAGTAAGTGTGGACTCGCGACCGTTTCAGGGTAAGCGTGGGCAATATCTCGGAACCAACCGATTTTTTGAATCATTTTCTCGTAATATTGATTCCATCGATACAGTCGAGAGGACTTTTTTGAGCCGGTTGGTGGAGTATATCCTTTTGTATGATGATGGAATTCTCCTAGACCATAGCAGAGTGCAGAGGCAGCTTCTAAATCAATTTTCATTAGTTGTTCAAGCGGAGTTACCCAATCGGTGACAATCCATAACTTGCCTCCAGCCTGTACGTAAAGGTGATTTTCCTTTGTGGGGATAAGGGAGGCAACTCGTGCTCCCTGCTGAACAACATACAATTGGGCACCAACACTAAATAAACTCCTTGTAGGCTGACGGTGAAGAACCTTGATACTGCGTGGTCCGTGGTTGGTTTCTATTTTCCATATTGCTCCGCCTTTATCGGGCTTTGAGGTGATAAGAGTCATTTCGGAGACAGTCATATCATAATTTGATATGACTTCATAGGCTAATTTTTCTAGCTCTGGTGGGACATATTGTTCTAGGTCTGCCTCGCTAGTGGCTGAATCGACTAGATGATCCCACGGTTCAATCGTATATTCATGCACATTTTTTTCCTCCAATCTCAAGACATAAAACTAGCTTGCTTATTTATATGTCAAAGAGAAGGACATGGAATGGGGCATTCGTGGAGCTTGAGCGTAAGAACTGGGGAAAATTGGCCTTTTATCCGTGTTTTTTGGGATGGAATGAATGGGTGATTAAAGGAAGGGGAATCTATACCATATAATTGATGTTAACTAAGGGGCCATATTAAATGAAGGTGTTATCCATGATTCAACCATGGGCAAGTTTATTCGTACTAGGAGAGACACAATATGAAACAAGGACTTGGAGAACCAATTATCGAGGCCCACTAGCTATACATACTAGTAAAAAGGTGGACAGAAATTCTTGCAGTCATCCGAACATTCATAACTTACTAGCGAAGCATGGTTATACAGCCAGTAACCTACCTACTGGAGTCATAATCGGTACATGTATCCTGAAAAATTGTATCAAAGTCGCTGAAAACCATAACACATGGGCACTCTTAGAAGACGGACGGATAGTTGAAGGAAATGATTTATTTTTAGGGGATTATCGTGTCGGTGGTTATGTGTGGGAGGTCGAAAATATGAAGTTGCTAGAAGAGTTCCTACCTGCTACAGGGCGGCTTGGAATATGGAAGTATAATGAAGATTCTCAAAAATCACCTAAATAGGTTATAATTAAGACAGGTTGTGACAAAAATCAACATTTTTCACTGTATAAGCAGGAAATTCAGACATCTAAAGAGAATGTATGAAGAAACGTAATGAATCGAAAAAGAATGAATAAGAGTATGGGGGATAAAAGGTGCCTTATCAATTAAGTAATAATTTTAGGTTGTTTTCATTGAATTCAAACCGTAAGCTCGTGGAAGAGATGGCGGAGATTTTAGGTTGTAAAATGGGAAATTGTTCTGTTTCACAGTTTAGCGATGGAGAAATTCAAATTCATATTGAAGAAAGTGTCCGCGGCTGTGAGGTATTTGTTGTTCAATCCACTTCGTACCCAGTGAACGATAATATTTTAGAGCTTTTAATTATGATTGATGCGTTGAAAAGAGCTTCCGCCGGTGTCATTAATGTGGTAATTCCTTACTACGCTTATGGTAGACAAGATCGTAAGGCGCGTTCACGTGAGCCAATTACGGCTAAACTAGTAGCTAATCTGTTAGAATCTGCTGGAGCGAACCGAGTTCTTACCATGGATCTTCATACACCTCAGCTACAAGGTTTCTTTGATATCCCTGTGGAGCATTTAATCGGTGTACCCGTTCTTGCACAATATTTTATGGAAAAAGGGCTAGAAGATATGGTCATTGTGGCCCCACATAACGGTAGTATTGGAAGAACTAGGAAATTAGCCAATACTCTAAATGCGCCAATCGCTCTTATTGATAAAAGAAAACTGGAAGAAGGCGGACAAGAAACATACGATGTGATTGGGAATGTAGAAGGAAAAAATGCAATCATCATTGATGACCTCATTGATACAGGAACAACCATCACGTTTGCAGCAAAAGCATTAGCCGAACACGGAGCAAAAGCCATCTATGCTGGATGTACCCACGCAGTCTTTACAGGCAACTCCATTGAAAAAATTGAACAGTCACCAATTAAGGAACTCGTTGTGACTAACACGATTGAACAACCTGAAGAAAAACAACTTGAGAAAATCACTTGCTTATCGGTAGCCCCACTGCTAGTAGAAGCAATTGACCGAATTCATAGTGAAAAAGCGGTAAGTCCATTATTTGAATAACGAAGAAACTCTATCCAATTAACATGCAATTGGATAAAAAATGCTTGGAACATTGTGTCTCCAAGCATTTTTTATTATCGTGCACGCTATAGTTTGAAAAATAAACGTAAAAATTCCGTTTAAATTGGGAAATACCAACATTTCCCGCAAAATAAGAGGAGTTTTTCCGCTTATATGAACCTAAACTTTAAATTTAGGTATAAATAGAGAAG
>WTKE01000054.1 GCA_011524525.1 Bacillus sp. (in: firmicutes) | reverse complement strand
GAATTATATATTATAATGTGTTTATGTTTGAGAGGATGTGCGCATATGAAAGAAATTACATTAGGAATATTAGCTTCTTTGTTTTTTGCTGTTACCTTTATTTTGAATCGTTCCATGGAACTATCAGGAGGTAGCTGGCTATGGAGTTCCTCGTTACGATACATTTTTATGGTCCCCTTTTTATTAATCATTGTCATGTATAGAAGGAATCTAAAACGGATGTGGAAAGAAATGCTTTCTAATCCTATTTCTTGGCTTTTATGGAGTTTTGTAGGATTTGTTTTGTTTTATGCACCTATTACCTTTGCCGCTGCATTCGGTCCAGGCTGGCTCGTCGCTGGTACTTGGCCCCTTACCATTGTGGCAGGTGTACTTCTTGGCCCCCTTTTTTATAAAACAGTGGAATCAAAAAATGGGCCGATCAAGGTTCGGCAGCAAATCCCGATCCAAGCCTTATTCATTTCGTTTTTCATTCTAATAGGTGTGGTACTGATTCAATGGCAGCACGCTCAAAGTTTAACTTTCGAAATCGTGATAGCAAGCACTTTTCCTGTCCTTGTGGCGGCTTTTTGCTACCCGCTTGGAAATAGAAAAATGATGGAGATTTGTGGGGGAAAATTGGATACGTTTCAGCGGGTGTTTGGTATGACCCTTGCTAGCCTCCCTTTTTGGTTGCTACTCGCTGGAATTGGTTATGTTCAGGTTGGTCCGCCTTCGACTGAGCAAATCACCCAATCATTTATCGTCGCGATTTCTTCTGGAGTGATTGCCACAACATTATTCTTCATAGCTACAGATCGTGTGAGGGATAACCAAGAGAAACTCGCAGCTGTTGAAGCAACACAGTCTACCCAAGTCATTTTTGTCATTATAGGGGAAGTCCTTCTTCTAGCGACTCCATTACCGAGTACACTCGCAACCATAGGACTATTTATTGTAATGTTCGGAATGCTATTGCATAGTTTTTCATCGAAAAAGGGGCAAAAACCAAGCATCAGTGTTAAAAATGAGAAATTTTCTTAAAGAAACACAAATTTACTTTTACTAATTCAACCAACTTTGCCAGGTAGAAACAGCTACCTGGCAATCTTTTTTTCAAAACAAGTAAGTGACAATTGCTCACTTACTTGTACCAACTTCTCAATAGTAAATCCCCTATTTAAATAAAACTCGACAGCTGGTTTATTTTCAGATCCAGTAGATACAATGAGCTTCTCAATGCCCTCCACTTGCTCTTCTATAAAGCGTAAAAGTTGATTAGCAATTCCTTTTCGAAAATGTTTGGGGTTTACAGTCAGTCGGTGTATATCCAAAGTCTTTCCTTCCACTTTAAAAGATATAGCACCACAAAGCTCATTCCCTATATAGTAACCAAAAAATCTCTCCCCACAATTCTGTAGTGTTTCCACCTTGTCTTTAAGCGGAGGAATATCATAAAAATTGATTAATGTTGCCTCCACCATATAGGAGGGAATTTGTAACTTGAGTATGATGTCAGCTACTTTTTCGTCCGTTACATCCAAATATCTTATCTGTGATACCCTAGATTCCACTATGATTTCTCCTTTACATTTATTCCAACAATATCGCCAAATTCTTCCACTTTGCCATTAGTAACAATTATCCCATCTCCTTCAAATATGTCTCTAGCTCATTGTTGTCACGGATGATAATAACTTTATCATCAAATTCTTTTAACAGCTGCATAATCTCTCGTTTACTTACTTTCTCAAAATATCTATTCCAACGAAACATTCGCAAAAACATTGAGAAAGATGACTTGTAATTGCTTTTTTCTAGACCAAGTTGCTGGAAAAAATATCTCTTAATGATTCGGTACGTTCGCTTAGAAAAGCGTGTATCTAAAAATATTATTAGTTCTGCATTCACAAAGCTCTCTGTTACCCATTGATAATGGACCCCTTCGTTGATCCACGCATCACTATCTACAATATTTTTTAAATATGCATCTCTTTCCTTTTCTGATCTTCTTATATCACCTGTTTGAAACCTTTTCCATACGACATTATCTAATCCATAATGCGGAATGTTACAATCTTTTGAAAGTTTTTTAGCAAGAGTTGATTTGCCACTCCCAACAGAACCGATTATATGTATTTTCTTAACCTGCATGTTAATCACTCCGCAATCCCTGTGTCAAAAATCTACTGTTCCTAGTTACATTATACGATGAAAAGAACGTGGGTAATAGATAAAAAGAGTGCCCAAAGACACCCTTTAACCAATACTTATCTATGACTCCTTCAAATGAGTCGAACTATTCGTAAACCATACGAGTTTCCCTTGTTCGGTAATTTCTAAAAGGGAGATTCCAGTATCGTCCGTCTTAAAAAAGGATGTATGAACAAAGGGGATGTTTAGGAAACTTTCTAAAATTCTAGAAATCATTCCACCGTGAGTAACAATGGCAATACGCTCATACTCCCTACTTACCGCCAGAATATGTGAAAAGATTTGTTCTCCTCTTGCCCGAAACTCCATCGCTGATTCCCCATATCCCCCAAACTTTTCATGTGGCAGTAAGTGCCAGGGGAACGGAATCTCTTCGAGTGGCTTACCTGCCATCTCTCCATTATCATGTTCACGCAGCTCATGAACATATTCAATAGGACAGCCTAAGGCGTCTGCTAATATGGAAGCCGTTTTAGATGCCCTTTTGTAGGTACTCGCCCAAATCATTTGAGGCGGAAATTCCCTTTTCACCCGGATTGCCATCTTCACCGCTTGTCTTATTCCCTCTTCTGTCAGTGGGTAATCTGCACTACCTTCATGTACATGAAGTATATCAGCTTCAGATTGTCCGTGCCTTATCAGTAGTATTTGCATTTTACTGCCTCCTAGATTGCGGTTATACCTACTAATTCGACACCGATTTCCTTTTTCCTATTAAAAAAGAAGAGACTATGCGCTTACATAATCTCTTCTAATCTATTATCCGACTGTTTGGTTCGTCAGCTTAATTGTAAACCCTTCATACCCATTTGCTGCGATTTCCTCACATTTTTTGCGGTAGGCACCAACACCACCTAAGTAAATCAAAAATCCACGTGGTTTCCCAGGTATATTAGCACCTGTGTACCAGGAATCCGTTTTTGTAAAGAGTGTTGCTTCTGCTACTTCACGGCAATGCTTACTCCAAGCCTCTTCAGCCTCAACCGCTGCCTCAATCGTTTCAACGCCTTGCTTCTCAAAGTGCTCGATGCAGTCACCGATCCATTCTACATGCTGCTCAATCGATACAGGCATATTACTCAAGACTGACGGACTTTCAGGACCGGTTATCATAAAGAAGTTAGGAAAACCGGCGTTAGCTACTCCTAAATACGTTCGAGTGGAAGCTCCGCCATTCCATTTTTCTTTTAAGGAAACACCGTTTTTTCCACGAATGTCAATCTTGAGAAGAGGTCCAGTCATACCATCGTACCCTGTTGCAAAGACAATCGCATCCAATTCATACTCCTCTTCAGATGTACGAACTCCTGAAGCGGTAATTTTCTCGATTGGATTCTTCCTTACGTCTACAAGAGATACATTCTCCCTATTAAAAGTTTCATAATAATTTGTATCAATGATTGGGCGTTTCGTGCCATAATAATAGCT
>WTKE01000077.1 GCA_011524525.1 Bacillus sp. (in: firmicutes) | reverse complement strand
GAGGGTTTCCCTCTGTGAGAGTAGGACGTCGCTAGGCAAAGGAAAAAGCACCTGATTGGGTGCTTTTTTTGTTGTATGGATTTTTTTATGACGTCTAGTATCATCTTTTCGTCGAATACAAGTCATTAACTAACTTTTATGACGTCTAGTATCCGATTATCCTCGCAAATAAGTCATAAACCGACTTTTATGACATGTCAACCGCTCAAATCCCATAACAATAAGTCATAAACTCACTATTAAAATTTGCAGCACAATAGACACTTATATAATTATCTATTTAATAGAATTATTTTTTATGAATTCCTTCCTAGTTTGAGAGTACGAAATTTGGGGAAAAATTTATAAGGTGTTGTTCATTGCATGAAACTATGTTCATCATGTATAATTAATGTCAAATATAGTCAAAGTCAGAGAGGGGGGATATGGTGAGGAATATCTCCGATATCATTGAGCAGTACTTAAAGGAAGTACTCGAGATGAGTGAAAGAGAGCTCGTTGAAATTAAGCGTAGTGAAATAGCTGACAAGTTTCAGTGTGTACCATCACAAATTAACTACGTAATTAACACACGATTTACCATTGAAAAAGGGTATGTTGTAGAAAGTAAGCGAGGTGGTGGTGGATATATTCGAATCATGAAAGTTCAATCACACGATAACGCTCACCTTATTGACCAGCTGCTAACAGTGATCTCTTCTAGGGTGTCACAAAGTAGTGCGGAGCACGTGATTTTTAGACTAGTTGAGGAAGATGTGATCTCAACGAGAGAAGCAAAAATTATGCTCAGTGTCATTGATCGCTCCGTCCTGTATATTGACTTACCATATCGTGATGAACTTCGTTCGAGAATGCTAAAGGCTATGTTAACAACATTAAAATATAAGTAGAAGATTCTATGCCTTTAGAAAAGAGTAAAGCCATTTATTGAGGTGAGTAACATGATTTGTCAGGAGTGTAATGAAAGGCCAGCTACCCTTCATTTTACAAAGATTAACAATGGTGAAAAAACTGAGTTTCACTTATGTGAGGTTTGTGCTCAAGAAAAAGGAGAGCACTTTGTAGTCACTAATACATCAGGTTTTTCCATTAATAATCTATTAGCGGGGCTATTAAACTTCGATCATAACTACCAGCTTGCTCAACAAAAAGCTTCACTTTATGAGCAACAACAAGTATTGCAATGTGAAAGCTGTTCGATGACATATAAGCAATTCATTCAAGTCGGGCGGTTTGGATGTGCTCATTGCTATGAGACGTTTAGGGATCAGCTTCAACCGATACTACGACGACTCCATAGCGGAAACTCCACACATAATGGGAAAATACCTAAGCGAATTGGTGGAAACATTCACTACAAAAAGAAGGTAGAAGAACTAAAGGTTGATTTAAAGTCTGCCATAGAAAACGAAGAGTTTGAACAAGCAGCAATAGTAAGGGATGAAATTAGAGAAATTGAAAAGCTGTTACGCAGTGAAAGTGAAGGAGAGGAATAGTTCATGTCTCTTGAAAAATTTATTAATCAAGCCATAAGCTCGTGGATGAGTGCAGATGGGCCTGATTCAGACATTGTTCTAAGTTCTCGAATTCGGCTCGCGCGGAATATAAATGAGTATAAGTTCCCTACCCTTTTCTCTAATGAGGAAGCACAAGAAGTTATTCAGACAATGGAGAAGGCATTATTAAATCATACGATTCCTAACTTAAGTCAATTAGAGCTCCTAAGAATGGAAGAACTTCAGCCAATACAAAAACGAGTATTGATGGAAAAGCATTTAATCAGCCCTCATTTAGTTGAAAACTCTGCTCTAGGTGCTTGTCTTTTAACCGAAAATGAAGAAGTTTGCATTATGGTAAATGAAGAAGATCATATTCGAATTCAATGCTTATATCCTGGATTCCAGGTGAGTGAGGCGTTAACACTGGCGGATCGCATAGATGATGAATTAGAAGAACATATCAATTATGCATTCGATGAGAAGGTAGGATACTTAACGAGCTGTCCGACGAATGTAGGGACAGGGATGAGGGCTTCTGTGATGATGCATCTACCAGGTTTGACATTAACGCAACAAATGAATCGTATTATTCCAGCCATCAATCAACTTGGTCTCGTCGTTAGAGGAATGTATGGAGAAGGTAGTGAGGCATTAGGTAACATCTTTCAAATATCTAATCAGATCACTTTAGGTAAATCTGAAGAGGATATTGTTGAAGACTTAAAGGGAGTTGTCAGTCAACTAATTGCCCAGGAAAGATCCGCTCGGGGGGCATTAGCAAAAACTTCTAACATACAATTAGAGGATAGAGTTTTTCGTTCCCTAGGTGTACTCACACATAGTAGAATCATTGAAACAAAGGAAGCAGCCAGCTGTTTATCAGATGTAAGATTAGGAATTGATATGGGTTATATTGAAAACATATCAAGAAATATTTTAAATGAATTAATGGTATTAACACAGCCAGGATTTCTCCAGCAATACGCGGGAGGACCATTAAGACCCAACGAGCGTGATATTCGTCGCGCCTCTTTAATAAGGGAAAGAATAAAAATGGAAAATTAACCTTAGTTAGGAGGATGTTCACATGATGTTTGGACGTTTTACAGAGAGAGCTCAAAAGGTACTTGCACTAGCGCAGGAAGAAGCAATTCGTTTAGGTCACAACAATATTGGAACAGAGCATATTTTACTCGGGTTAGTAAGAGAAGGAGAAGGGATCGCCGCAAAAGCATTATATGCTTTAGGGTTAGGATCAGAGAAAATACAAAAAGAAGTAGAAAATCTCATCGGTCGCGGACAAGATGCTTCCCAAACCATTCACTACACACCGCGCGCCAAGAAGGTGATTGAACTTTCTATGGATGAAGCAAGAAAGCTTGGTCATTCCTATGTAGGAACAGAACATATTTTGCTTGGCCTTATTCGTGAAGGTGAAGGAGTAGCAGCAAGGGTATTAAACAACCTAGGGGTCAGCTTAAACAAGGCAAGACAGCAGGTGCTTCAACTGTTAGGTAGCAGTGAATCAAGCAATCACCAAGGCGGTACAGCAGCAAATGCTAATACGCCTACCTTAGATAGCTTAGCAAGAGATTTAACAGCGATTGCTAGAGAAGGTAGCCTTGATCCGGTTATAGGTAGAGCTAAAGAAATTCAGCGTGTAATTGAGGTATTAAGTCGACGAACGAAAAATAACCCGGTATTAATTGGGGAGCCTGGAGTAGGGAAAACAGCGATTGCTGAAGGTTTAGCCCAACAAATTATTAACAATGAGGTTCCTGAAACATTAAGAGATAAGCGTGTTATGACGCTTGATATGGGTACAGTGGTAGCAGGAACAAAGTATCGAGGTGAGTTTGAAGACCGTTTAAAGAAAGTAATGGATGAAATCCGACAAGCAGGAAATATTATTTTATTCATTGATGAACTTCATACCCTTATCGGTGCGGGTGGAGCAGAGGGTGCGATTGATGCTTCGAATATCTTAAAGCCTTCGTTAGCTCGTGGGGAGCTTCAATGTATTGGAGCAACAACCCTTGATGAATACCGTAAATATATTGAAAAGGATGCAGCTCTAGAAAGGCGCTTCCAGCCAATTATGGTAGATGAACCGACAGCGGATGAATCTGTTCAAATCTTAAAAGGATTGAGAGATCGTTACGAAGCACATCATAGAGTATCCATTACGGATGAAGCGATTGAGGCAGCTGTAAAATTGTCCGACCGTTATATTTCAGATCGTTTTCTTCCTGATAAGGCCATTGATTTAATAGATGAAGCAGGTTCAAAAGTAAGACTTCGTTCTTACACGACTCCTCCCAACTTAAAGGAGCTTGAAGCAAAGCTTGAAGAGGTTCGTAAGGAAAAGGATGCTGCTGTTCAAAGTCAAGAATTTGAAAAGGCTGCATCATTACGGGATTCAGAGCAAAGACTTCGTGAACAATTAGAAGACACCAAGAAAACATGGAAAGAGAAGCAGGGACAAGAGAACTCAGAAGTTACTGTCGATGATATTGCTACGGTTGTAGCAAGTTGGACGGGAATTCCTGTATCACGTCTGGCACAAACAGAAACAGATAAGCTATTAAAGCTTGAAGAAATTCTTCATTCTCGTTTAATTGGCCAAGAGGAAGCTGTAAAGGCCATCTCAAAGGCTGTCCGTCGTGCTCGTGCTGGTTTGAAAGATCCCAAGCGTCCTATCGGCTCGTTTATTTTCCTTGGTCCAACAGGCGTTGGTAAAACCGAGCTTGCACGTGCTTTAGCAGAAGCCATGTTTGGTGACGAAGACGCTATGATTCGCGTTGATATGTCAGAGTATATGGAAAAACATTCGACTTCTAGACTAGTCGGTTCTCCTCCAGGTTATGTAGGATACGATGAAGGTGGACAATTGACAGAAAAGGTAAGAAGAAAGCCTTACTCTGTTATTTTATTAGATGAAATTGAAAAGGCGCACCCAGATGTATTTAATATTTTACTTCAAGTACTTGAAGATGGGCGTCTAACTGACTCCAAAGGAAGAAGTGTTGATTTCCGTAATACAGTTGTTATTATGACTTCTAACGTTGGAGCAGAAGCGTTAAAACGTAATAAGTATGTTGGCTTTAACATTCAGGATGGAGAACAGGACTTTAAAGATATGAAGGGCAAGGTAATGGATGAGCTGAAAAAGGCATTCCGTCCAGAGTTCCTAAACCGTATTGATGAAATCATTGTTTTCCATTCGTTAGAGAAGAAGCACTTGAAACAGATTGTAACATTAATGTCTGATCAGCTAATTAAGCGATTAGATGAACAGGATATTACATTAGAGTTAACAGATGCTGCAAAAGAGAAAATTTCTGAGGAAGGGTATGACCCTGAATACGGTGCACGACCTTTAAGAAGAGCGATTCAAAAGCATATCGAAGACCGTTTATCAGAAGAGTTATTAAGAGGCACGGTTCTGACGGGACAAAAGGTTGTCATTGATTATGTGGATGGTGATTTTGCTGTAAGAGCAGGAGAACCGATTCATAAATAATCGTAAAAAAAGGGAGCACACGTAAGGAATTACGTGTGCCTTCTTTTTCTTTTGGGAAATACTTATCACTGCAATGAATTTATAAGATGTCTTATAATAAGAGAGTGGAGCAAGGAAGGTGTAAAAGGGGGATATAAGTTTGGCAAAAGTAAAAACAAAATTTATGTGTAATGATTGCGGCTATGAATCTCCCAAATGGATGGGGAAATGTCCTGGGTGCGGACAATGGAATACGATGGTGGAAGAAATAGAAAAAAAGGTGTCTAATCATCGCGCAACCTTTGCTCATTCAGTAGGTTCAACAACCACCATGTCTAAAGCAACACCCATTACCTCAATTGAAACGATTACCGAACCCCGTATACAAACGGACCTGGTCGAGTTAAATCGGGTGTTAGGTGGAGGAATTGTGAAGGGCTCCCTTGTATTGATAGGTGGAGATCCTGGAATTGGAAAATCAACCTTGCTATTACAGGTTTCCTCTCAACTGGCAAAAAAGCAACATTCTGTTCTTTATATTTCAGGGGAAGAGTCCATGAGACAGACGAAGCTAAGAGCAGATCGACTAGGAATAGCATCAGAAAATTTACTCGTCTATTCTGAAACAGACCTAGAAGAGATCAGTCGAACGATTGAAAAAGAAAACCCGAGTTTCGTGATTGTTGATTCTATCCAAACCATTTTCCATCCTCAGGTAACCTCTGCACCAGGAAGTGTCTCTCAAGTAAGAGAATGTACAGCCGAGCTTATGAGAATAGGTAAGACAAAGGGTATTGCTATTTTCATCGTTGGCCATGTGACAAAAGAAGGCTCGATTGCGGGTCCTAGACTTCTCGAACATATGGTCGATACCGTTCTCTATTTTGAAGGGGAGCGCCACCATACGTATCGGATCGTCAGAGCGGTAAAAAACCGTTTTGGTTCCACAAATGAAATGGGAATTTTTGAAATGAAGGAATTTGGATTGGAAGAGGTTCATAATCCATCTGAAATATTTCTTGAGGAGCGATCTCAAGGTGCGGCAGGATCGACAGTTGTTGCTTCGATGGAAGGGACTAGACCGGTTTTAGTAGAGATACAAGCACTTATCTCACCGACTAGTTTCGGGAATCCACGGAGAATGGCTACAGGCATAGATCATAATAGAGTATCTCTGTTAATGGCTGTGTTGGAAAAACGAGTGGGTTTGCTTCTCCAAAACCAGGATGCATACTTAAAGGTTGCTGGTGGAGTGAAGCTGGATGAACCAGCTATTGATTTAGCTGTGGCTATTAGCATTGCTTCAAGTTTCCGTGATAAGCCAACTAGACCAACAGATTGTATTATTGGTGAAGTAGGTTTGACAGGGGAGATCAGACGGGTATCAAGAATAGAGCAACGTGTTCAAGAAGCTGCCAAGCTAGGGTTTGAACGAGTGATTATCCCTGCCAATAACATAGGTGGATGGTCAGCCCCAAAAGGGATTCAGTTGATTGGCGTTTCTACTGTAGCCGATGCGCTAAAAGCGACATTTGAATAAATGAAAGAAAGGGTAAAAAATTGACACCAATATTTGCTAGGTGCTACCCTTAGTAATAATAAACATGTGAATCACCCGCAATTATACTAATATAACAAAGAGATTACAGGATAATAACAAACAATAATTTTCTATGTAATATTACGTTTCAATTTATGGAAATTGTTTATAATGTATAAAAGGAGGTGAAGGAATGTTAAAACGTATTGTTCAAGCCTGTTTCTTGATTACAGGTGGTACTTTAGGGATCTTTTTAATCTCTGACTTATTAACTCTTATCTCACTAGACGACATTCCTCTGATAAACAATCATTATGTTACCGCTATTTTAGGTGCTATTATTTTTTATCTTATTTCTTTTTGGGCGGTCGATTATGTCGTCAATTTTGTTAAATGGGTGGAAGAATCTCTTGTCAAAGTACCTATTACGGATATTATTTTTGGTAGCGTAGGACTAGTATTTGGATTAATTATTGCCTTTTTAGTTGGTTATGCTTTAACGGGTATTGAAGTACCTATTTTAAATACGGTAGCACCCGTACTACTAACACTTCTATTCGGTTATTTAGGTTTCCAGGTTGGTTTTAAAAAGAGAGACGAGTTATTATCTCTTTTTACCAAATCAAAAAAGAAGTCTAGTGATGAAGATTTAGAAGCTGAGAATACAAATGCCAAAAATGAATTAAAAATATTAGATACAAGTGTTATTATTGATGGGCGTATTGCTGATATCTGTCAAACTGGATTTTTAGATGGAACAATTGTCATTCCACAATTTGTCCTTGAAGAATTGCAGCATATTGCTGATTCCTCTGATGTATTAAAGCGAAACCGTGGTAGAAGAGGTCTTGATATTCTAAATCGAATTCAAAAAGAACTAGCCATGAATGTAGAGATATATGAAGGCGACTTTGAAGATGTACAAGAGGTAGATTCAAAACTTGTTAAGCTTGCAAAGCTAACTAGTGGGGTAGTCGTAACCAATGACTTTAATCTTAATAAAGTGTGTGAACTTCAGAAGGTTGCTGTATTAAACATTAATGACTTGGCAAATGCCGTTAAGCCAGTTGTATTGCCTGGAGAAGAAATGAATGTCCAAGTTATAAAAGATGGCAAGGAGCATAACCAAGGAATTGCTTATCTTGATGATGGTACGATGATTGTTGTTGAAGATGGTAGAGATTATATTGGGAAGCAGCTTGAAGTTTTGGTAACAAGTGTACTGCAAACATCAGCTGGTCGAATGATTTTTGCTAAACCGAAATTATTAGAAAAAGCATTATAGAAATAGTTAGGGGATATCTTATGTCTTACCAAGTGATTATCCCTGCAGCAGGACAAGGGAAAAGAATGCGGGCAGGCAAAAATAAGGTGTTGCTTCAGCTAAAGGATATTCCTATATTAATTCATACACTCAAGGTATTTGAATTGGATGAGGCATGTGAGGGAATTATTTTAGCGATTTCAGCCGGAGATGAAGATCATTTTTCCAGCCTTTTAAAAAAGCATCGAATGAAAAAGATTACTTCTCTTGTTGCTGGTGGGAACGAAAGACAGCATAGTGTATATAATGGGCTGCAAGCTGCAAAGAAAGAGGGAATTGTCCTCGTTCATGATGCAGCTAGGCCATTTATTGAAAAAAGAGTGATCCATGAATTAGTAGCGGTAGCTGAAAAAGATGGAGCGGCTGTAGTAGCGGTCCCTGTTAAGGATACGATAAAGAAGGTAAATAATTTTGAAGTAGTTGAGACGATTGAGCGTTCAAGCTTGTGGGCCATACAAACCCCACAAGCTTTTCGCGTGTCGTTGCTAGAAGAAGCTCATAACTTAGCGTTGGAACAGAATTTTTTAGGGACGGATGAGGCAAGTTTAGTAGAACGACTACATGTACCTGTTAAAATTGTTGAAGGCGACTACGATAATATTAAACTGACGACACCAGAAGATTTGTACTTTGCAGAGGCAATCATAAAGCAACGTGACTACCAAAAGAGGGGACTTTAATAACGATGTTTAGAATTGGACAAGGATTTGACGTTCATCAGCTCACTGAGGGTAGACCATTGATTTTAGGAGGAATAACGATTCCTTACGAAAAAGGATTGTTAGGGCATTCTGATGCAGATGTCCTTCTTCACACAGTGACAGATGCTGTTTTAGGAGCAATAGGCGAAGGAGATATTGGTAGGCATTTTCCAGATACGGATCCAGAGTTTAAGGATGCCGATTCAGCAAAGCTTCTTGAACACGTATGGTCATTAGTTGAGAATCGAGGATATGAGCTAGTGAATGCAGATTGCACCATTATTGCACAAAAACCGAAGATGGCACCATATATTGAGCAAATGAAGAATCGAATTGCTGAATTACTGAAGGCTACACCAGAGCAAGTAAATGTGAAAGCAACAACAACAGAAAAGCTTGGGTTCACAGGAAGAGGAGAAGGAATTGCTTCTCAAGCTGTTGTGCTCTTAAAAAAGAAAGAGCTCTAGGAATTGTCTTTTCACAATGATAAAATAAATGTCAAAAATAGATTGAACTCTTTAGGAGGAAAAATAGAATGTCTAACACTGTACGTGTTCGTTATGCACCAAGTCCAACGGGGCATTTACATATTGGAAACGCTCGTACTGCGCTATTTAACTACTTGTTTGCGCGTCATCAAGGTGGAAAGTTTATAATCCGAATTGAAGACACTGATAAGAAGCGTAATATTGCTGGCGGGGAAGAAAGTCAGCTTAAATACTTAAAATGGTTAGGAATAGATTGGGATGAGAGCGTGGATGTTGGTGGATCATATGGTCCATATAGACAATCTGAACGTAATGACCTATATGAAGTGTACTATAAGCAACTTCTAGAAGAGGGCAAAGCTTATAAATGCTATTGTACAGAGGAAGAGCTAGAAGCAGAACGTAATGAGCAAGCAGAGAAGGGTGAGATGGGTGGCTATTCAGGGAAATGCCGTCATCTAACGAGTGAGCAGCGCGAAGCTCTAGAAAAAGAAGGAAGACAACCAAGTGTTCGATTTTTGGTTCCAAGCGGAAAGGTGTTCAGCTTTAACGACATGGTTAAAGGGGATGTATCTTTTGAAGCAGATGGAATCGGTGGAGACTTTGTCATCGTAAAAAAAGATGGAACTCCGACATATAACTTTGCTGTTGCTGTTGATGATCACTTGATGGAAATCTCACATGTGTTACGTGGAGATGACCATATTTCTAATACGCCAAAGCAAATGATGATTTATGAAGCATTAGGTTGGGAAACACCTGTGTTTGGACATATGACATTGATCGTAAACGAAAGCCGAAAGAAGCTGAGCAAACGTGATGAGTCCATTATTCAGTTCATTGAACAGTATGAGGAATTAGGATATCTTCCAGAAGCATTATTTAATTTTATTACGTTACTCGGCTGGTCACCATCTGGAGAAGAAGAGATTTTCTCGAAGGAAGAGTTGATTTCTATTTTTGAAGCAAATAGACTTTCGAAATCTCCAGCTTTATTTGATAAGCAAAAGCTTACTTGGATGAATAACCAGTACATGAAGAAGCAAGAGGTTGACGTCGTATATGAGCTTGCTCTACCGCATCTTCAAAAGGCAGGTCTTGTTAGTCAGGCAATGACTCCAGAGCAAGTAGAATGGACGAAAAATCTCATAGCGCTTTATCAAGATCAGTTGAGCTATGGGGCTGAAATTGTCGAGTTATCAGAGTTATTCTTCAAGGAGGAACTAGAGCTAGAGGAAGAAGCAAAGGCGGTTCTTCAGGAGGAAGGTGTGAAGGAAGTATTATCTACTTTTGCAAATGAGATTGAAAAGCTTCCAGAGCTCCAACCAGAGGATGTTCAAGCAACGTTGAAGATCGTTCAAAAAGCAACGGGACAAAAGGGTAAGAAGCTCTTTATGCCAGTTCGTGTTGCTGCTACTGGTCAAACACACGGACCAGATCTACCAAAAGCTATTGCTTTAATTGGTAAAGAAAAAATATTACAACGAATTGTGAGCATTATTGGTTAACAGATTGGAAAAAATGTAATATAGTAAAGATAATTATATAATTTAGAAAATGTTGAAGAGGAAAAGTAAAAAAGCAATGCTTTTTAGAGAGAACCATCATCGGCTGAAAGTGGTTTAAGCCCCTTGTTTTTTGAAGTGCCCCTCTGAGTCCTAATTCGAAACAGGGTCATTCCCCTAGTAGAATGAGGCGGATTTCTTCCGTTACAAGAGTTGAGTTGAAGTAGCAATGAGGTTACTTAAACAGAGTGGAACCGCGCATATAAGCGTCTCTGTCATTTTTGACAGGGGCGTTTTTTATTTTTACAAATAATGCAGCATTTACGTTTAGGGGGAACGATAATGTTTAAAATGCTAAAGGAAGATGTTGAAGTAGTTTTTGAACAAGATCCAGCGGCAAGGACGTATTTGGAGGTTATCTTAACATATTCAGGTTTGCATTCCATCTGGGCTCATCGAATGGCACATGCTCTATATAAGAGAAAATTTTATTTTATGGCAAGGGTCATTTCGCAGGTAAGCCGCTTCTTCACAGGGATAGAAATTCACCCAGGAGCAACCATCGGAAGGCGGTTTTTTATCGATCATGGAATGGGGGTTGTCATCGGTGAAACATGTGAAATTGGTGACAATGTTACGGTGTTTCAGGGAGTTACACTCGGAGGAACGGGAAAAGAAAAAGGAAAGCGACATCCAACTATAAAGGACAATGCTCTTATTGCAACAGGTGCGAAAGTATTAGGATCAATCACAGTTGGTGAAAATTCTAAGATAGGAGCAGGTTCTGTCGTACTAAAGGATGTCCCTCCAAATTCGACAGTTGTTGGAATTCCTGGGAAAGTGGTAATAAGGGATGGAAAGAAAGTAGAGAAAGACTTAAATCACTGTGATTTACCAGATCCAACTGGCGATCGTTTTAAAGCATTAGAATCCGAAATTCACGATTTAAGAAAACAACTAGAACAGGTAGAGAAGGAAAGGAGCTATGAGCGTGAGCATTCAAATATATAATACATTATCTCGTTCAAAAGAGCCGTTTATCCCTCTTGAAGAGGGTAAAGTAAAGATGTATGTTTGCGGACCTACAGTTTATAACTATATCCATATAGGAAATGCAAGGCCACCCATTGTGTTTGATACAGTAAGAAGATATTTAGAGTATAGAGGCTATGAGGTACAATATATCTCCAATTTCACTGATGTAGATGATAAGCTGATTCGGGTAGCAAATGAGCTTGGAGAAGATGTCCCAACAATTGCTGATCGTTTTATTAAAGCATACTTTGAAGATGTAACAGCACTCGGATGCAAAAGAGCAGATGTTCATCCTCGGGTAACAGAAAGTATGGATATTATTTTAGATTTTATTTCTACATTGATTGAAAAGGGATATGCTTATGAGTCCGAGGGTGATGTATACTATCACACTCGTAAATTCAAGGAGTATGGAAAATTGTCTCACCAATCGATTGATGAACTCCGACTAGGTACGAGAATTGCCATTGGAGAGAAGAAACAAGATTCTTTAGACTTTGTCCTTTGGAAGGCAGCAAAGCCGGGTGAAATTTTCTGGGAAAGCCCATGGGGGAAAGGAAGACCAGGCTGGCATATTGAGTGCTCTGCCATGGCGAAGAAGTATTTAGGTGATACGATTGACATTCATGCAGGCGGGCAGGATCTGGCTTTCCCGCATCATGAAAATGAAATTGCGCAATCAGAAGCGTTAACAGACAAAACATTTGCGCGCTATTGGATGCATAACGGGTACATTAATATTGATAATGAAAAAATGTCAAAATCACTAGGAAACTTTGTTCTTGTTCATGATATTATCAAAAAACATGATCCACAAGTACTACGCTTTTTCATGTTAGCCGTTCATTATCGTAATCCTATCAACTATACAGATGAACTGTTAGAAAATACAAAGGCAGGCCTTGATCGATTAAAAACTTCTTACCAAAACCTTAAACATCGACGTGAGGCTAGCGCCAATTTAACAGAAAATGATCAAGAATGGTTAACTAAGGTTACTACCTTACATGATGAGTTTGTTCGTGATATGGATGATGACTTTAATACTGCGAATGGGATCTCTAAGTTATTCGACCTTTCTAAGTTGGCTAATATGTACCTAATTGAAAAGAACACATCTATCACTGTCATCGATGCAATTATGAGTGAGTTTGAAGTGTTATTTGGAATCTTAGGTTTAACTCTTGAAGCAGACCAACTGCTTGACGAAGAAATAGAAGCATTAATCGAACAACGAATCCAGGCTAGAAAAGATCGAAATTTCCAGTTATCTGACCAAATTCGTGATCAATTAAAAGATATGAATATTATTTTAGAAGATACGCCTCAAGGCACAAGATGGAAAAGAGGCTAAAATATGCTTCACTTTGAAAACACGATAGATGCGAAACAACTGAATAGCCTTGCCTTAGCTTATATTGGTGATTCTATTTTTGAGGTATATGTTCGAAGATATCTGCTTCAATCTGGGAAGGTAAGACCAAATCAGCTTCATAAAGAATCGACCAAGTATGTATCAGCGAAAGCTCAGTGTCAATTCATCCATCACTTTCTAGATTCGAAGCTTTTAAGTGAGGAAGAAGAGGCGGTTGTTAGAAGGGGCAGAAATGCCAAATCTGGAACAGTGCCAAAGAACACAGATGTACAGACATATCGATATGGTACAGCATTTGAAGCATTAATCGGATATCTATATTTGATGAACAGAGAAGAGCGACTTGATGAACTGATCGAAGTTGCTCTCTCTCAAGTTGGAGAATGAAAGGAGGAACAATAAGATGAGCCAAGACTTTATTATTGGGAAAAATCCAGTTATAGAAGCATTAAAGTCAGAACGTGATGTGAATAAAATATTTATCGCAGAAGGTTCCCAAACGGGTCAAATGCAACAGGTCATAGGGCTAGCAAAAGCACAAAATGTCATCGTTCAATTTGTTCCTAAAAAGAAAATTGACCAGATGGTGGAAGGAAATCACCAAGGGGTTGTAGCGGCAGTGGCTGCCTATCAATATGCGGAACTTGATGATTTGTTTAAAGCGGCAGAAGCAAAAGGTGAAACACCATTTTTCCTATTGTTAGACGAAATTGAGGATCCGCATAATCTTGGGTCAATCATGAGGACAGCAGATTCATCAGGGGCACATGGCATTATTATTCCTAAGCGACGTGCAGTTGGCCTAACTGCAACTGTAGCAAAGGCATCAACAGGAGCGATCGAATATGTTCCTGTTGTCCGAGTGACGAATATGGCTCAAACGATTGATGAATTAAAGGAACGAGGCTTGTGGATTGCCGGTACGGATGCGAAGGGAAAACAAGATTTCCGTTCACTAGATGGGACTATGCCCTTAGGTCTTGTGATTGGTAGTGAAGGCAAAGGGATGGGAAGACTCATCCGTGATAAATGTGACTTTTTGGTTAGCCTGCCAATGAAAGGACATGTCACCTCTTTAAATGCTTCGGTAGCGGCTGCCCTTTTAATGTATGAGGTGTATCGAAAACGATATCCACTAGAGGGATAAAATGGACATTCTGTTAGTGGATGGATACAATATCATCGGAGCTTGGCCAGAGCTTCGAGAGCTGAAAAATAGGGATTTAGCAGCAGCTCGGGACCGTCTAATTGAAAGGATGGCCGAGTATCAAGCTTACTCAGGCTATCGTGTTATTGTTGTATTCGATGCCCATTTTGTAAAAGGGACAGAAAAAAAGTATAAAAATTATAAAGTCGAAGTTATATTCACAAGAAATAATGAAACAGCGGATGAATGCATTGAAAAACTTGCGATCTCTTTAAATAATAGAAAAACTCAAATCCATGTGGCAACCTCTGATTTTACAGAACAATGGGCCATATTTGGACAAGGTGCACTAAGAAAATCAGCACGAGAGTTATTAATAGAGATGGACTCGGTTGAAAAGAAGATAGAAAAGAAGGTACAAAAAATTCAGGAAAATAGCCCTACATCAAAAATTCAATTAAGTAGTGAAGTGGCAGAAATTTTTGAAAAATGGCGAAGAGGAAAGCGATGACCGGTTGACGCTTCAAAAAAGGCTACTGTATAATATTTCTATCTATGCTTGTTCGGTCGGGGGGATCCGAAGTGAATGCTGACTACAAGACAACAAAAATCAACGAAAATTATTTACATTTAACGCAGCTTGAGGATGAAGAAATAGTTGATTTAGTGCACAAAGGTGATAGTGAAGCATTAGATTACTTGATTCATAAGTATCGAAACTTCGTTAGAGCCAAAGCTAGATCCTATTTCTTAATCGGTGCTGATAAAGAGGACATTGTTCAAGAGGGAATGATCGGTCTTTACAAAGCAATCCGAGATTTCCGAGAGGACAAACTCACTTCCTTTAAAGCGTTTGCAGAATTGTGTATTACTAGACAGATTATTACCGCGATTAAAACAGCAACGAGACAAAAGCATATTCCGTTGAATTCTTATGTGTCGTTGGACAAGCCAATTTATGATGAAGAATCCGATCGAACGTTAATGGATGTGATTTCTGGAGCTAAAGTGTTAGATCCGGAGGAACTGATTATCAATCAAGAGGAATTTGATCATATTGAGGTGAAAATGTCGGAGCTTCTAAGCGATTTAGAGCGGAAAGTGCTAGCTCTTTACTTAGATGGGCAGTCCTATCAGGAGATATCAGAGGAGCTCAATCGTCATGTGAAATCGATTGATAATGCGCTCCAACGTGTGAAAAGAAAGCTTGAGAAATATCTTGAGGTGAGGGAACTCACCCTGTAGTATGACAGGGTATATGGTAATAGAGCTCTGTTGACATTGATAAGTGTCCATGATACAGTTTTATGGACAAAATAGTAAGTTAGAGGTGGCATTTTTGACAAAAAAGGTAGTTTTGGCCTGTGTAACTTGCGGTTCTAGAAACTATTTAACGATGAGCAATAAAGAGTCGGAACGGTTAGAGCTGAAGAAGTTTTGTAGAACATGCAGTGCTCATACCATCCACCGTCAAACAAAGTAGTAGGCACCACCTATAGATAGAGTAAGACAAGGAAGTTGGGGGTATACACATGCAGCGCGTAGTCAATTTTTTTAAAGATGTCAGCCGTGAAATGCGCAAGGTTAGTTGGCCCAAGCGTAAGGAACTGACAAACTACACAGTTACGGTATTAGCTACAGTTATATTTTTTGCTCTTTTCTTTGCTGTAATAGATTTAGGTATTTCAGAATTAATTCGTTTAATTCCTTGAATAACACCCGTAACATAATGGTATAATGGTAACAAACATAGGAAACTTTTAGCAAAGCCCGGCAACGGGTTTTTTCATTTGTAAAAAAAAAGGCTAACAATGCTTTCTAGTTTAATAAAATGGATATTTTTATATAGGGAGGGAAGGACAATTCGTCCTCGATAATGGAAAAGAATTGGTATGTAGTTCATACTTACTCGGGCTATGAGAACAAGGTTAAAGCAAACCTTGAAAAACGTGTAGAGTCTATGGCAATGCAAGATAAAATCTTTCGCGTGGTAGTTCCTGAAGAAGAAGAAACAGATATTAAGAATGGAAAAAAGAAAGTAGTTAAAAGAAAGGTGTTTCCAGGTTACGTATTGGTTGAAATCGTCATGACCGATGACTCTTGGTATGTGGTTCGAAACACACCAGGAGTAACTGGTTTCGTAGGTTCAGCTGGATCGGGCTCAAAACCAACTCCTTTACTACCAGAAGAAGTGAATTTCATTCTTAAACGTATGGGGCTTGAGCAGAAGCGAGTAGATGTAAACTTTGAACTTGGAGAAATGGTACAAGTTAAGGAAGGCCCATTTGCGAACTTTACAGGTTCTATTGAAGAAATTGATAAGGACAAATCTAAAGTCAAGGTTCTTGTGAATATGTTTGGTCGAGATACCCCTGTAGAACTTGAATTTACACAGATTGAAAAAATATAACCTGAAAAAACTTGAAATAGGTTTGGAAAAGTGGTAATATTTCAAAGGTCAGTATGTCTCAAACTTTGAGACCAGACAAAAGGAAACAGTTCTTTATCTTTATAAAGACTATTATATGAGTGGGAGGGGAAAATCCCCTATTACCACATCACGGACTTAAGGAGGTGTGTCTCGTGGCTAAAAAAGTAATTAAGATTGTTAAGTTGCAAATCCCTGCTGCTAAAGCTAATCCAGCACCACCAGTTGGTCCTGCACTAGGTCAAGCCGGTGTTAACATCATGGGATTCTGTAAAGAGTTCAACGCTCGTACAGCTGAACAAGCTGGCTTAATCATTCCTGTTGAGATTACGGTTTTTGAAGACCGTTCATTTACATTTATTACAAAAACTCCTCCTGCTGCAGTTCTTCTTAAGAAGGCGGCTGGCATCGAGTCTGGTTCTGGTGTACCGAACCGTAATAAAGTAGCAACAGTCAAGCGTGACAAGGTGCGCGAGATTGCTGAAACAAAAATGCCTGATCTAAATGCGGCTAGCGTTGAAGCAGCTATGCGTATGGTTGAAGGTACTGCACGCAGCATGGGTATTGTTATCGAAGACTAATTCATGCTCGAATGTTTTTTGAGTTAAGGGGTTGCGGTGTTGAATTTGGTTTCACGCGCAACCTTTCTTATGTCTAGCGAATGTGCGCTTAAGCACTGCGCTGTTATTCGTGGGAGGTTAGTTAAGAACTTTTCCGCTAAAACCACAATCTAGGAGGAAATAAAAATGGCTAAAAAAGGTAAGAAGTTTTTAGAAGCTTCAAAGCTTGTTGACCGTACAAAAGCGTATCCGGTTGAAGAAGCTATTGAACTTGCTAAAAAGACAAACTTTGCAAAGTTTGACGCATCTGTAGAAGTTGCTTTCCGTCTTGGAGTAGATCCAAAGAAAGCTGACCAACAAATCCGTGGAGCGGTTGTACTTCCAAACGGAACTGGTAAAACACAACGTGTACTTGTATTTGCTAAAGGTGAAAAGGCGAAAGAAGCAGAAGCAGCTGGCGCTGATTATGTAGGAGATGCAGACTACATCAACAAGATCAACCAAGGTTGGTTCGAGTTTGACGTAATCGTTGCTACACCTGACATGATGGGTGAAGTTGGTAAGCTTGGTCGTGTATTAGGACCTAAAGGCTTAATGCCAAACCCTAAGACTGGTACAGTTACATTTGATGTAACTAAAGCAGTTAACGAAATCAAAGCTGGTAAAGTTGAATACCGTGTTGATAAAGCTGGAAATATCCACGTACCAATCGGGAAAACTTCTTTTGAAAACGAAAAGCTTGTTGAGAACTTTACTACAATTTTCGAAACAATGCTTAAAGTGAAGCCTTCTGCTGCAAAAGGAACTTACATGAAGAACGTAACTGTTACTTCAACAATGGGACCTGGCGTAAAAGTAGACCCCTCAACTGTAAATGCAAAGTAATTTAAAAATATAATTGACAACAGAATGAAATTCTACTAGAATAGATTTTGTTGTGAAAATAGAATAACATTTGTACCGCAGACAGTAGGTGCCTATAAGGCTTAATTTCCTACCGAGGTCATACGATAGATTGAACAGTTCGTGTAAACGACTATTGTATACTTCCTCCATGTCTGCAAGGCATGGAGGTTTATATTTTCTGGTATAAATGTAGTAAATCTACAGGAGGTGTAAGGATGAGCAACGCTATCGAAACTAAAAAAGTAATCGTAGACGAAATCGCTGATAAGTTAAAAGCTGCTAAAACAACAGTTGTTGTTGACTATCGTGGTTTAAATGTTGCTGAAGTAACAGAACTTCGTAAACAACTTCGTGAAGCTGGTATTGAGTTCAAGGTTTACAAAAACTCTTTAACTCGTCGTGCTGCTGAAGCTTCTGAACTTGCTGGCCTTAACGACGCTCTTACAGGTCCTAACGCTATTGCATTCAGTAACGAAGATGTAGTTGCCCCAGCTAAAATTTTAAATGACTTCGCTAAAAAGCATGAAGCTCTTGAAATTAAAGCAGGTGTAATTGAAGGGAACGTTGCATCGTTAGAAGATATTAAGGCTCTTGCTGAACTACCATCACGCGAAGGCTTACTATCTATGCTACTCAGCGTACTTCAAGCTCCAATCCGCAACCTTGCTCTTGCTACAAAAGCTGTTGCAGATCAAAAAGAAGAACAAGGCGCGTAAGTTAGAAATATCGTTCGTGAAATAAACTATTACAAACACAATTTTAAGGAGGAACTTTTATCATGACTAAAGAACAAATCATTGAAGCAGTTAAAAGCATGACTGTTTTAGAACTTAACGACTTAGTAAAAGCTATCGAAGAAGAATTTGGTGTAACTGCTGCTGCTCCTGTAGCTGTAGTTGGAGCTGCTGGTGGAGAAGCTGCTGCTGAGAAAACTGAATTTGACGTTGTTCTTGCTTCTGCAGGCGACCAAAAAATCAAAGTTATCAAAGTTGTACGTGAAATCACAGGTCTTGGACTTAAAGAAGCAAAAGAACTTGTTGACAACACTCCAAAAGCTATCAAAGAAGGCGCTTCTAAAGAAGAAGCTGAAGAAATCAAAGCTAAGCTTGAAGAAGTTGGAGCAAACGTTGAAGTTAAGTAATAATGATATTGAAAGGCTCGCTGCATAAGCGAGCCTTTTGCTTTTTAAAAAAGGTTCGATTATAATTTTTTCGTATAAGTTTTCTCTACTAAAAATTTGGAAGTGGTAGTATGGCAGAGCATTATTTCTCACGGGAGCAAAACGTTGAGAGTAATCGAAAGACATGGAGTTTCACACTAAGAAATCAAAGCTTATCTTTTATTACTGACAATGGTGTGTTTTCAAAAAATGAAGTGGATTTTGGGTCGAGGTTACTGATTGAGGCATTTCAATTTCCAAGTGTTGATGGTCCGATCCTTGATGTTGGTTGTGGTTATGGTCCGATTGGGATTTCTCTAGCAAAAGAACAAGTAGCCAAAGAGATACATATGGTAGATGTGAATGAGCGAGCGATTGGATTAGCTAAGGATAATGCCGCTCTAAATAAAGTTTTAAATGTAACGATATACGAGAGTGATCGGTTAACTCAGGTAAAAAGTGAAAGGTTTGCCGCCATCTTAACAAACCCTCCTATTCGTGCTGGGAAGCAAGTGGTTCACGATATATTCGAGCAAAGTTTTGATCATCTGGCTCCAGGTGGTGAGCTATGGGTAGTCATTCAAAAAAAACAGGGTGCACCATCAGCAATCGAAAAACTAAATGAGCTATTTGGTTCAGTAGAAACCGTCGAAAAGAAAAAAGGGTATTTTATTTTGAAAGCTAAAAAGATTTGACTTGACATTTTGGCTATGTTAATATTATAAAATGCCAACATGATATATTGTGTAAAATTGCTAAATTCAACTGTAGTTGTATAAATCTGGCAATTTACGGCGATGCTAATAAAATAATAGTAGAAAATTGGAGAATGCGGTTTTTAAGAAAAAACCCTTTTTCTTTTTGTCTTATGAAAGAAGATACATGTAAGCGTTGTTGACTGAAGCCCAGCGGTCAAGTGGGAAAATCCTCCTGTCTGGACAAAAGCAACATGTTTTCCTATCTATTTTTTATAAGAAATTTATAGAAGTTATCACAAAAGCTTGATTTGAGGGGTGAATCAGTTGACAGGTCAACTAGTTCAGTATGGACGACACCGCCAACG
>WTKE01000038.1 GCA_011524525.1 Bacillus sp. (in: firmicutes) | reverse complement strand
AGAGCTCATAATGGAGATAAATTTAAAAAGAAAGAGTTGATCTCCATTATGGAAAGCTTATATAAAACCTCTCATCAAAAGAACGTGATTCCTTTAGGAGAGGAAGGGTTAAAGCAGTGGTTCATTGACAATATGATCAGTGAAATGAAGGCCAAACCGATTAGACAGTTTTTAGTGAAGCGGTCTAAACAACTTAATAATAAATCGTTGTTCCAACTCATCTTACGGTTTACGGACTTTGAGTCGTTGGTCAGCAAGGCAACTCAAAAAAAAGCAGCCGATCTTGGCCGAGATGACTTTTTAAATCAGGAACTCTATAAGGAGGTAATCACGAGTCAGTTTTATCACCAAAACTTTTCCTTGTTTTACAAACAAATGAATCCTTTTACTGAATCGTCATTAACGTACACACCCAAAGAGCGGGAAGAGGTAGTATTGCCGCCGGCTGTGCAATCGTTTCTAACTTATAAAAAGCGGCAGGGAACGAAACCAGACCGGTTAGATAAGTTTAGATATGAACTACATCGTTTCTTACGATGGTGCTGCAATGTTTTGAATGAGTTTAGTTCTTATCCAATTGATAAAGTTCCCTTTACCTTGTTCACGCAAGCACACTTGAAAACCTATAAAAACTATCTCATCCAAGGAAGTCAAAGTGGTCGTTTTTCAGAATATGGATCAATAATACATTTTAAAAATATCAAAACGTTCTTTGGCACCCTCTATCATATGAGGTTTATTAAAAACGATGTTACAAGAGGTATACGAAATATCGTGGGGGATGACTATCAATCTCGTTATATGCCAACGGATACGGAAATAGAAAATTTCTTTACCGCCATCGAACAATATTCCGACACACCACAACTAGATAATCTTGCATTCGGGTTCATGCTCTATCTTGGATTTCGGTCGTGTGAACTGGCGAAATTACAATGGGAAAACATTAATTGGGGTCTTGAGGACGTAAACTTTATAGCAAAGGGAGGAAAGGGGCACTCCTTACCGCTACCTTCACCGCTTATGGATCTCTTACAGAAGGTAGAAAAACAAGAGAACGGGTTAGTGTTTGGAATAAAGGAACAACCACTAAGAGCCATATTGTCTTTAAAGTACCGAATATTTACATTGATTGCAGACTGGAAAGAGGCGAGTGGCCCACACCAGTTGCGCCATGTTTATATTACGCGTTTAACCGAGAAAGAAGTAGCACCTAAAGCGCTTAAACGTTTGGCTCGACACGAAGACCTTTCCACGACTTCACTCTATATCCATCGAACCGATGGCGAAGTAGGAGAAAAAGCACAACAGATTTCGTTTCCATGGGAGGTGAATTAACGTGGCACTAGAAAAAGAAGACCTACCTAAATTCACTATCCATAATGAAATACAAACGATTTTGAATAAGTATGGGCAAGTTGAAGTGGAAAAAGAACTTGGCTCTATGGGTGTTCTTTTAACGGAAAAGAAACCTAAAAATAAAGAAATAACATTGTTGGAGGCAGCACAACACTTTTTAGAGGATGAATTTTCGGCCTACCAAAGTGTTTCCCCTTCATCACAGTCATCTTATAAAAGTGAAACGAGAAGTTTTTGTAAGTATTTTGGGGTCAATATCGATGTAGATTTATCAACGAATCTCTTGTTAACAGAGGTATTAACCCCTGAAAAGTTAATGTCTTATATACAACAGCCAAAGATAGCAGAGGCGACTCGAAGAAAAAAGGCGGCATTTTTGAGGACCTTTATCGATTCAGTAGCAAGAGATGTGTTAAGTGAGAAAGAAATTAGTCAATTAAAAAAGAGGGCACTACAGCTGAATGAACCAGATCCGCAGCCTCCACGTGCATTTACAGCGGAGCAAATTAATTATTTACTTAATTTGTCCCGCTTAACACGGTGTGCCCTTCGAAACTATACGATACTTTGGACACTAGTGGGAACAGGGATTCGAGTAGACGAGTTACATTTTCAAATTGGTGATGTGAATCTTGAAAAGGGTTGGATAAAGGTGAGAGCCAAGGGGCGGAAAAAACTAGCAAAAGTGAAACGGTTCATGACAAAAGGAGCCATCAAGGCAATAACATACTATGTTAATTTCACTTACTCTCACTTAAAGAACGTGTTAAGTGAGACGGACTACAATCGCCTTTACGTTTTTTCGGATGAAAATGGACGAAACGCCCTATCTAACCGGGCCATTCAAAAAATGGTCAAGGGATTGATTGATACTGCTATTGAGGACAACGTGATTCAGGATAAAGTCTGGGACAGTGATCGTGGAGAAGGAGTGAAAGTGAATTATTCGACGCATTCGTTCCGGCACTCGTTTGCGATCTACGCACTCGAGAGCGGGATGGATATTTATATTGTGAAGGAACTCCTAGGACACAAATCTATTGGTTCCACAGAAGTTTATTTAAATCTATTTGATGAGCAATACCAAAAAGCGATTAATAAACATCCATTTGCACAGCTTGAAACGGATCAACTAAAACACTTAGGAGATGATGTATAGTGAAAGGCACTCTATTTTCGTCCATTTACTTCCAAAAATGGGTGGAGCTAAATACCTTAAAGTCCAATACCGTTACAAACTATATTGGGCATCTAAAAGTCTTTGAAAACTACTTAGATTTAGTGGGATGGGAGGGGGAGTTGGATTTTGACAAGTTTTATTACAGCAAGATTCATGATAAGCATGCACCGATTGACCTTGATTTTATGGATGGATTTATTGAGTATCTTCATGATAATAAAACAAGATCACAAGCGAAACTTGGTTTTACCGTTATAAAAAGCTTTATGGACTTATTGGTGGATTATGATTTGATGGAATATAATCCACTGAGACATTTTAAAAATCCATTCTACTACGAATCGTTTCGAAACAGAGCGTTAAGTGAAGAAGAGTGTTTAAAGCTACTAAAGGCAGCATACGATTTGGATCCTTTTTTTCAACAATACTATTTGATTCTTTTGCTACAGACCACTTGTGGATTAAGAGCAAAGGAATTATGTAGACTTACGGTTTCGCAAATAGATTTCGAACACAATGTCATTGTCATTGATAAAGGGCGTAAAACAAAAATTGGTACGGTTCGAATGACAGATGCCCTTCAAAAGAAGCTTTTGGAATATATGAATCATCCGTATTTTATAGCCTGGACAAAGGAGAATGATAAGGAGTTGTTTTTTATGATAGACAATCCTTTTACTCCGGCGGATCTTAATAAGTTATTAGATAAACTTAGAAGAAATGCAAGAATATCACGCAAAGTAACCAATCATGATCTTAGAGCAACGATGGCCTATCTATTGTATAAAGAGGGAACAGATTATAAGTCGATACAAAGACAACTTCGACATAAAAAATTAAAAACAACGCTCGGTTACTTGCCCATTCATGTTGATTTAAACGGATACCTTGATTAGTTTAAATGACCATTGAATAAGTAGGGGTGGTTATTTGGGAATATCTTTAACTACCCTTACAATGGGTTAGCTGTTTTAAAATTTCCAAATTCTCGATTGAAACCGTTGAGTATTTGCTTCTAGCAATGCATGAACAGAAGCTAGAAGCTAGACAAAGTGAAGTTTTACAACTTAGATGGAAATGAAAATTAATTCCACACAATAGATATATAAAGTGCAATAAG
>WTKE01000092.1 GCA_011524525.1 Bacillus sp. (in: firmicutes) | reverse complement strand
CACTTATCCTTACCGTATCTAACATAATACCTATTGAAAAATGTTTTCATCAAAAGGGTAAACTAATAAATCACTGGAAATGGTAAACGGCCAATATGGTCGTTTTTTTTTTATATAAGCAGTTTCTTGATTTATTAGTTATTTTGACTAAAGGTGAAATAATATTTAGTTAAAATGCCAATGACTTGTATAAATAATCAAACTATAATAAAAAGAAATGTGATGAAAGCTAACATGGAAAGATACATTTTGGAAGGAGGAAAGAGAAATGGCTGACAAATGGAATGCTTTTATGAATGACCACCTAAATATCCAAAAAACAGTGTCGGGAGCATTAAAAGGGCTTTCCTTCGGTGTAAAGGATGTATTTGATATAAAGGATTATCGGAGTAGTGCGGGAAATCCAGATTGGCTTCAGTCTCATCAAGCTTCAAAGCGACATGCACCTGTTATTAGTAAACTATTAGAGCAAGGCGCTTGTCTTAAAGGAACGACCCATACGGATGAATTAATGTACAGTTTAAACGGTGAAAACTTTCATTATGGGACACCGGTGAATCCAAGAGCATATGATCGTATACCTGGTGGATCTTCAAGTGGTTCAGCTGTGGCGGTTTCTGCTGGGGTAGTGGATTTTGCACTTGGGACCGATACAGGTGGATCCATTCGTGTTCCTTCATCCTATTGTGGAATATATGGGTTTAGACCCACACATGGACTAGTTGATAGTAAGGGTGTAATCCCGCTTGCCGAAAGCTTTGATACGGTTGGTTGGATGACAAGAGATCCCAATTTATTGCTTGCAGTTGGCGAGGTTCTTATAGATAATGGTCCGAATGATAGGGAGGAGTTTTCCTCGCTGTACTTTGAAAATGAAGCTTGGTCATATTTAGATAACCAAACAACAGGTAGATATTTAAGAAATATTGAAGTGCTACAAGAAAACTATAGTGCTCAAAATGTGAACATCGCAAAGGGTGGACTTTCAAAGTGGGCAGAGTTATTCAGGAATAACCAAGGCATAGAGATTTGGAATGAACATGGAGATTGGATCAATCGTGTGAATCCTACTTTTGGCCCTGGCATTGCTGAACGATTTCAATGGGCAAGTACGTTGAATAGAGAGTGCTTAAGTGAATATGAAGAGCAAAGGGAGCTAATAAAGGATCAACTTTCTGAATTATTAAATAGAAATGGTCTGTTAGTAATACCAACTACTCCAGGGGAAGCGCCAAAGCGAAATTTATCAGTAAAAGAAATGGAACAATATCGTTCGAAGACGATGAAGCTAACTTGTATAGCGGGCCTTTCGGGGTTTCCGCAAGTGACGATTCCTTTAATAAAAGAGAATGGAATTCCGATTGGATTATCATTCATCGCCAATCATTATTCCGATTTAAAATTATTACGGTGGGTCCAACAATTAACAAATCTGTACGGAGGGGTTTTCTGATGTATCGATCTCTACAATCTTCCTATCGACCTACCACTATGGCAACGAATGGTATGATTACCACTCCTCACTATTTAGCTTCACAAGCAGGTATGAAAGTACTGCAGGAAGGAGGAAATGCAGTAGAAGCTGCCATTGCAGCTGCTTCCACCATTGGTGTTGTATATCCGCATATGAATGGAATAGGTGGTGATAATTTTTGGTTAATATATAATTCTCATAACAAGGAACTGAGAGCGTTAAATAGCAGTGGCCGGTCTGGTGAACTTGCAACGATTGACTTTTACAAGAAGCAAGGATTAGAAAAAATTCCATTCAGGGGTGCTCTAGCTGCCAATACGATCCCGGGTGCTATTTCAGGCTGGGAAAAGGCTTTTCGATATTCCGCAGAAAATATGAGGGGCTGTTTTCGATGGGAAGAGTTGCTTCAGTCAGCTATTGGCTATGCAAAAGACGGGTATCCGGTTACCCCTAGTCAGGAATATTGGACCCGTGTGAATCTAGACGAAACCGACAGTCAGTTTAGGTGTTTGCAGAAATACTCTGAGTTTAAAAAAATATTTACAACATCAAGTGGCCTTTCTTATTCCATGGGTGAATTAATGAAACAACCTGATTTAGCAATTACATTAGAGGGGATAGCTGAAGAAGGCAGTGACTTGTTTTATAAAGGGATGTTGGCCAAGAGTATTACGGAAGAGCTTAATGCATATGGGGGAATATTAACTGCCGAAGACTTTGCTGCTCATCATTCCGACTGGGTTGAACCAATTTCGGTGAATTATCGCGGACACACGGTGTATAATCTGCCTCCTAATACACAAGGTTTTGCTTCGTTGTCCATATTAAATATATTGAATCAATTTGACGTGCCATCTTTGACGGAAGGTTCCGCCGAATATTATCACTTGCTAATTGAAGCTACTAAACTAGCATTTGATGATCGTGATCGATATCTAACTGATCCTGACTTTTCCTATATCCCGCTAGAGGAGCTTCTATCCTTGAAACGGGGAGAAGATATGGCTCGTAAAATTACATTTAATAAAAGTAACCAACTAGAGAAGAAGCTGGATCCAAAGGGAGATACAGTTTGGCTTGGTGTGGTTGACCGTTACGGAAATTCTGTATCCCTTATACAAAGCATTTATCATGAGTATGGTTCTGGTTTTATCCCTAAAAATACAGGTATTGTCCTACAAAACCGAGGCAGCTTCTTTTCTTTAAATGAGAATGATGTCAATTGCCTCCAACCAAAAAAGCGAACTTATCATACTCTCAATCCTGCGATGCTGTTTAAAGGAAGTGATCCCTATTTGGTATATGGGACGATGGGAGGAGAAGGGCAACCACAGACCCAAGCTGCCTTAGTAACAAGGATCATTGATTATCACTATTCCGTTCAAGCTGCGATTGAAGCACCAAGATGGTTATACGGACGTACGTGGGGAGCTGAATCCAACAGCGTAAAAGTAGAAGGAAGAATCTCTAGTGATATCTGTAGAGAGCTAAAAGAAATAGGTCATGAGATTGAGAGGGTATCAGATTTTAGTGATATTATGGGTCATGCAGGTGCGATATTAATTAACCCAGATAGCAAAATCAAGTATGGTGGTGCGGATCCACGTGGAGATGGTGCGGCACTTGGTTACTAGCGCGCGAATGTGCGGCCTGACTACAGAAAGTGGGTGTTCTTATAGATGAGACTGCAATGGGATATTTTTGTCGCGTTTTTTAGGTCCGGAATGTTAGGATTTGGTGGAGGTCCCTCTACGATTCCTCTTGTACATAAAGAGGTGGTAGGGACGTTTAAATGGATGAATGATCAGGAGTTTAGTGAAGTGTTGGCATTAGGAAATACTCTCCCGGGACCAATTGCAACGAAGATGGCTGGATATATTGGTTATCGAGTGGCTGGAATTAGAGGTATGTTTAATGCTGTAATCGCTACTATTCTACCAAGCATTCTTTTAATGTTACTATTTTTAACTTCATTTAATAAAGTGAAAGATCATCCTAGGGTGGAGGGGATGACTAATGGAGTCATCCCGATTGTTGGCGTTATGATGGCCACGCTAACTTGGGATTTTATCAAAAAGACCAAAAAAGGATTTGGTTGGAAGAAGGGGATCTTACTATTATTTGGCAGCTTTATCGTGATGAAAGTTCTAAATGTGCACCCAGGAATTGTAATTGGGGGATTATTAATTTTAGCAATCTCCGTGTCTGATAAGAAGGGAAAAATAGATATTCTAGTAAAAGGAAATAGTGAGAGCCTATGATCTATGTACAAATATTTATTGCATTTTTCATTCCTGGTATTATCGGATATGGAGGTGGACCAGCATCCATTCCATTAATTGAACATGAAGTGGTTAGTCGTTATGGTTGGATGAGTACGAGTGAATTTAGTGAAGTATTGGCTCTTGGGAATGCGTTACCGGGACCGATAGCTACCAAAATGGCTGGTTATATTGGCTTTGAGGTTGGTGGAGTTCTTGGTGCGGTCACAGGTGTGCTCGCTACGGTTGCGCCTTCATTATTTATCATGATTGTCTTACTAAGGCTGCTATTCAAATACAAAGAGTCACCGAAAGTGAAAAGATTATCGATGATTGTCCTGCCTGCAGTAGCTGTTTTAATGGCCGGCCTTACTTTTGATTTTTTTAAAACCTCCTATTTTTCAAATGGTTTATGGTCAACTTTTGTGATCGCTATAGTGAGTCTATTGCTTATCGAAAGGTGGAAGGTGCATCCTGCCTTTGTCATATTTGGAGGGTTAGTAGTCGGTGCGATTTTCCTTAGTTAATAGATAGAAGTAAATAAGCCAAGCTCAGTGTGCATACACCGGGCTTGGCTTATTGTCATTTAATCTTCCATAGTTTTTAACTTTCAATACATGATTTAGTCAAAGTAACCAAAAAGAAATGATAAGTTTGTAAGTGTTAGCTAATGTCAAATTAATCTGAAAACTATATAATAAATTTATATTACATTGTATGTTACATTTTGTAACATGTAGAGTTTTAATAGGGATGTAAATGAATGGCTTATCAAAAATTGCAAAATAGTGTTACAGCTTTAAATAAGTTGCGTTTTTAGAAAGTAAAAGGAGGAGTTGTGATGGGGGCCATGCATAAAGAGGTAGTATCTTTTAAAGGTGTGGATAAAATCTATAACACAGGTACGGTTGCTTTAAGCCAATTGGACTTGTCTATTCAAGAGGGAGAGTTTATTAGTTTCCTAGGCCCTTCAGGCTGCGGGAAGTCAACGGCCCTGAGAATGGTTGCTGGTTTAGGTGAAGCGACTAAAGGTAAGGTAGAGGTGTTCGGACAAAACCCGAAGGATTTGATCCGTAATTCAAATGATATTGCTTACGTTTTCCAGGATTCCAATTTATTACCGTGGAGGACAGTCCTTGATAATGTGGTGCTCCCTCTAGAATTAAGAGGATCGAATAAAAATACAAGAAAAGAAATAGCTTTGAGAGTTCTTGAAATGGTTGGATTGAAAGACTACTTACAGTCCTATCCAAGACAACTTTCGGGTGGGATGAAAATGAGGGTCTCAATTGCGCGTGCCCTAGCTGCTAAACCTAAGCTGCTTTTAATGGATGAACCGTTTGCTGCATTGGACGAAATGACAAGGCAATCCCTACAAATGGATTTATTAAACATATGGAAAAAAGAACATACGACTATTTTATTTGTTACTCATAATGTATACGAAGCGGTATATCTATCTTCTAAAATAGCAGTTATGTCAGCGCGTCCTGGGAGATTGGCTTCCTTGATAGATGTTGCTCTGCCTTATCCAAGAGACAGGGTAAATAGGGCGTTTACGGAGTATGTGGACTTAGCTTCTCAAAGTCTTGAGCATAGCTTGAATCGAAAGGAGTTGGTGTAAGGATGACCAGTCAAACAGCAACAACAAATCGTAGTAAATTGGTAGTTGAATCGAGCATAACGGATAAAAAGAAGGTACGGGGAAAGGTGAAGGGAACGATCATTGGGCCCGTCGTTGCTTTGGTAATTTTTCTGTCTTTGTGGCAGTCGATTCCAATCGTCTTTGAAATCAAACCATTTATTCTCCCGAAACCGACAGATGTTTTACAAGCAGCAATTGATGACTGGCATCTTCTGTGGCCGGCTATTCAGATCACTGTTACTGAATCGATAATAGGGTTTATCATTAGTGCGATCGTAGGTATCGGAATCTCGATTTTGTTAGCGAGTTCTAGAATATTAGAGGTAAGTCTTTATCCATATGCGGTTATTTTACAAACAATCCCGGTTGTGGCAATTGCTCCGATTATTGTTATTTGGTTTGGATCTGGATTTAATTCAATTGTGATTATCTCATTTTTAATTGGATTTTTCCCAGTTGTATCGAACACATTGATGGGTCTGAACTCAGTTGATAAAAATATGGGTGATTTATTTACACTGTATAATGCTTCGAAATGGCAAACCATGTGGAAACTTCGGATTCCAGCGGCAATGCCGTATATAATGTCTGGGTTGAAAATTTCGTGTACGTTGGCGATAGTTGGTGCGATAACAGGGGAGTTTATTGCTGGAATTGGTGGAGGTAGAGGAGGCTTAGGCTATGCCATCACTGTAGCTGCTGTTCAATTAAAAACACCTTATTTATTTGCATGTGCCATCGCTGGTGCGATATTTGGAATTGGTTTCTACCTTCTAGTAAGCTCGGTTTCGAAGTTCATGCTTAAATCATGGCACGAGTCTGCGATGAAGGTTGAAAAATAAAGAAAAAGAGATAAGGGGAGAAGTCGAATGGAAGTGTTAACGAGAGTGAAATATCTTTTAGTGGGAATGGTCTTAGTTTTAGTATTAGCTGCTTGTGGTAACACAGAGTCAAGTAGCTCTACAACTGAGGGAAGTGAGTCTACTGAAGAGGAAGTAAAAGATGTTAAGGTGGTACTCAATTGGTTTGCGAAAGCTCAGCACGGAGGAGTGTACGCTGCTCGTGAGAATGGCTTGTTTGAAGAGAATGGACTAAATGTGACGATTGAGCCAGGAGGACCTCAGGTTTCTTCTATTAATATGGTCGCTTCAGGAAAAGCTGAATTTGGTTTAGCTCATGCGGATCAAATAGTGAATGCTAGAAATGAAGGAATTGAACTAGTTGCTGTCGCATCTGCTATGCAAGGGAGTCCGCAAGCATTTATGTTTCACAAAGGAAAGGGAATTGAAGATTTTGATGAATTAAATGGAAGAAAGGTATTTGTGCAGCCTGGGATTGTTTACTGGGAATACCTAAAGACACAATATGACTTGAGTAAGGTGGAAGAATTAGCGCATACAGGTCAACATGGTAATTTTATTGCTGACGAAAATTCTGTGACTCAAGCATTTGTGACATCTGAACCCTACTTTATGGAATTAGATGGTGTTGAAGTAGAAACAAAGCTAATTTCTGATGCTGGTTATGACCCTTACAATATTGTGTTATATGTAACAAAGGATTATTTAGAGGAAAATAAAGAAACGGTAAAAGCGTTCACTACGGCGTTTGTTGAGGGTTGGAATCTTTACAAAGATTCATATGAGGATATTAACAAAGTCATTCAGGAAGATAATCCAGATATTGAGTTGGAATCATTGAAGTTTGAAGCGGAGGCTCAAAGCGAGTTTGTTTATGGCGGAGATGCAGCGGAACATGGAGTAGGGTATATGACCGAAGAGCGTTGGGCAACTTTGATTGATCAATTAAATAAATTGAAAATTTTAGAAGAGCCATTTAATGCAAAAGAAATTTTTACAACTGAGTTTTTATCTGAGTAATAATATAAAGGAGAGGGTATTTGTGACTCTTGTTGTAGAAGGTAAATTACAAGATGCGGTGTTGGAAAATGAATGGCACCCAGTCTATATTTCTAGCGATTTAGCTGATAAGCCGGTTGGTGTTATTGTCATGGGAGAACGAGTGTCGATTTATCGATCCAAAAAAGGGGTACACGCCTTTAGGGATCTGTGTATTCATAGAGGAGCGATGCTTTCTGAGGGATATATTGTAGATGATTGTCTTGTTTGTCCCTATCATGGTTGGAAATATGATAACGCAGGTAAATGTGTAAGTATTCCTGCCCAAAGTAAGGATATGAAGATACCGGAAAGAGCTAAAGCGGAAGTATATCATTGTCAAGAAAAATATGGGATTATCTGGGTTTGTTTAGGTGAACCTACAATAGAATTACCTTACTTAGAAGAGTTTGAAGACCCTGCGCGTAAGCCTTTAGTGTGTGGTCCATATGATGTTAAAGCAGCTGGGACGCGGGTGGTTGAAAACTTTACAGATTTTGCTCATTTGATGTATGTTCATGGCGGATTATTGGGACATCCTGATTATGCGGAGCTTCCTGATTTTTCGATTACAAAAGAAAAAGATCGAATTTTCACCTCTGAAGTACCTATATTTCAACCAGTGGCACATTCTGGATCAGAGGCTCGCGAGGGAACAACTTACGTGTATGTAAAAGAAGTGTTTCGACCAATGTCTGCTAGGTTATCTAAACGAGATGCTGACACGGGACAAACTCTTTGGATTTTGCTTACGGTACTACCGTTAAGTGAAAAGGAATGTAAGGTATTTATGGTAGTATCCAGAAACTACGGTTTTGAAGTGTCGGATGAAGACTTTATTAAATTCCAGGACACTGTATTTCAACAGGATGCTTGGATCATTGAAACTCAAAAACCAGAATTACTACCATTAGATTTACAAGCAGAATTGAACCACAAAGTTGACATCCTTTCTGTAGCCTACCGGAGATGGTTAAAGGAGCTGGGAGTTTCAATAGGTACGGTATAAATAAAAAAGTCCCTGAGTAGTAAAACTACTCGGGGATATTTATTGAGTGGAAATCTATCTTTTTTTAGAAAAAGTTAGTGGTAGTTAACTTCCTCTATAAATTTGGTAACCCCAAGGGGAAACTAGTAGTGGAACATGATAATGTGTTGTTGTGTCAACGATGTTGAAACGAACAGGTATCTTATCTAAGAATGGTGGATTGGGTAAATCAATGTTCATGTTGCTAAAGTAACTACCAATGTGAAAAACTAATTCGTAACAACCGGTTTTTATTTCTTCCTTCGTTAAAAAGGGAGAATCAAGTCTCCCATCATCATTTGTTACAGTGGTTTTTAGAAAGGTCCATTCTGTTGAACTTTCTTTTTGAAAATACAGTTCAATGGTTACATTGTTGGCTGGTTGGCCGTGAGTTAAATCTAAAATATGTGTCGTTAGACCTGTCATTGTTTCTCCTTTTCTGTTTCTGTGTGTTTTGTTGTTCCTACTAATTCTCTTTCTTTGTCCCATTCTCCAGTGAATTCTACTTCTTTATAGTTAAAGAACTGAGTGAGTATTTCATCCTGATCATCTAAAAAAAGTTGGTCTGCGACAGCCGAAACGAGTTTGGGTATCCCGAATTTCATTCCGGAAAGTGCAGAGGCGGAAATTCCGCAACTAATTAATGCGGAATAATTAAAAGCGAATATTCCATGTAGTAATTTTTTTCCCTTTTCGTCACGGCTTAAGAATGCGAAGCCAGGACTTAAATAAGGGTGTGCGTCGAGTATTGGGTTCGCTTCCGCCTCTGTAGGTTGATAGCGGTCTTCCCATCTGGCAATATGTTTTTCAACCAGCTTTAATTCTGGACGAAAAGCTGGGTCGGTTAGTAGACCTGTGCTGATAATTAGAAAATCAAAATAGAATATTCCTTTTGGTGTGGTAATTTTTGCTCCGTTATTGCTTGGCTCGACGTGAAGCCATGGGGAGCCAAGGTGAAGATGAAAGCCAGGTCGGGATGATGCGCGAGCAAATGTATCGTTCGTTGGTGGTTGATTATGTTTAAAAAAGTGAGAAATGATTTTATATTTATTTGAATCTGTTAAGGAGTGGAAGCGTTCAATCATGCCTGATGTTTCCATTTGGCGAATCGGGTTAATTCTTGGAAGTTCCTTTCTTCGAACGAAAACATGTGCTTCGGCTACGCCTTCTGTAAGAGCGAAGTTAGCATTATCGAAGGCTGAGGCGCCGCCGCCTAAAATGGCAATTTTCTTTCCTTTTAAATCTTCGAAATTGATTTGTTCTGATGTGTGGGAGTAAAGATGCTTAGGTAGATTTTCAGAAATCATAGGTGGAACATGCCACTCTCCGCCGCCTTGTATCCCTGTGGCGAGTATGACTTTTCTAGTTAATAGTTTGTTAGATGATGCACCTTTTCCTTCGATATGAAGCTGGTGTATTCCTTCTTGTGTAGGTTCAATTAGTGTGAGTTTGACTTCGTTAATGACTGGGAGAGAAAGTACTTGACGGTACCATCGTAAATAATTCATCCAATCTCCTCTAGGAATTTTATCAATAGTATCCCAGCTGCTTGGTCCGAACTGTGCTTCCCACCAAGAGCGAAACGTGAGGGAGGGAATCCCTAGGTCCACAGAGGTTAATTGCTTAGGTGTTCTTAATGTTACCATACGAGCGTACGTTTCCCACGGGCCTTCAAAGCCTTCGGGATTTTCGTCTAAAACAAGAATATTAGATATTCGTTCTTTTAATAATGCAAAGGCGGCCGCTAAACCGCTTTGTCCACCACCAACAATGACGACATCATAAACATGTCCATCCGGATGAGTGAGAGGGCGGACCCAATTAGTGCCGCCGAAATTGAGATAAGAGAGATCTCTTTTGACCTGAAGATTTAAAGCTTCTAAACTCATAAGATATCATCCTTTCATTTAATGATTTCTTCTAAACGAAGAAGGGCGATTTTGTATATTTCAGTCAAAGCTGTTTCAAACTCACTTTCTTTGCTAGAAGAAATTCGTGTTTTCATCGATTTGTATATTTCATGTTTGTTCTTTCCACGAACGGCTAAAATGAATGGAAAACCAAACTTCTCCATGTACTCTTGATTGGTTTGGAGGAATTGCTCGTATTCATCGTTGGTGAGATTCTGTAACCCAGCCCCTTTTTGTTCTTCGGTGGAATGATTGGTCATTGCGATCCGTTCCCCTAAATTTGGGTGGGCTTTGATTAGTGTTAATTGCTGCTCTGAGGAAGTGTGCTTTACTACCTCAACCATACTTTGGTGTAAATCATGTAAGGAAGAAAAAGGTTTTTTGCTGAAAGCTTTCTGAGCAACCCATGGGGAATGTTCAAAAATTCCACTCGTAATGTTCATAAATTCTTCCATGTTTGTATCGTTGATTTGGCTAATTGTGTACATTAGTTCCCTTCCTTTCGCATGATAAAATTAAATGTCATATAATATAACGTTTAATGTAATATATAATTCCATATTAATCAATGTTTTCCTAACTGTCATTGTTTAAAATGACTAAAAATTCAGTTAAACTCTATTCAATTTATATAAAAATAAAAACTCAAGCCTTTGCTTGAGTTTCTTTATGTAGAAGTTTTAGTTTTGTAACAAGGCTCTAATCCGTAAAGCAAGCCTTATTTGTAGGGTTGTTTCAGAATCCTTTAGGCTTTTCCCTAAAATTTCTTCGCATTTTTCAATACGGTAAACCACCGTGTTTCTATGGATAAATAATCTTTTCGCGGTTTCAGAAATTTGGCAGTGTGTCTCTAAGTAAACAGACAACGTATCTAGTAAAGTTTGTTCTTCTTCTATTTTAATATCTGTAAATTTATTTAAAGCGAAAGAATAAAAGTTTCTTAAATCGTCTTGAGGTACCATGCGTAACAATTCGGAGATATCTTTTGCTTGAAATGTTTGGATATATCCAATTTGCTTTGAAAATTTCCCTTGTGATAGGGCGTCAAGGGCATCTTTGTACGCGTTTTTAACATCTGTAAATGTGTGGCATAAATTGCTGATTCCGAATGAGATGGTATTTTCATAGTATTTAAATATTCTTTCCTGAAGTTGAACCAAAATAGACTCGCAGTACATACTAGGGTGCAATACATTTTCATCTGATTCAAATAGGAGAATACAAGACTCGCCCTTTGTGAAAAAATGAATTTGTGGGGTCATTGCAGACACTTCGCCTTCTATAAAATCATAAATTGCATCTGCTTTTTCGTGACGCTCGGCATAGGAAGGTTGGAATTTATCACCATCGATTTTACCTATTACACAGATATATTTTTGATCATTTTTTAAAGAGAATTCAGATGCTCTTCCAATGATTTCTTCCTGAGATGAAAAAGTTCCGTCAATAAAGTGAAGGAAAAAGTCGTTACGAATGCTCCGATCTTGTTGTTTTAGGGCGCTTTCTTTCATAAGAGAAAATGAAATCACATTTGTTGCTTGTTCGATTGTTAATGAAGTTAACTGATCTGTATTTTTTACCTCTCCGTTAATCATCAGGTACCCTTTTTTTCTTTCGCTAATATGGATGGGGAATAAAGTATAGGTCTCTCTTGTGTCACAAATAGAAAAAGAGATCGGTGAGATTGGAGACTTAGGAAGTGTAATCTCATCTGGAAATATAGGGAATATGCTTTCTGATGTTTGTTGGTAAATAGGCTTAAAATACTGATCAATTAATCGGACCGGTCGCTGGATCAATTGTGATAAATCATGAAGTAACAGACCTATTCCTTTGCCTTCCATAATGATTTTTGTAAACTGCTTATGTGTTTCGAGTGCAAATGTTAATTCTGATGCACGTTGATCAAGAATGGCGCGTAGAGAATGATTTACGATTTCACCTAAAGATAAATGTAAAGGAAGTTCAATCACTGGTAGTGAAAGCTCGTTTGCTAGTTCAATGACTTTATCTGGAATTTTATCTAAAAATCGTTTGGTTTTTATTCCTAACCCGGCACAGCCTTGTGTAGCCATGGCTTCAACTAAACTAGTAAGTGTTTGAGGATGTTCCTTAAAATGGTATGCGGTAGTGACAAGGAATTCATTTTTGTTTAAGAAGTGGATGATATCGGGAGCATCCATCATATTAACCGACTTTACTTCACGTTCAATCCCTGATTGCCCGGCAATGATATTCATTCCTTCTAATTCCGGGACTGTTAAAAGTTGATTTACTTTCAATAGGAACATTCCTTTCGTTTATTAAACAGAAAATTTAGTATTTTTGTTTAATATATCATGATTTAGTCATTTTGCATAAAAAACTATTGAATATTTTACATATACGCTAATGAAGTTCATTGGGAAAATAGGTAAACTAATTTTATAACGTGATGATGTTAAGAAAAATAACATGGTTTTATTTATAGGGAGTGAAGGGGATGGCCATTCAAGTTAATAAACAATTATTAGAAGAAGGACAAGTGGGAGCAGTGATTGAATGGCTTGCTTCAATAGGAGAAACAGAAAGTGGAGGTGTAACAAGACTTCTGTATTCACCAGCCTGGCTAGAGGCACAGGTAGCATTAAAAAATATAATGGATCAAACGAAGTTATATACGTATTTTGATAGCGTAGGAAATTTATTTGGTAGATTACCAGGTACAAATGGAGATGAAAAAACGATACTGACGGGCTCTCATATTGATACGGTAGTGGACGGTGGGAAGTACGATGGTTCATACGGTATTATTGCAAGCTTATTAGCTACGGTAAGGCTGTTTCAGAGATACGGATACCCGAAAAAAACGATAGAAGTGGTTTCTTTATGTGAAGAAGAGGGAAGTCGCTTTCCATTAACCTTTTGGGGGTCAAGAAATATTAGTGGTGCTTACAACCTTTCTCGAGTGGAGAATGTCATGGATGGAGAGGGTATTTCGTTTTTAGATGCGATGAAACAAGCGGGCTTTGATCCAGAGTCATATGCTTCCCCGGTTCGTACAGATATAGAGAGATTTGTAGAAATTCATATAGAGCAAGGAATGATTCTTGAACGAAATCAAAACCAAATCGGTATTGTTACTCATATTGTAGGTCAGCGTCGTTATACCATTCGTATTAAGGGTGAAAGTAATCATGCCGGAACAACCCCTATGCAGTTTCGAAAAGATGCCGTTAGCACTGCTGCACATCTAATTTCTTTTTTAACAGAAAAAGCAAAGCTTACAGATCCTATGTTAGTTGCTACAGTTGGAAGATTAAACGTAAAGCCGAATGTACCCAATGTTGTAGCTGGCGAGGTAGAATTTACTTTAGATATACGGCATCATCAGGCAGAAATTATTGAAGAGTATTGTCAAGAAATTTTTACAGAGTTTAAACGGTTCTCTGGTGTATTAAATATAAAAGTTGACATCGAGCAATGGATGGAAGTGAAGCCTGTAAAGATGGATGAAGAAATGTGTGAGTGGGCAAGTGAGATTGCAGAAAGCAAACGATACCGCTATCAAAAAATGATTAGCGGGGCTGGGCATGACGCTCAAGTTTTTGGTGGAATGTGCCCGACTTCCTTGTTGTTTGTTCCTAGTCGTGGTGGAATTAGTCATTCACCGCACGAATTTACGAATTTGGAGGAACTGGAGACAGGTATTGAGTTATTAACGGAAGTTTTATATAAATTAGCTTATTAAAGGAGTGAAACATGGTGGCTTTTTCAGAGTTGCATACACCAATGCGAACAATCATGACGCCAGGGCCGGTTGAAGTCGATCCTCGTGTGTTACGTGCGATGAGCACACCCATTTTAGGGCAGTTTGATCCCGCTTTTACAGCCATTATGAATGAAGTCATGACAATGCTTCGTCAAGTTTTCCAAACGAAGAACACATGGGCTTTTCCTATTGATGGTACATCAAGATCGGGAAATGAGGCTATTCTTTGTAGCATCATTGAACCGGGAGATCGGGTTTTAGTTCCTATATATGGGAGATTTGGACATTTGTTAGTTGAAATTTGTGAGAGGTACGGAGCGGATGTGTATTCAATAGAGTCTCCTTGGGGGGAAGTATTTGATCCTAAAGTGGTCATTGAAGAAATTGAAAAGGTGTCACCTAAAATTGTAGCTATTGTTCATGGGGAAACATCAACCGGTAGACTGCAACCGCTTGAAGAGATTGGAAGGGCGTGTCGAGAAAGAGATGTGCTCCTCGTCGTGGATGCTGTTGCATCTATCGGAGGGGTTGAGGTGAAAACCGATGAATGGTGTATTGATGGAATAATTGGTGGTACTCAAAAATGCTTGTCTGTTCCATCTGGGATGGCTCCTATTACGTATAACGACCGGATTGAAAGCATATTATACGCTCGGAAAAAGGTGGAGCGAGGAATTGCTACTGAGGAGGATTTGAATTACAAGAGAAGTAAGAATTCCATTGCCAGTAATTACTTTGACTTAAGTATGCTCCAGGATTATTGGGGTCCACGAAGACTCAATCATCATACGGAGGCAACCTCAATGATCTATGCTTTGCATGAAGGTTTAAGACTTGTTTTATTAGAAGGTCTAGAGGAGCGCTTTAATCGACATCAGTATCATGAAAGGGCGTTAATAGCGGGGATAGAAGCGATGGGATTGAAACTTTTTGGTGATTCAAAGAATAAGCTTCCTTGTGTTACTTGTATAGAGATTCCAAAGGGGATAGACGGCGAATCAGTGAGGAAAATGTTACTGGAAGCGTTTAGTATTGAAATTGCTTCCTCTTTTGGTCCTTTACACGGTAAAATTTGGAGAATTGGTACAATGGGCTACAGCTGTCGAAAAGAAAATGTTCTAGCTGTACTTGGTGCATTAGAAGCCGTTTTAATTCGACATGGAGTGAATGTTCATCGAGGAGATGCGATTCAGGCGAGCTTAGATGTTTATATGAGTGAGAATCAAAGTTTGCTAAAGTTATAGTAGAGGTGAGGCTGGCATGGCTAAATATGATCTTTTAATACGTAATGGTTTGGTCGTTTTTTCAGATGAAGTGACTCAAACAGATATAGCAGTAAAAAATGGTGTCATTGTAAAACTGGAGGCTGGAATCGCCGGAACGGCACTAGAGGAACGTGATGCAACCGGTATGTATATTTTTCCTGGTGTAATTGATGTACATGTTCATTTTAGTGAACCTGGAAGGGAACAGTGGGAAGGCTTTGAGACAGGCTCGAAAATGATGGCTGCCGGAGGATGTACCACCTATTTTGACATGCCTTTAAATGGAATACCGTCAACGATTAATGATAGAGCGTTACTTGAAAAGGCGGAAATTGGAAAAAAGAAGTCTGTTGTTGATTTTGCCTTGTGGGGCGGGTTAGTTCCTAATCATGAAAAAGATATAAAAGGACTAGCGGAAAATGGAGCGATAGGCTTTAAAGCCTTTCTATCAGAAACGGGAAATGATGAATTTGAGCGGGCAGATGATTATACATTATTAAATGGGATGAATGAAATTTCTTTACTCGGTAAGATTTTGGCGCTGCATGCTGAAAGTGCTCCGATTACCAACTGGCTGCAGATGGAAAAACAGCAAAAAGGCTTAGTAAGCCCAGATGACTACCTGGAATCCCGTCCAACCATAGCAGAAGCAGAGGCAGTTGAAAGGGCGATAGCCTATGCCAAGTTGACAGGATGCGCCTTGCACTTTGTTCATATTAGTAGTGAGGCTGCGATTGTAAAGATTGAAGCAGCTAAGCAAGAGGGGATGGATGTAACGGTTGAAACCTGTCCCCACTATCTATTATTTTCTCACCAAGATCTATTGGAGAAGGGGCCAATTGCAAAATGTGCTCCCCCATTAAGAGAGAAAAAAGAACAAGAAAGACTCATTCAATTATTAATAGATGGAAAGTTCGATATGATATCTTCTGACCATTCTCCTTGTCCCTATTCTATGAAAGATCCAACTATTTACAATTTGTTTCAAGCATGGGGAGGCATTAGCGGAGGACAATTTACTTTATTATCGATGATTGAGTTAGCGGTCAATCATAATATTTCTTTTTCAAGGGTAGCACAATGGACATCAGAAGCTCCTGCAAAACGATTTCACCTTCCAACAAAAGGAAGTATCCAAGTAGGAATGGATGCTGATTTTGCAATCGTATCCTTGGAGAATCATAGAATAACAGAGGAAAATTTCTTTGCCAAGCATAAACAAAGTCTATACTTAGGTCATACCTTTCCATGTCAAATAACAGCAACATACAATAGAGGAAGGTTGGTCTTTAATAATGGGGAGATTGTTGAGTCAGGTAGCTTTGGACAATGGCTATATGAAAGTGACAAAAGTTAGTGGAATTATGTTACAAAAAAGCAATGGATAAAATCCTTTGCTTTTTTTGTTCAATAAATCTTAAACCTTACAATCGAAAATTGTGGTAAAATAATATACTGTTCTAGTTTTAGAAAAGTGAGATCACATATGCGTTAGGTTGATTTCTTCTTAAAAAGTAGGTGAGATAGTGAGCAGAGTAATTATTGCTGAAAAGCCATCAGTTGCTAAAAATATTGCAGACGCATTAAAAATAAAAGGTAGACAAGATGGATACTACGAAGGTAATGGATATATTATTACATGGGCGTTTGGACATCTTATGCAGCTTTACGATGCAAAAGATTATGATGAGAAAATGGCAAGATGGAATATGGAAAACTTTCCTTTTATTCCTCCTAACTTTCGGTACAAAGTAAAAAGTGACCCAAGAAACAGAGAGAAAGAAGATCTGGGTGCAAGAAAGCAACTAAAGATTATCTATAATTTAATCAAACGAAATGATGTGGAAATGGTCATATCTGCTTGTGACTATGACCGAGAAGGTCAAATTATTGGGGATACGATCATATATAACTTAAAGACACAAAAGCAAGTATACAGATTGTTACTAAATGAATGGACACCTGATGAGGTTTTAAAAGGGCTTCAACAAATGAAACCTAATACAGAGATGAGGCCTCTTCAAGACGCTGGAATCGGTCGTCAATGGGCTGATTGGGTAATCGGGATTAATTTAACTTCCGTTGCGACATTAAAGTACCAAAAGGGGAAAGGAAAGGCTCTTAATATTGGTAGGGTTCTTTTGCCAACCTTAAAAATAATTTATGATCGTGATCGAGCAATAGAAAATTTTAAACCAGAAGAATACTTCAAATTGGCTGCTACCTTCAAAACGCAAGATGGGGAAGATTATGAAGGTACTTATGTTGAAAATGAAGAAGATAAGTTTTCTAATAAAGAGAACTTAGAAAAAATTCAGGAAGCTCTGATGGATCCGTCAGCAACAATTTCAGATAAACAAGTGGAACGGAAGAGAGAGTATCCTCCCTATTTATTTAATCTGTCTAATTTACAGGGTTTTATTACAAATAAATTTAAAGGCTGGACATCAGATAAAGTCTTAAAAGTAGCCCAATCCTTGTATGAGAAGAAGTATATTACGTACCCTAGAACCGCAAGTGTCGTGTTAGAGGAAAGTCTTGTTGGAAAAACAGCAAAAGTTTTAGAAAACATAACTCGAGGGCTTCCTTATGAAAATGAAGTGAGATTTTCGAAGCTAAAGAGAGTGTTCGATAATTCAAAGGTTGAAAGCCATAGCGCGATTATTCCAACATATTTACTACCTAAATCGCTAACAAAAGATGAAGAAATTGTGTACCATGCAATAAAAAATCGATTGATCATGCAGTTTATGCCGATTGCTGAACATGAAGAAACCAAGATCATGACAAAAATGAATAAACCCGACATCAAAGGTGTATTTTTATCAAAGGGAAGGGTACAGCTTGTTGAGGGGTGGAGAAAGGTGGAAAAAATTGAATCGAAAGATACTATTTTGCCACTTGTAAAAGTTAATGACCGGGTAGAACTGGTTGATCATAAGCTTACTTCACATGCTACGAAACCACCAAAGCACCATACCGAAAAGACATTGCTTAAGGTAATGGAGACTTGCGGAAAAGGACAGGGCGATGAAGAAAGTGCAGAAATGATGGCTGCAATTTTAAGTGGTTATAGCATTGGGACTCCAGCTACAAGGGCGGAAACCATTAAAAAGCTAAAGGATATTGGATACGTTGAGAGCCAAAATAAGAGTTTGATTTGCACCGAACTTGGTAAAAATCTTGTTGAGACTTTTCCTGTCAAAGAATTGTTTGACTTAGAATTTACAGGCCGTTTAGAAAAAACATTATCAGATATAGAAAAACAAAAGTTTTCGAAAGAAAGCTTTTTGAATTTAATATTTGATTTTACAACAAGTGCTGTCAACACCATTAAAAATGAAAAAGATATAATCATAAATGAAGTGACTTATGAAAAGAAATCAATTGAAGCATTAGGAAAATGTCCTGCCTGTAGTCAAGGAAGTATTATTGAGGGGCAAAAAGGCTTTGGCTGTAATAACTGGAAAAATGGCTGTAAATTTGTTATTTGGAAAAATGATAAGTTTTTGGCTGCCTTAAAGAAAAAGCCGTCTAAAACGATGGTGAAAATGCTCTTGAAAAATGGGACGGCTACCGTAAAAGGTTTAACGAGTAAAAAAGGAAATAAATTTGATGCAAATCTACGATATGAAAAAAATCCTGATAATGAATACTATAGCTGGAAGATGGAATTTTTTAAGTAAGAGTGGTTGATTGGAAGGGAATTCCCTTGTCTCCATTTTTTAACTATAGTAAACTTTTATTATTGATGATGCACGCGGGAGGGTCAATGGATGCCAACACCGAGTATGGAAGATTATATTGAACAGATATACAATTTAATTGAAGAAAAAGGCTATGCAAGAGTTTCGGACATTGCGGAAGGTTTATCTGTTCATCCCTCTTCGGTTACGAAAATGGTTCAAAAGCTAGATCGAGATGAGTACTTAGTGTACGAAAAATATAGAGGGCTTGTTCTCACTCCGAAGGGTAAAAAAATTGGTAAAAGGCTCGTTTATCGTCATGAGCTATTGGAACAGCTTCTTCGAACAATTGGAGTAAAAGAAGAAAATATTTATGATGACGTGGAAGGAATTGAGCATCACTTAAGCTGGGATGCGATTGATCGGATAGGTGACCTTGTCCAATTTTTCGAAGAAGATGAAAGTCGAATGGAAGCGTTAAGAGAAATTCAAAAGAAAAATGAAGAAGAAAACTAAGAAGGAGAGTGCAAAGGCGCTCTCCTTCTTTTATTATTCCCATTCGTATGGTGTCTGCTGATACACAAAGTAGTTAAGCCAGTTTGAAAATAATAAATGTGCGTGGGAACGCCAACGATTTGCTGGAATTTGATTGGGATCATTGTTAGGAAAATAATTTTCCGGAACATGGATATCCAATCCCTTTTTTTGATCTCTTGAGTACTCTTCAGATAAGGTTGTCGATTCATATTCTAAATGTCCCGTAATCATGATTTGTTTGCCCTCATCGGCACTAATGATAAATGGGCCAGCTTCCTCTGAACTTGATAACAATCTGAGCGAAGGATGGTTCATGATTTCCTCGATTTGCACATCTGTGTATCTCGAGTGAGGTGCGAGATACTCATCATCAAATCCCCTTAATAATAAATCAACAGGATCATGTACACGGTGAGTAAAGATGCCGGAACATTTTCTTGATAGCTCATACTTTCCAATACCGAAATGGTGATACAATGCCGCTTGTGCCCCCCAACAAATATGTAAGGTTGAAGTGACATTCGTTTTTGACCAGTCCATAATCATTTTTAACTCTTCCCAATAATCTACTTCTTCAAAGGATAATAGTTCTACGGGTGCTCCTGTAATAATAAGTCCATCATACTTGCGGTGCTTAATCTCAGAAAATGACGTGTAAAATTGGTCTAGATGAAGTTGACTCGTATTTTTTGCTTGATGAGTAATGGTTTGTAAAAACGAAATATTAACTTGTAGAGAGGTATTCCCTAAAAGTCTAAGTAACTGTGCCTCTGTTTTTTGCTTTTCTGGCATTAAGTTCAGGATGAGAATATTTAACGGACGGATGTCCTGATGGTTCGCTCTCTCGTCGTCCATAATAAAGATATTTTCAGATTCCAGAATTTCTCGAGCTGGTAAAAGCTTTGGAATTTTGATTGGCAATGAATTTCAACCCCTTTATTCAATATTCAGGCTATTTATATTATATACTG
>WTKE01000007.1 GCA_011524525.1 Bacillus sp. (in: firmicutes) | reverse complement strand
ACATAGATGTTATTTGAGAAATCACGATTTCAGATGATTGGTGCGTAAAAAAAATACTCCGAACGGAACGGAGTATCTTTTAGTCCATTTTTATTAAATGATTTCTAAAAAAACTTTCAATCATCTCAAATATTTTTATATGGGTAGTTTCTATTTGCTCTTTCTCCCCTGACCTACTCGTACGAAGCTTAACAGAATAAGATTCATGTTTGTCCAAATCATTGTTGTTGAAAAAAGCATGGCCAAAACCATCTATCAAGCAAATCGTGGCATCATTTCCTTTTTCTAGGAGTGCTTGATAAAGTAATTCACTTTGATGCGCCGGTACGGCCGTATCGTTTGTTCCATGCATAATCAGAAAAGGTGGTTCTCCCCCTTTAATGTAAGTGATGGGATTGGCTTTTCGCACACGATCAGGTACCAAATGAATAGGAGCTCCTAGTAATTGAGATTCTGGAGAATCTATATCAGAGTGATGTAGGACTGGGTGAAGATGTGCCGTTTCTGGATCATTGGAAGAACCATCAGATGTATGATGGAGATCCATTTGCAAAAAATCAGTTGGACCATATCCGTCAACCACTGCCTGAACATCACTGGAAAATTCAGCATATTCATGTTCCAACTCTTCAAGGATTCCAGATCCCGTAGTTGCCGCTAATGCAGCCAAATGTCCCCCAGCAGATGAACCCCATAATCCTATATTTTTACTATCTAAATGATATTCATCAGCAACCGAACGGAGCCATCGGATGGCCGTCTTCACATCATGAATTTGTGCTGGAAACAAAGCTTCCACACTCAAACGATATTCTATACTCGCCATCGCAAAGCCCTTTTCAGCAAAAAATTGACAAAAATCAGGTCCAAGCTTCCGATTTCCAATTCTCCAACCGCCCCCATGTAACCATACAATAACGGGCAATGGTTCCTTTGCATGTTGAGGCAAATATAAATCTAGAAGTAACGACTTTTCTTCAGGTGAGGAAAACACAAGGTCTTTTAATATCTTTACTTGATAACTCATATTTAACTTACCTCTTCAATATCAGACGGATGTGGAGGCTTTCCTAATAGAGTCAAATCAATTTCCTGGATACGCTGAATCACTCGATCAAACCGGTAGGGTCCAGGTTCGCTAGGGAAAATAGGGTGCTTATATTCATCTCCTAGAATTCGAAAGAAATCCTCAAAATCTCCTGGTGTTAATACCCCTAAAAACTTCGTGTAGTGGGCATCACATCGGAAGCGATGAGCCGTTTTTGCCGGAACGTAAGCAAAATCTCCCGGCAATAGATGCAATTCCTCACCATCTACCCAAAGGGTCATTTCTCCTTGCAAACACATAAAGGTTTCATTTGTAAACTCATGTGCATGTTCTCCAATCGGCAACCCTTTTGGTCCCTCTGATACTAAAGCAATAAAATGACCGTCTGTTGCCTCTTTCGTAGTTAGAAGAGTATGAACAGTATCCCCACTCAAAAGATGCACTCCTTCTCCAGATTCAAGAACATAGGGTTTAGGCTCTTTTGGAATGGCACTCCCTTTCACCAGTTGAGCCAACTCGGATACTTTATCACGATCAACCATTTTTATATCAATATTACTTGGAATCTTTGCTAGACAGATTGTTTCAAAAGGATTTTTACAGACAGGTGGACGTTCAAACTTATCATAAGGCTCTCCAATATGGGAATATAGCTCTGCCACAGTTCCGTTAATGGTAAAAGACCAAAAGCGTGTTCGATGACTTTGCATCCAATACGAATGAACTGTGCCTGGAGGAATATGAACATAATCACCTGTAGTTAGCAGATGCTTTTCTCCATTGATCTCTACCTCAAGTCTACCATCTAGGACGACAATTCCTTCGTGAGCTTGATCGTGTATATGTGGTGGAAAATAGTCTCCTTTTCCGCCTGATAATTGAACGATTTCTAGCATATCACCAGTACTTTTTGTTGTGGCAACGACAGAAGCTACCTGTGTTCCGAATAAGTACCTTTCACCTTCACCATTTCGAACGTAATATGATTTTCCTTCATTAGGTAATTTGCCAACGACCTGTACGACCATTTCACCACACCCCTAGCCATTATTTTTATATTGTAAAGCGCTTTCATATTTAACCATAAAACGAAACCGAAAGAATTGGAAATATTAGAGTTTGATTTCTGTAATCACGATTTCTGATTACTCGATCTAATTATTATAGTAGACAACAGTTGGATTATGGAAAACTTTCCTTCCTCATCCTATTATTCTCATATTCTATGATAAAATAATAGAAAAATCATGACAAGTGAGGGTCTTATGGATATTCGCCAATTGCGCTATTTTATCACTGTTGCTGAGCATTTAAATTTTACGAAAGCGGCCAATCAGCTGTATGTTGCTCAATCCGCGATTAGCCAGCAAATTGCGGATTTAGAGGATCAAGTGGGCGTAAAACTATTTATCAGAAACAAACGCTCCGTCAAGCTCACCCCTGCAGGCTCTGTTTTTCTCAAAGAAGCCATTGAGATAGTGGAAAAAACATCCGGTGCTATTGAAAAGGCAAAGCAAACGGATGAAGGAATCATTGGTAGTCTTTCTATTGGCTTTTTAGCGGTGCATGTTCGAAGTTTTCTACCAGAGGTCATCAAAAAATTTCGTGAATTATATCCCAAAGTTGAACTCCATTTAAATCACTTTCCTAGTAAAATGCTAAAAGATGAATTAGAACATGGGGAAATAGATTTCGCTCTAACCCTGCCATCTGGTCTTCATCGAATAGAAGAAATTGAAATCGAAACGGTTACCAAAGAACCGTATTGCATTGTTATGCACAAAAATCATTCACTAGTAAACAATGAAAAAATCACTTTATCCGATGTGGCACAGGAACCATTCATTATACATAATCGTCATGATTCACCAGTCGGTTCGTACGATTTTATTGTCCAGATATGCGAGCAACATGGCTTCACTCCCAAAATAGTCAGCCAGCCTCGCTTTGTAGATACGGTACCCATACTTGTGGAATCAGAAATGGGAATCTCCATTTTACCCAAAAGCTTTGAAGCGATTTCTAGTCCCTCGCTTCGTTTCGTGGAAATCGATCAATTTGATGATCAAGACTTTGAGCTTGTCATCGCTTGGAAAAAGAACAATTTAAATCCGTCCGTATTATTGTTTCTGAAGGTATTAAGATCGTTTTTTTAGATCAATGAAAATAATAAAAGGTTGCCATCGCAACCTTTTACTTTTATTAAAATAGGGTCTGTAATTCTTCCCTATTTTGGATCAAATCTTCTAATGTATATCCGTCTAAGACTTTTAGATAAGAGTTTAGTGCCTCATTCAAAACAAATTTTAATTTACATGCCGGACTTAATTTGCATGTGTTTCTCGTCTCGTCAAAGCATTCAACCAAGTTAATAGGGCTCTCTGTATGACGAACAATCGCACCAATATTGATTTGAACGGGCTCTTTTGCTAGCATAATCCCTCCATTTCTTCCCCTAACGGTTTCAATCATCCCGAGCTTTCCTAATTCATACACAACTTTACTTAAATGATTATTCGAGATGTTATAAAAACTTGAAATTTCTTTAATATTTGATTTTTCACCGCTCGCCTGCATTCCCAAATAGATTAGTACACGTAATGTATAGTCTGTATATGTGGTTAATTGCATGGTAATCACCTTTGTTCTCAATTACATTTCAGTAATTTAAATATAACATAAACCATCTTT
>WTKE01000076.1 GCA_011524525.1 Bacillus sp. (in: firmicutes) | reverse complement strand
ATGTGTATAAGAGACAGTGGTTAGACAAATTAATGAAACATTTTTAAAGGCAGCAAGAGGAGAACAAACAGATTATACCCCTGTTTGGTATATGAGACAGGCAGGCAGGTCTCAACCTGAATATCGTGAAATTAAAGAAAAATATTCTTTATTTGAAATCACTCATCAGCCTGAGCTGTGTGCGTATGTAACAAGACTTCCGGTGGAGCAATACGATGTTGATGCAGCTATTTTATATAAAGATATTATGTCACCGCTACCTGCAATTGGTGTAGATGTAGAAATAAAATCTGGAATTGGACCGGTTATTTCAAATCCTATTAGATCTTTCGCTGATGTAGAGAAATTAGGCGAGATTCACCCAGAAGAGGATGTTCCATATGTGCTGGATACGATTAAGCTTCTAACGGAGGAACAGCTTAACGTGCCCCTCATCGGATTTGCCGGAGCACCTTTTACACTAGCTAGCTATATGATCGAAGGTGGACCATCGAAAAACTATAATAAAACTAAATCATTTATGTACTCAGAACCAAAGGCTTGGTTTGCGCTAATGGATAAATTGGCAGAGATGACTATTACATATGTGAAATCACAAATAAAAGCCGGCGCACGTGCCATTCAGATCTTTGATTCTTGGGTTGGTGCCCTAAATGTTCAGGACTATCGCTATTTTATTAAGCCAGTGATGAATCGAATTTTTAGTGCACTTAGAGAAGAAAACGTCCCATTAATTATGTTTGGAGTGGGTGCAAGCCATTTGGCGCTAGAATGGAATGATCTCCCACTAGATGTTGTTGGTTTAGATTGGCGTCTACAAATTGAAGAAGCTCGCCAAATGGGAGTGCATAAAACGGTTCAAGGAAACTTAGATCCGGCTATTTTATTGGCTCCATGGGAAGTAATAGAGGAGCGTGCCAAATCGATTCTTGATCAAGGACTTGCACATCCAGGACATATTTTTAACTTAGGACATGGAGTGTTTCCTTCCGTTAATCCTGAAACATTAAAGCGACTAACAACTTTTGTTCATGAATATACAGCAGCAAATAAACGTTAATAATTCTTAATTAATAATAATTATTATTTTTAAAGCATTATTACTAGAACTTTCACGTTTTTTTTGGCAAAATAAATGAATGAGTGAGAAAATTGTTGATTAATCGTGAATAAACAGGATGTGAGGGATATTATGACAAAGAAAGTAATGGGGCTTTTAGTAATGGCCTATGGAACTCCTTACAAGGAGGAGGATATTGAACGTTATTATACGCATATTCGCCATGGCCGAAAGCCGTCTCCTGAAATGCTAGAGGATTTAAAAAATCGCTATGAAGCAATTGGTGGCATCTCTCCACTAGCTAAAATAACACAGGAACAAGGAGAGAAATTACAAGAGCATTTAAATCGAGTTCAGGATCAAGTGGAATTTAAGCTTTACTTAGGTTTAAAGCATATCGAACCGTTCGTTGAAGATGCTGTGAAACAAATGCATGAAGATGGCATTCAAGAAGCAGTGAGTATCGTGCTTGCTCCGCATTTTTCTACCTTTAGTGTAAAGTCATACAACGGTCGAGCTCATGAGGAAGCGGAGAAGCTAGGAAATCTTAAAATTATATCAGTTGAAAGCTGGTATGATGAGCCGAAGTTTATTCAGTATTGGTCTGAGAAAGTAAAGGCAACTTTTGAATCTATGCCAGTAGAAGAAAAGGATCATTCAGTTCTAATAGTTTCTGCGCATAGCCTACCTGAGAAAATCCTTCAATCGGGGGATCCATATCCGAATCAGCTTCAACAAACAGCTGATTATATTGCTGAGAGTGCCGGTGTAAAAAACTATGCAGTTGGCTGGCAAAGTGCAGGAAATACACCAGAGCCATGGCTTGGACCTGATGTTCAGGATCTAACGAGAGAGTTACACGAAAAGAATGGTTATAAAGCATTCGTATACACACCAGTTGGCTTTGTCGCTGACCATTTAGAAGTTCTCTACGATAATGATTATGAGTGTAAAATTATTACGGAAGAATTGGGTGTGTCGTATTACCGTCCAGAAATGCCGAATTCACAACCATTATTTATTGATGCGATGGCAACAGTTGTACTGAACAAGTTAAACATGAGATAAAGTAAACAACTTTTAGAAAAGAAGGCGATTAACCGTGTTGGAAGAAAAAAAGAAGGTTGTCATAATTGGGGGAGGCATAACAGGTATTACAGCTGCTTACTACCTACAAAAGGAAGCTCGAGAGAAGGGCTTACCCATTGACGTATGCCTTGTGGAAGCATCGCATCGTCTAGGTGGAAAAATACAGACTATTGTTCGTGACGGTTTTGTCATTGAAAGAGGTCCAGACTCCTACCTAGAGAGAAAGCAAAGTGCGACGCGCCTTGTAAAAGAAGCAGGAATGGAGTCAAAGCTTGTAAACAATACAGCTGGGAAATCATATGTATTGGTTCAAGAACGGCTGCATCCGATGCCAGGTGGTTCTGTTATGGGTATCCCAACACAACTTGCCCCATTTGTTACGACTGGATTATTTTCTATTCAAGGAAAGTTAAGAGCCGCTGCTGATTTTGTCCTACCAAAGTCAAATCCAGTTGAGGATCAATCATTAGGGACCTTCTTTAGAAGAAGACTAGGAGATGAAGTGGTTGAAAACCTAATTGAGCCACTTCTCTCGGGGATCTACGCAGGGGATATTGATCAAATGAGTCTCATGGCAACCTTTCCACAATTTTATCAGGTAGAACAAAAATATGGCAGTTTAGTTCTTGGAATGAAAAAGGCAACACCCCAAGCACCGAAAAAATCGCCTGAAACAAAGAGTAAAGGCATATTCTTAACACTGACTTCTGGGTTACAGTCTTTAGTGGACGGAATTGAAGCAAAACTAGAGACTGGGTCTGTGTTGAAGGGAATCCGTGTAGACCGTATTAAAAAAATGGACAAAGGATACAAGCTTGAGTTAAACAATGGAGACAAACTTGCCGCTGATGCTATTGTCTCAGCTGTACCCCATCATGTGACACATGCGATGTTTCAACAATATGACTTCTTTGATCCATTTGAACTTATGCCATCAACTTCAGTGGCAAATGTTGCGTTGGCTTTTCCAAAAGAAGCAATAGAAAAGGATATCAATGGGACAGGATTTGTGGTGTCTCGAAATAGTGATTATTCCATTACTGCTTGTACGTGGACACATAAAAAATGGCCACATGCATGCCCAGAAGGTAGTGTTCTACTTCGTTGTTATGTTGGTCGTCCTGGTGATGAGGCGATTGTAGATTTATCTGATGATGAGTTAACAAGAATTGTCCTTGAAGACTTGAATAAAACCATGAATATCACGATGGATCCTGATTTTGTTGTTGTTTCAAGGTGGAAGGACTCAATGCCTCAATACACCGTTGGCCATAAACAAAGAATTCAAACGGTCAATGAGCATGTCGCTCGAGAATTGCCGGGTGTATTTTTAGCAGGAGCTTCTTTTGAAGGCTTAGGAATTCCTGATTGTATTGATCAAGGTGAGGCAGCAGTAAAAAAGGTATTACAATTTCTTCAATAACATTTTTTAAGGGACTCTTAACTAGGAGTCTCTTTTTCACTATTGACATAAACTCTAGAAGGTGTTAAATTACTGGTTATACAAAATGACCATTTTGTTCATTTGGTCAATTATTGAGGTGAAGATATGGGGATTGATCGAAAAAAGCTAATTGTTGATGCTGCGACAAAGTCTTTTTCACAGTTTGGCTATAAAGCTACGACCATAGACCAAGTTGCTAAAATTGCAAATGTTGGGAAAGGAACGATCTATACCTTTTTTAAAAACAAGGAAGAGCTGTTTGATGAAATTATATCTAGACTGATTAAGGAGCTAAAAGTAACAGCAGATGAAGCATTTTTAGGTGATTTGCCTTTTCATGAAAAGTTGCATCAGGCATTGTATCAAATCCTTGAATTTCGAATGAGCCATCAGCTTTCCATTAAGCTTTTTCAGGAAGCAAGAGAAATTGGTACACCTGCAGTTGTAGATGTGATTAATCGGATGGAAAATAATATATTGAGAAATATTGAAGAACGAGTCGCCAAAGCCATTGAAACTGGAAGCATACAATCATGTGACCCAAAGGTAACAGCGTTTGTTATGCTGAAACTGTATATTGCTCTAATTTTTGATTGGGAAAAAAATAATGCACCACTTGAAAAAGATGAAATAGCCAAGCTTTTCGAACAATATATCTTTAAGGGTTTAGCCAAGTAAACCCTTCTTTTTTACTATAAAATGACCAAATGAACATTTTAGTCAATTTGAATAATAAGGGGAGAATAACAATTGAAAAATAAGCTTTTAAAAGAAGAAATCTCAGCAGTGTTTAAAAACCGGAAACTGCTGATTCCGCTTATCGCTGTACTTTTTATACCTATCTTATATAGTGGGATGTTTTTATGGGCATTTTGGGATCCATATGATCACCTGAAGGATCTTCCAGTGGCGATTGTAAATGAAGATGATGGTGCAACTTATGAAGGAAAAGAACTTCATTTAGGTGATGACTTAGTCGCCAAGTTAAAGGAAAGTCAAGATTTTCATTTTGAATTTGTAGATCGTACTGTGGCAAGTGATGACCTAGAAAATCAAAAATATTATATGATCGTCGAGATACCTGATAACTTTTCTGAAAATGCGACGACACTCTTAGATGAAAATCCAGAAAAGCTTACACTCACATATATACCAAATGAGGCATATAACTTCTTAGCTGCACAAATTGGCGGCACAGCTATAGAAAAGATTAAAGCTTCTCTTTCTGCAAAGGTTACAGAAACATATGCAGAAAGTATGTTTGACAAAGTAGGAGAACTTGCGGATGGAATGACAAAAGCTAGTGAAGGTGCGAATGATTTAAGCACTGGAACAGCGGATCTTTTGGTAGGTACTTCAAACTTTCATGAAAAGCTGACTCAATTTTCAGATGGAACAGTAAAGTTTTCAGAAGGAATGACCAGTGCTACAAATGGGACAATTGCTCTTAATAAAGGTGCATCCGAATTATCATCAGGCTTAGGACAATTAAGCAGTGGCCAAAACGAGCTTCTTACAGCATCGAAGAGAATTCAATTAGGATTAGGCAGTTTACATCAAGGAATTACGGATGTAAACACAGGGGTAGAAACCTTGAATGATAAAGTTCCGTCGTTAATCGATGGTACAAGTGAGTTAAAGAAAGGGGCAGAGACACTTGAAACCTCTCTTACTGAGTGGCAAAAAGGTGCCGAAGCGGTTAATGGTGGCGTAAAGGCGCTAACACAATCCTTGCAAGCGGTGATTTCACAAATGCCTGAAGGCCAGGAGAAAGAAGTACTTAAACAAACACTCGCCTCTTTAGATTCAAATACTCAATTACTAGCAGATAAATCAGCTCTTTTGTCAGCGGGTGCAAGCAATCTGGAAAACGGCATGGAATCTTTATTAGCAGGACAAAAGGAACTTCAAGGTGGTTTAAATCGATTAGAAGAAGGTACGAATGCCTTAGTATCAGGATCTACAGAGCTTTCTGCGGGACACACAACTTTTGAGTCTGGCATGGAATTGTTTCAACAAAAGCTTACTCTAGCATCAACTGGTGCCCAAAAAATTAGTGAGGGCACAAATGGGTTAGTGTCCGGCGTTACAGATTTAACGGAGGCATCCAAAACCATTGTGTCAAGTGCAAGTCTGTTAGAAGAAGGAAGTAATAAAATTGTCGATGGAAACAATAAGCTACTAGACGGAAGCAAGGAATTGTCAACGAAGCTAGCTGAAGGAGCAGACAAAGCATCCAGTGTTGATGCTACGGATAAAACTTTTGATATGATGGCACAGCCTGTCGAAGTGAAGGAGAAGAAAGTAAATGAGGTATCAAACTACGGTACAGGGTTCGCTCCATACTTCCTGTCATTAGGATTATTCGTAGGTGCCTTACTTTTATCCATTGTGTTTCCTTTGAAGGAGCCAGCATCTATTCCTAAGAGTGGAATGAACTGGTTCATAAGCAAATTTTCTATTATTGGTGTTGTTGGTGTATTACAAGGGATTGTTGCAGCCACCGTGTTACTACTAGGTCTAGGATTACAGGTTGAAAGTACACTTTACTTCTATCTCTTCACGGTCATTACTAGTATTACGTTTGTGGCATTAATTCAATTATTGGTCACAACGCTTGGAGATCCAGGTCGTTTTGTTGCGATTATTGTTCTTATTTTGCAATTAACAACAAGTGCAGGAACCTTTCCATTAGAACTTATCCCTAGCGCATTACAGCCGTTTAATTCATTGTTGCCAATGACTTATTCAGTTCAAGGATTTAAAGCGGTTATTTCAAGTGGTGATTACTCATTCATGTGGCATAACGTGTATATCCTTTTATCATTTGCTGTAGTATGTGGAATCGGAACCATCCTTTATTTTTCAAAAATGTATAAGCGTCAGTATCATGTAATGGCAGAATAAAAAATAGCCCCAGTCAAGCTGACTGGGGCATTTATTGTAAACTATGAATCTATATGTTTGTTACATCCATGCAATGCTCACACTTATTGCCATAGCATTCATGTTGTTCTTCAATTTTATTCCCACATTGTACGCATTCCTTTGGTGGTAAGTTCCTGAAAAATTCAACAATGCTCTCAAACATATAAGTTCCCCCTAGTATTCTGTTTGAAACAGATTGATTATTAATTAAATTGTATTATAACAGAAAGAGAGTGTCAATCGTTGTTTTACCTATTTTTCATAAATAAATAAAAAAGCTATAATAAACGATAGATATAATAAAAAGCGGAGGGAATCGTTCAATGAAGCTCACAACGATAGGTTTTTGGGGTGGTTATCCAAAAGCAAATGAAGCTAGCACAGGATATGTGTTAGAACATAATGGTTTTAAATTATTGATTGATTGTGGAAGCGCGGTTTTGTCTAAATTACAAAATTATTATCAGCCTGAAGAACTAGGTGCGGTTGTATTATCTCATTATCATGCCGATCATATTGCAGATATTGGTGCTTTGCAGCATGCTCGATTGATTCAAGGGTTTTTAGGTGGTCAGATGAGTACATTACCGATTTATGCCCATGATTCCGATCCCTATGAATTTTCAAAGTTAACGTACAAAACCATAACAAAAGGGATTGCTTATGATTCAAATGCTGAATTGAAAGTTGGCCCTTTCACTATTCGATTTTTATTAACCAAGCATCCGGTTCCTTGCTATGCGATGAGAATAGAGGCTGATGGCAAAGCTCTTGTTTACACAGCAGATACTTCGTTTATGGAGGAGTTTGTTTATTTTAGTGAAGGAGCCGATGTTCTTTTGTGTGAATGTAATTTCTATGCTAATCAGGACGGTAGTGGAGCGGGGCATATGAACAGCTTCGATGCTGGAAAGCTTGCGGCTAGAGCAAATGTTAAGCAGCTCGTGTTAACTCATCTTCCACACTATGGGGATCTAGAGCAGTTAGTGGAAGAAGCAAAGCAACATTATAATGGCCCAACAGGCTTGACCCACACCGGACGAGTGATTGAAATTTAAGGAGAGAGAAGTATGCTATTTATTGATAATAAAGGAATTACTGATCCAAGAATAAATTTAGCAATTGAAGAATATTGCCTAAAAAATTTAAACATAGATGAAACGTATCTACTTTTCTACATAAATGAACCATCTATTATCATTGGTAAAAATCAAAATACGATTGAAGAAATAAATACGGACTATGTAGAGGGTAACGGAATTCATGTAGTACGTAGGCTTTCAGGTGGTGGTGCTGTTTACCATGACTTAGGAAATTTAAATTTTAGCTTTATAACTAAGGACGATGGAGAAAGCTTTCATAATTTTAAAAAGTTTACGGACCCGGTCGTTGAAGCATTGCGTGAGTTAGGAGTACAAGCAGAGTTAAGTGGGAGAAACGACATTGTGGTTGAAGGCAGAAAAATTTCTGGGAATGCACAGTTTTCTACAAAAGGACGAATGTTCAGTCATGGAACGCTTATGCTTGATTCAGAAATTGACCATGTTGTATCAGCCTTAAAGGTGCGCAAGGATAAAATTGAGTCGAAAGGGATTAAGTCGATTCGAAGCCGAGTCGCCAATATCTCCGAGTTCTTAACAGAAAAAGTTTCAATGGAAGAGTTTCGTTCCCTGCTGCTTGAGAAGATCTTTGGTGGTACAGAGAATGTAAGTGAGTATGTGTTAACAGAGAAAGACTGGAAGAATATTCACGAACTTTCAAAATCACGCTATCAAAATTGGGATTGGAATTATGGGAAATCTCCCAAGTTTAACTTACAGCATTCGCACCGTTTTCCTGTGGGACATATTGATGTCAGGTTAGAAGTGGATAAAGGGTTAATCGAAGGCTGCAAAATTTATGGTGATTTCTTTGGTGTTGGAGATGTTTCTGATATAGAAGAAAAGTTAACAGGAATTCGTTACGATAAAGCTGTGATACAATTAGCGTTGCAAGATGTAAATATTAAACATTATTTCGGTAACGTAACAAAAGAAGACTTTTTACAATTAATTTATTAACATGTTGGGGGACTATGGATGGCAATTTTAGTAACAGGTGGAGCCGGCTATATTGGTAGCCACACAGTGGTAGAGCTTTTGAATCATGGAGAAGAAGTTGTGGTGGTAGATAATTTACAAACCGGTCATCTTCCAGCGGTAAAGGGCGCAACTTATTATAAAGTAGACTTACGCGATTCAAAAGCATTAAGTGAAGTGTTTTCAAAGCACTCGATTGAAGCGGTAATTCATTTTGCGGCTAGTTCTCTTGTTGGAGAAAGTGTAGAGAAGCCGCTCGTGTATTACGAAAATAATCTTATTGCTTCACATTCATTGGTCTCTGTTATGGTGGAGCATCATGTAAAGAAAATTGTATTTTCATCAACAGCCGCAACATATGGGGAGCCGAAAGAAGTTCCGATTTCAGAGGAGTCAGAAACGTCTCCAACAAATCCATATGGAGAAACAAAGCTCGCAATGGAAAAGATGTTTCGTTGGTGTGATGGGGCGTATGGCTTAAAGTCGATCTCACTGCGTTATTTCAATGCCGCTGGTGCTCATCCGGACGGAATTATTGGTGAGGACCACACACCTGAGACTCATTTAATCCCAATTATTTTGCAGGTAGCATTAGGCCAGAGGGAACATATTGGTATCTATGGGGATGATTATCCTACTGAGGACGGAACATGTATCCGCGATTATATTCATGTCATGGACCTTGCTAATGCTCACTGGTTAGCTTTAGAATATTTGCGTAAAAATGAAGTAAGTGATGTGTTCAACTTAGGTAATGGCCGAGGCTTTTCAGTAAAAGAGGTAATTGAAACAGCAAGAACAGTTACAAAGCATGAAATTCCAGCTGTAGTTAGCCCGCGTCGAGCGGGTGATCCAGCTGTATTAATTGCATCATCTGAGAAAGCCCAGCAAACATTAGGCTGGAAGCCAAGGTATAACCAGTTAGAAACCATTATTGAAACCGCATGGAACTGGCATCAGAACAATCCTGGTGGTTATGAGAAATAGTATGTAGGTGGGGCTCCATGGATTGGAGCCCCTTTTTGGGTGTTATTGAAGTATACGGTTTTGCTGATTGTTCTGCATGCTTTGCATATTTTGCATTCCCTGTGTACCACCAGTTGTTGTAGCGTACGCATTAATTAGTTGCTGTGTATCCTCTTCTTTAAGTTGAGGAACTTGATAATATTCTTTCTTGTTTTGATACAAGAAAATTTCGTACGCCATTTCCAAATAGTTAGGGATACTATCCTGAAGCACGCGACGAACAATCGGATTCGTTGCTTCACCAGCAGCCATCGTCATAGAAGTAGCAGACGACTTCATACAGCCAAGCATAATGGAAGATAAACACTTATCCCCAATCTCAGCAGCAGACTGCTTCGGTTTAGTTGGTTGGGAGGATTTCATACCATAAACAACATCATTGGATTGCTTCATCATATAGCTAGAAGTTGGGTGACTTGGATCTTGCCCAGTTTTGAAACACTCGACCAACACATTATATTGATCCGTGATAAATTGACGTTGGCGAACGACAATATCCTTTAACTCAGGATCCTTAATCTGTTGTTCAAACATTAAATACTGATCAATCGCACCAAGAGTACCCGAAATCACCTCATGCACATCAAGTATCTCATGTGCCCCGTGATTTACTGTTCTTGCCATATTCGGTGAAGCCATCATATTATTTGTAGAAGCGGTTTGCATGTTGTTTTGCTGTTGTTGTGTTATCATCCGTCTCAACCCCCACTTTTGGATTTGTACAGCTAAATACCGTACGTGTCTATTATGGTGAAAGATGCGGGGGAGCATACGGGGTGAAAATTTGGGAAAAATGGAGATAATAAATGTGTTTATGACGTGAGAGCAAGGAAAAATAGAAGCGTTCGGGTCATAAGAAAAGGTTTATGACGTGAGAGCAAGGAAAAATAGAAGCGTCCACGTCATAAGAAAAGGTTTATGACGTGAGAGCAAGGAAAAATAGAAGCGTACGCGTCATAAGAAAAGGTTTATGACGTGAGAGCAAGGAAAGATAGAAGCGTTCGGGTCATAAGAAAAGGTTTATGACGTAAAGTAGGTTGATTTTTTATTGCCATATCTTTTAAAGTTTAGCAAAAGTACTCTTCGAATTAATCTCTTCGACTTCACAACACCCCCGCACCACTCATAAATACCATTCGTTGTTACCAATCGATCTGGAAACAGCAGCATAAACTCATGAACGATTCTAACGACTGCATCGTCAATACTTTCAATTGTTCCGCATGCACAGACCAATCTCGTTTCTGTAGCTTCTTTAAAAAATGTATAGCAATGGGAACAATAAATTCCCTTTTGCAGCATCTCATATGAATATTCAGGTTTCCTTTTTATAGGAGATGTCGTCAAATGATGAGTGAGAAGTTTATTCGCCATTTTCTCATGTAGGTGAGTCATTTTGGTTGGTTTGTTGGCAAGTGTTCTTAGTAAACGATGGATTTGGGTAGGGTGGATAATGGATGTTTTCATGGGGGCTTGATAGAGGGTGAACTCAGGGTTTACGAACACTAAAAATGGTTCAATAGGAAGCATACAGCCATGTTCCTGTAAAAAGCGTCGCAGCAAGGATTCGCTTCTTTGCAACTGTTCTAGGGGATTTTTAATTTCCTGATCTGATAAAGTATACCAACGATCTCCTCTAACACAGAAATCCCCTTCAAAATTTTTAATCTCAAACAACAAAACGGATTCTTGGAAAATTGCTATGGAATCCATTTGAAAAAGGTTATTACCGAAATCAAGCAGAACGTCATTTAACAGTAGAAACTCATTCGATAATGTACTGACATATTGATCAAACAACAATTCGCCAGCGTAGCCCTTCTCCAGACGTTGGTAATGAGAAACATCCTTTTCAGACAAGCTCGTTCGTAGAAATAAACTTCGATATAGCAATAGGTTTTCCGACTCTTTTCTCGATTTAAGTAACATCTTCCACATCCTTTCCTATTCAGTGTATACCTTCTCAAATGATTTGTCTAAAAATTCATAAATGTATGCGTTTACACTTGTAAGCCTAATTGCCAACCAATATAATGGAAGTAGGGGTTTATTATTGTTTATGAATGAATACTCATTCATAAACAGGTACTTGAACAAATTCACGAACAAAGCAAACGAACAATCACACAACACCAAAGACCACCATACGAACAAACCAAAACACCAAACAAAGGGGATGGAGCGATGAATTTATCTGCTCAGTTACGTGAGACGGCAAAAGCATTGCCTCAAAAAACAGCGTATTATTTTAATGACGAGGCTAGCACATATGCTGAATTGGATGGGGCAATAACGAAATTTGCGTCAGGGCTAGAGGCACTTGGGGTCAAAAAAGGGGATCATATTGCGTTACTTTTGGGGAATTCACCGTATTTTGTTGTTAGTTTGTACGGAGCGCTGCGATTAGGGGCAACAGTGATTCCGGTTAATCCGATTTATACTCCGGATGAAATTGGCTATATTATAAAAAATGGGGATGTAAAAACAGTGGTTGCACTGGATCTATTACTTCCACTTGCGGAAAAAATGCATCATTTACTGCCTGAGGTTGAAAATTATATCATTTGTGAAACACCTCAAGGTAAGGAACGAGGACTCAATAATAGCAACTTATCGGTTGGAGATAAGCTACATACATTTACAAGCATTCTTGCATCCGGTGACTTAAGTTATCAGGGACCTGAGCTTAATGAAGATGATGTAGCAGTGATTTTGTACACTTCAGGTACAACTGGAAAGCCAAAGGGTGCCATGCTAACTCATAAAAATTTATACAGCAATGCAAAAGATACAGGCGATTATTTGAAAATGAATGAGGATGACCGTGTCATCACCACTCTTCCTATGTTTCATGTGTTTTGTTTAACGGTCGCTCTTAATGCACCTTTATTGAGTGGGGCAACTATATTAATCGATCCAAAATTTAGTCCAGCTGAAATTTTCCGATTATCAAAAAAATATCAGCCAACCGTCTTTGCAGGGGTACCTACTATGTATAACTTCCTATACCAATATGAAGCAGGAGATCCAAAGGACTTACAATCCTTACGATTATGTATTTCTGGTGGTGCTTCGATGCCGGTTTCCCTGCTAGAGAACTTTGAGAGGAAGTTCAACGTGCTTATTTCTGAAGGATACGGACTCTCTGAAGCTTCACCGGTTACTAGCTTCAATCCGCTCGATCGTCCCCGAAAGGCAGGTTCGATTGGTCAGTCGATTATTCATGTAGTAAACAAGGTTGTGAATGAATTAGGTGAAGAAGTTCCTGTCGGGCAGGTTGGAGAACTCATTGTTTCAGGTCCAAATGTGATGAAGGGTTATTATAAAATGCCTGAGGAAACACAGGCGGCCATTCGCAATGGCTGGTTATACACTGGTGATCTTGCTAGAAAGGATGAAGAAGGTTATTTTTATATCGTGGACCGGAAAAAGGACCTCATTCTTGTCGGTGGTTACAATGTGTATCCGAGAGAAGTAGAAGAAGTACTTTATAGTCATCCAGATATAATCGAGGTGGCAGTGCTTGGTGTTCCTGATCCAGAACAAGGTGAAACGGTTAAAAGCTATGTTGTTACCAAGAATTCAGAGCTAACAGAAGAGGACGTTCTTGCTTATTGTCGTGAGCGGTTAGCGAAATACAAGATTCCTAGTTCTGTAGATTTTCTTGAAGAGCTTCCAAAGAATACAACTGGGAAAATTTTACGAAGAGCGTTAAAACAACAAATCATTCAAGCATAGGATTAGAAAAAAGCAGGCTGAAATAAGTCTGCTTTTTGATTGAGGCTGTTTTCGCAAAGATTGTTGTTAAAATCTTAAAGCCGATTTTAACGTAGCTATTTTGCGCTATAGAATTTAGCTTGCAGGCTCTTTTCTTATTAATTTTCTGCTGAAATTTAGCATAATTATTAAAATTTGGTTCCAAAAAGCAACAAAGTTTAAGAAAAGAGCTTTGATTGAAGGAGGAATGAGCTGTGAGCCTTATACTTTATGAAAAAAAAGACTTCATCGGGTTTGTTACCTTACATCGTCCGGATGTTATGAATGCTTTCAATTTTGAATCTTTGCTGCAACTTCAGGAAATTGTGCGAAAAATTCGTCATGACCCTGACGTGCGTGCGGTCCTAATCACCGGATCAGGTGAGAAAGCCTTTAGTGTGGGTGCCGATTTAAAGGAACGGAAACATCTTTCACCAGAGGCTGTGATGAGAAATGTGCACAAAATCGGAGAAGTGTTTTCAGAAATAAGCGAGCTTCCTCAACCAACGATTGCAGCAATTAATGGATATGCCTTTGGTGGTGGAATGGAGCTGGCTCTAGCTTGTGATTTCCGTCTAGCGGTAAAAGGCACTAAGATGGGGTTGACTGAAACGAGTCTTGGAATTATACCAGGTGCAGGTGGTACACAGCGGTTGCCGCGTTTAATAGGTGAAACAAAAGCATTGGAGCTTATTTTAACGGCTAGAAAAATAACAGCTGAACAGGCAGAACAATTAGGGCTCGTGAACAAAGTGACTGAGTCGCATGACCTTATGAATGAGTCCTTAAAGCTGGCTAATGAAATGCTTGCAAATGCACCTATAGCCCTTCAGCAAGCGAAATTTGCCGTTCGTCAAGGGATGAGTGTAGATTTGAATACGGCATTAAAGATTGAAAGGAAAGCTTATGAGGTAACGATACCAACCGAGGATCGCAAGGAAGCGTTACAAGCTTTTAGTGAAAAGAGAAAACCAAATTTTCAAGGAAAGTAGATCAAAGGACCAGTTGGAATCGACTGGTTCTTTTTTGTAGTATAATAAATATTTAGAAAATTTATAAAAAAGACTTGTAGAAAAGAACGGCTCCTTATATAATAATAGGTAGATATTTTAGTGCATAAAAGCATAAAAGTAAAAAAGTGATAGAGAGAGAGTAAGAGGGGGAAATATTATGCTAGGAAAAATGAAATCACTCGCTGCCATTTCGGTTGCAGGAGCATTATTCTTAAGTGGCTGTGGCAGCTCAGAGACGGATAATGCAAACGGAGATTCAGAAGTAAAGACACTTAAAGTCGGTGTAACACAGATTGTTGAGCATCCGTCGTTAGATGCGGCTCTTGAAGGCTTTCAAAAAGCACTTGAAGAACAAGGACTTGAAGTGGAATATGATGTGCAAATTGCACAAGGTGACCAAAATAATAACCAATCGATTGCTAACAACTTTGTTGGTGATAAAGTGGACCTGATCTTTGCTAACTCAACACCAAGTGCATTGAGCGCGTTAAACGCAACGAATGAAATTCCAATTGTGTTTACATCTGTAACTGATCCTGTAGGTGCTGGTCTTGTCACGGCTATGGATCAGCCAGGAGAAAATATTACTGGTACAACAGATACACATCCAGACGCGATTCCGAATATGGTTAATTTTATGAATGAGAACTTTAGTGGTAGTACGGTTGGGGTTATTTACAATTCAGGTGAACAAAATTCAGTTGCACAAATCGATCTTGTTAAGGAAGCGCTAAAAGGGACAGATTTGAAGCTTGCTGAAGCTACGGTCTCTACTTCTTCTGAAGTAAAGCAAGCTGCAGAATCATTAATCGGTAAGGCAGATATGTTCTATATCATTACTGATAACACAGTTGTTTCTGCTTTAGAGTCTGTTATTCAAGTAGCAAATGACCAAGATTTACCGTTGTTTGTTGGGGAGCTGGATTCAGTAAAACGCGGAGGTTTTGCAGCATTCGGCTTTGACTACGGTGATATCGGCTATGAAGCTGGAGTTATGGCTGCTGAAATCTTAAAAGGTGAAAAGAAGGCATCAGAATTACCTGTTCAGTATCCACAAAACCTAAAGCTATTAATCAACCAAACAGCTGCAAAGGAAATGGGTATTGAAATAAAGGACGAATGGAAAGAACTTGCGGAACTTGTAGACTAATGAATATTGGTTTGGGCTTCTGGATTTATTCCTTGAAGCCCTTCCGTATGTAAGAAAGGAGAAGCATCTATGTTTACAGCGATTTTTTCATCAGTGGAGGCAGGTGCCATTTACGCCCTAATGGCGCTTGGAGTGTACTTGTCTTTTAGAATATTAGACTTCCCTGATTTAACGGTGGATGGCAGCTTTGTAACTGGAGCATCAGTTGCAGCTGTAATGATCGTGTCTGGAGTGAATCCTTTTATCGCAACATTGGCTGCACTTGTTGCAGGCTTTATTGCCGGTTGCCTGACGGGGCTTCTTCACACTAAAGGAGGAATCAATCCTTTATTGTCTGGGATTTTAATGATGATTGCATTGTATTCGATCAACCTGCGAATTATGGGGAAATCGAACGTTCCACTTCTATCAGAGGAAACGGTTATTACAAAGATTTCAGATTTTTGGACGAATTTAAATATTGATCAGACCATTGGCTCGTTGTTTGCTTCCATAGGATTAGGCGACTATACTCCAAAAACATGGGGGATTTTGCTTTTTATGATCATCCTTGCATTTATTATTAAAGGCTTGATCGATGCATTTTTAAAGACAGATATCGGTCTTGCGTTGCGTGCGACTGGTGACAATGAAACGATGATTCGTAGCTTTTCTGCTAACACGGATACGTTAAAGGTAATTGGTTTAGGTTTATCAAATGCCCTTGTTGCTTTTTCTGGGGCACTGATTGCTCAGTACAATGGATTTAGTGATGTTGGAATGGGTATTGGTATGATTATCATCGGTTTGGCATCGGTAATTATCGGTGAAGCAATCTTTGGAGCGAAAAATATTATTCGTGCGACCTTCGCTGTCATCGGTGGTGCGATCGTATATCGAATTATTGTTACGTTGGCGTTAAGAGTAGAGTTTTTAGAAACGGGAGATATGAAGTTAATTACTGCGATTATTGTTGTTTCTGCTCTTGTTGTTCCCAAGCTGGTTAATCAGCAAAAAGAAAGACAACGGAAGAAAAAACGCCTGCTTGAATCAGCATTAAGACAAAATAACTCCATAGAGAAGAGTGGTGAACAGCTTGCTGCAGCTAAATCAGATTTATAAAGTGTTCAATGAAGGCACACCGGATGAAAAGATTGCTATTAATCATGTCAATTTATCTTTGAATAAGGGAGACTTTGTCACTGTGATTGGAAGTAACGGAGCTGGGAAATCCACTCTTATGAACCTTATCTCTGGAAAAATGTTCCCTGATATTGGTCAAGTGAAGGTAGATAGTCAGGATGTGACTACCATGAAAGAGCATAAACGTTCCCGTCTTATTGGTCGGGTGTTCCAGGATCCCATGGCAGGAACAGCTCCTTCTATGACGATCGAAGAAAATTTGGCCATTGCCTATTCAAGAGCATCCTCTAGGGGATTGAGCAGAGGTGTGACCAAAAAACGCCGTGATTTTTTTATCGAAAAATTAGAGTCACTTCATCTTGGGCTTGAAAATCGCCTTCAGGCAAAAGTTGGACTTTTATCAGGAGGGGAGCGACAAGCATTATCTTTACTGATGGCAACCTTTACTGATCCTAAAATCCTTCTCTTAGATGAGCATACAGCTGCTCTTGATCCATCACGAGCAGAGCTTATTACAAACTTAACTAGAGATATTGTGAATGAAACCAATTTAACAACGTTAATGGTAACACATAATATGCAACAGGCACTTGATCTTGGTAACCGACTGATTATGATGGATAGTGGTCAAATTATTTTCGAAGCAAATGAAGAGGAAAAATCAAAGCTAACGGTTGAAAAGCTTCTTGAGGAATTCCAGCGTATACGTGGTTCTAAAATGAGTAGTGACCGTTCGGTGCTTGTATAGAAAACACATCAGAGAGACTCTCTGTGTGTTTTCTTTTTTGTGTCTCTTGATGGATATTTATTGTGCAGGTATAATATTCGTTACCTGAGTTTCCAGTTTTATGTATATTTCGCTAGATTCGTAGACATGGTGGTGATTTTTTATGGAAGAAGTGGTTTCTGTTAGAAGTAACAGTGAGTTTCGTAAGGGAATACAAGCTGGATTGTCAATCGGCATTGGTTATTTTCCGATAGCGTTAACATTTGGTTTGCTTGCAAAAACAACCGGACTCACAGTGACTGAAACCGTACTAATGAGTATTATTGTGTTCGCCGGTGCTTCTCAATATATTTCACTTAGCTTGCTCACGCTTGGTACAGGAGTATTTGAGATTGTATTAACAACTTTTATTGTAAACATCAGACATTTTCTCATGTCCGCTTCCTTGAATGAAAAAGTTGAAAAGGAAGGGACTTCGCTTAAAATGCTCTATTCTTTTGGAATAACAGACGAGACGTTTTCTGTTGCCGCATTAAAAGATGGCAAGGTTTCGACTGGATATTTGTTTGGAGTCATTACCGTTTCATATTCGAGCTGGGTCATTAATTCCGGTCTAGGACATGTAATTGGTGCCTCACTACCTCAGACTCTTCAAGAAAGTATGTCTGTTGCACTTTATGCGATGTTTATCGGACTTGTGGTACCTTCGATGAAGAAAAGCGTGAAGGTGGTTTTTTTAGCGGTAATAGCCGCGAGTTTTAATACAATATTTACGATGACAGAAGTTCTTTCTACTGGCTGGTCCATTGTCGCTTCCACTTTGCTATCAGCTATTATTGTGGAAGTAGTGCAAACAATTAGGGGACGGGAGGGAGAAGAGGAACATGAAAAGTGAGATTCTATGGATGATCATCGGAATGGGACTAGTCACTTATATTCCAAGAATGCTTCCGTTCGTGCTTTTTAAAGGAAAAGAATTACCCGCATTTTTGCAAGGAATTCTGAAAAACGTACCATATGCAACACTAGGGGCACTAATATTCCCTGGCATATTATTTATTCAAGAGGACCTTTGGTATGGACTTCTTGGGGCTGTAGCCGCGTTTATAGCTGCTTTTCTCGGTGCAAATGTAATAATAGTCGTCATTGGCTCAATCACGGTACTTACAGTGTATTCCTATTTTTTCTAAGCTGTTTCTCCTAGAGGAACAGTTTTTTTGTTTTCTTTTGGGATATAGTAATTACTGGTTCTAAATCCTATTTTTATTACTAAAATAAGTACAAAAGGATTGGACAAGGTGGAAAGGGGAGATATTTTTTGGCTAAGAAAATTGGCTTGTACGGTGTGCTTGCCTTTTGTTTATATGTACTCTTTTTTTACTGGTACTTATTTTATTTTTCACAATCAAGCTTGCCGTTTGAATATCAGGGAACGAAGGCAGATCCTGCTACTTTTTTAAATGAAAGAGAGTTAATGTTAACAGAGGAATACTCGAAAATTCGCAACTTCTTGTTTTTTATTTCGACCCCAATTGAGTGGTTATTTTATTTGCTTATATTATTGTTTGGTCTATCTAAGGCGTTTAAGCGATGGTCGGAACAATCGGCTAAATATCGGATTCTTCAGCAGGCAATTTATTTAATTTGGTTGTCTGTAGCTGCCTTTATAGCTACGGCTCCATTAAGCTATATTAGTTATTCACTTTCAAAGAAATACAATATTTCAACCCAATCCTTTTCGTCTTGGATGAAGGACGAGTTAATCGATTTTTGGATAAATTACGGTACTTTGTTTCTCATAGTGTCCGTTCTTTATTGGTTAATGAGAAAGAGCGGGAAGAAGTGGTGGTTTTATGCGTGGTTAATTTCTATTCCATTCACTTTATTTATGATGTTTTTACAGCCAGTAGTAATTGATCCATTGTACAATGATTTCTATCCTCTTAAAAATAAGGAGCTTGAGGCTAAAATCCTTGATATAGCGGACTCGGCTGGAATTCCTGCGAAGCATGTATTTGAAGTAAATATGGCAGAAAAGACGAATGCGCTCAATGCGTATGTAACAGGAATTGGATCCAATTCTAGAATTGTTCTATGGGATACGACTCTTAATCGATTAACCGAAGAACAAATTCTATTTATTATGGCTCATGAGATGGCACATTATGTGGAAAAGCACCTGTATATTGGAATTGCTGGGTATTTGGTGTTCTCTTTGTTCGGACTCTATATCATATCGAGGTTAATGAGAGTGATTGTGAGTAGATGGGGTGAGGCATTAAAAATTTCTGCGGTTAACGATATTGCGTCGCTTCCACTGTTTCTTTTGCTTTTATCGATGCTAATGTATGTATCAAGTCCATTTTCAAATACAGTGTCACGATACCAAGAGATGCGTGCGGATCACTATGCAATTGAAATGACGCAGAATTCAGAAGCAGCGATTGGAACATTCCAGGGGCTTACAAAAGCGGGGCTTAGTCAGGTAAATCCACCTCTACTTGTAAAAATATTTCGATATGGTCATCCAACGATGCTGGAGCGGATTACAAGAATAGAAGAATATGAACTTGAGCAAAGAAATCAGCAATAAGAAGAAAATGGGGCCCTTTAAAGGAGCCCCATTTTCTTCTTACGTCCCAAATCGTTTCGTCAACAGCTTGTATTCATTTGATAGCTTAAAAAACTCTGGTTTGTTTCTTTCGTCAATGGCTTGATCAATTCGTTTTGTTAGTTTTTCTTTTTCCGCTTTTAACAATGATTCTGACAGCAGCATCTCAACGTACAAATCTAACACAAATGATTCCTTCGCTTTTTTGCGATTCATGGCACTGGATTTCATTAGCTCTGTATAAGATTTTTCTTTCATTGAAATCACCTCTGATGTCTTTTTCATATTATATTTAACAATACAGAAAATATCAACAGAATTTTTAAAAAATTTAGAAAGTTAAAGTTTCAATTGTGAACTAATTCTGAATTTTTTACAGAATTTGATATTGTTTTTATTCAAGCTGATATGATAGGAGGTGAATCAAAATTGTAATAAGGAGATGAAAGAATGAGAATGCAGCATCAAAGAAATCTGGTAGAGGAGTACGAAATTAACCCATTTACGATGGTGATTATGCCTACCACGTATGGGTGCAAAACATATTCAAAGGTATATGAAACAGATGATACTTGTCTTTCCCCTTTTAAGCCTATTGAAATCATAAGAAAAAGCTGTCAGTTTTTTGGATCAAGTTATGAAGGTAGAAAGGACGGAGTTAGACAGCTCACTGGAATTACACACAAGGTCCCCATTCCTGTTTCCCCTACAAATTACATCTATTTTTTTCCAACCACTTCCCCCGATAATTCGGAATGTATTTGGCTTGCTCATGAGCATATCGTCGATTATAAAAAGGGTGATAAGAGTGAGACGACGGTCATGTTCACGAACAAGGAAGTTATGAATATTCCAATTTCCTATAACTCTTTTCACAACCAAATCTCAAGAACCTTGCTAGTACAATCGAAGTTAGGAAAACGTCTAGAGGATACTAGAACCATGTATGTGAATTTTGGTAAAAAGATGAGGGCGTCAGAAAACCAACTGGATTATGGAAATTACGGGCATTAAAGCAATATGAACAGGAGCAGGTTTATGCTTCTGTTTTGTTGTTTTCTCGCTTAAATAAATAATACTCAAGCAGTTCTTGGACTTTGTTTCGAATTCTTGGATTAAAATAATTATGATGCTCTTCGTATCCTTTATAAAGAAAGGTGAACATCGTAAACGCTTCGTCGTGATTGGATTGGTATACTTTCATTTTATTTTTACTCATATAGCGCTTAATCTCACTAAGCTCCTTTTGGACGATCTTCATGGTTTCTTCAATCAAATGAAGATAGGGTTCCTTTAACTTAATGGTACTTTTGTTAATACTTTGAATGTCACGATTTAAAACGGTAAGGACCATTGGTAAGTAAATGGCTTGCTCAATCATATTTCTTTCTTCCGGTGGAATTCTAGTCATATTTATCGAACCTTTCAGACTAAAATAGGAACATTTGTTCTATTTTATTTTATACGATTCAAGAGGGAAAGGCAAGATGCTACCTTAAACGATTTATTTCAAATGTTGTTGTGAGTTAGTTTACGAAAAGAAAAAAGAAAAAATAAGTTTTTTAGAAGGAATAATATTTCAGCCATCGAAATAAATAAGTAAATATGAAGGAGATGATATGGG
>WTKE01000014.1 GCA_011524525.1 Bacillus sp. (in: firmicutes) | reverse complement strand
CAATTATAATGATGAGTTTGATTTTTTGTTAAAAAAGTATTAAGATTATTTTTGGTTAACTATAATTCTACCAAAATATACCATTGACCAAAGAAACAGGAGGTACCATCTGCATGAACAAGTTGAAATGGTCAAAATTCCCTTTGATTGCAATTGCAATCGTATTGCTCTGGATAAAAACATATATCGTTTATAAAACTAGCTTTGATATTAAAATTGAAAACTGGAGACAAGAGTTCATTTTATTTATAAATCCACTAAGTTTTCTAATGCTTATTTTTGGTATTAGCTTGTTCTTAAAGGAAAAAAGCCAAAGCCGATTCATTATTACGACAAGTTTTCTTATGTCGGCCGTTTTGTTTGGTAATGTTGTTTTTTATCGTTTCTTTAATGATTTCTTAACGATACCGGTATTGTTTCAAACAAGCAATATGGCGGATTTAGGAAGCAGTGTGAATGAGCTATTAGAATGGAAGGATCTTTTATATTTCACTGATTTCTTTCTTATCGTTGTATTTGTCTTACGTAGACCAACATTAACTAAACAGAGAAATCGTAATAAAGTAATGATAAGTGCGTACTATTTACTTACAGCCGCCATTGCATTTTTTAATTTAGGCCTGGCTGAAGCAGAAAGACCACAACTTCTTACCCGAACATTTGATAGGGAAATGCTTGTCAAAAATATTGGAACATACAATTACCATATTTACGATGCCTTTTTACAGTCCAAATCATCCGCTCAAAGAGCATTAGCAGACGGCAGTGAATTGGTTGATATTGAAAACTATGTTCGAGCAAATTACAAGCGTCCTAGTGATGAAATGTTTGGAATTGCTAAAGGAAAAAATGTGATTTTAATTTCAATGGAGTCAACTCAAAGCTTTGTCATTAATCAGGAAGTAAATGGCCAAGAAATTACTCCTTTCCTCAATCAATTTATTAAAGAAAGTTATTATTTTGATAACTTCTACCACCAAACCGCACAAGGTAAAACGTCAGATTCTGAGTTTATCGTTGAAAACTCTCTATATGGTTTAAGCCGCGGGGCAGTATTCTTTACGCATTCGGAAAATGAGTATCGAGCAACACCAGAAATTCTAAATGAAAATGGATATTACACAGCTTCTCTTCATGCCAATAACAAGAGCTTCTGGAATCGTGATTTAATGTATGATTCATTAGGCTATACAAGATTCTATGCCTTGGGTGATTATGACGTAGATGAGACAAATTCGATTGGTTGGGGACTTAAAGATATTCCATTTTTTGAACAATCGGTCGATCATTTATTAAATATGCCAAAACCGTTCTACTCAAAATTTATTACTTTAACTAATCACTTCCCATTTGAACTTGGAGAAGAAGATTTGTATATTCAACCTTATGATTCTACTAATAAAACCGTAAATAATTATTTTCCTACGGTCCGTTATCAGGATGAAGCATTAAAACTCTTTATCGAGGATTTAAAGGAGACTGGACTGTATGAGGACTCCATAATTATCCTGTATGGTGATCATTACGGTATATCGGAAAATCATAATAAAACAATGGGTGAGTTCTTAGGTAAAGAAATTACACCGTTAGAGAGTACACAGCTTCAAAGAGTACCATTAATCATTCATATTCCTGGTCAAGAAGGAAAGGTTATTCACAATGTTTCAGGTCAGATTGATTTAAAGCCGACCATCCTTCACCTACTTGGAATTGATACAAAGCAAAATATCGATTTTGGTTCGGATCTGTTTTCTAAAGACTATACAGAGTTTACAGTGCTTCGTGACGGAAGCTTTATTACGAAGGACTATGTATACACGAAAGGCACATGTTATGACAAATCGACAGGGGAAGCGATTGATTCTGTTGAAGCTTGCGAACCATACATGGAAAAAGCAAAAAATGAGCTTGAGTACTCTGATAAAATTGTTTACGGAGATTTGCTTCGGTTTTACGAAAAATCTGGGAAAATCAAAAAAGAGACAAATGAGTGATCAAAGAGAAGCCTACTTTTTGTAGGCTCTTTTTTATAGCTCAGATTTCTCTATTCTTTCTAGGAATCTTTTTTCATCTTCTTCATATGAATCGATAAAGGAAGGAGATGATGGCCTTGAAAGTTAAGGTTCGGACAGGAGACTCATTAGACTATTATAGTCAATTATTTATGTTGCCAATTCATTTGCTGTTAGATGCTAACAAACTGACAAATGATTCGATACTTGAAAAAGGGCAAACGATACAGATTCCAGGTTTTGAGCTAGAAAATCATTATGTCAGCCAGAATGATGCTTTCTGGAGACTAGCTCTTAACTATAATCTTTCCATTGATGCATTATTGCTAGTGAATCAGAAGCGTAATCCAAACAGCTTTGAGCAAGGTGAAGCTGTTAATATTCCAAAGCGAATGATTAAACCAATCATACAAGGCCAGACGTTTTATGATTCAGCGCAACTTGAAAAAGATATCAAAAAGCTTGTTGAAGTGTATCCTTTTGTTTCAACAAAACCTATAGGGCAAAGTGTACGTGGAAATCCAATTCATGAGCTGCGGTTCGGCAAGGGAGATTTAAAAATACACTACAATGCTTCTTTTCATGCGAATGAATGGATTACTACGCCGATACTCCTGCAGCTAGTGAATACCTTTCTGTTAGCATTAACCAATCGGAGACCGATCAGAGGAATAGATATTCAGGCGCTTTATAACCGTGTGGATATTTCTATCGTACCTATGGTAAATCCAGATGGAGTGGATTTGGTTTTACATGGTCCGTTAGAAAGTGAATGGAATAATTTGAGAACATACAACGATGACAGCAGTGATTTTATCGGTTGGAAAGCAAATATACGTGGAGTTGATCTTAATAATCAATTCCCTGCAAAATGGGAAATAGAAAAAGAGAGAAAAATACCAAAATCACCTTCGGCTAGAGATTTTCCTGGTAATGAACCTTTAACGGAACCAGAGGCAATTGCGATGGCTGAACTGGCTAAAGAAAGAAATTTCGATCGTCTATTGGCCTTTCACACACAAGGAGAAGAGTTTTATTGGGGTTATGAGGGGTTAGAACCTTCGGAGTCACATTCACTTGCAAACGAGTTTGAACGCGTAAGTGGATACCGTTCTGTACAGTATATTGACAGCCATGCAGGCTATAAGGATTGGTTTATACAAGAGTTTAAACAGGCTGGTTTTACGATTGAGCTTGGGAAAGGAATCAATCCACTCCCATTATCACAGTATAGAAAGATATACCATGAGATGCTAGGGATTTTCTTAGCTGCTATGTATGTTTAGGAAAGATTTTACTTGTTCACCGTGGTAGAGAAAGGTAAAATAAATTTAATTGTCTTTGAGGAGGAAAAGAATGGTGTTATTAGTAAAAATTAAACAGGCACTTTATCTCATTCTTTTCCTTCTATTGGTTGTTCTATTATTTGGGTGTAGTAAGGAAAGTGTCCCAAATAATTTACCTCAATCATTACATAATCATGAATTAAAAAAGAAGGAAATACCTCTTTCCTTTGCTGGTGGTGAGGTAATTCTGCCCATTAAAGAGATGAAAGGAAGTTTTTCTTCCGCTAGTGGTTGGTTAGATAATCAAACCATATTGTATGTTACCGAAACTAGTGAGGGCTCTGCCTTATATTCTTATGACATTGTGGTAGGTCAGTCGACATTGTTGTATTCGAGTGTCCATTCTATTGTTTCGGTAACTGTTAGTCCTACTAGAAACAGCATACTTATTCATTCCTCACCTAATTCAAGTATGGGATTGGTCACGATTATTTCATCAAGTGGAAAAATCATTCTGTCGTCAGAGATACCTTCGAATGAATTGGCTATCGAATGGAATGAATACAATGAAAATCTTTTGCTAATAACGAGCTTTACAGAAGATTGGCAGTATCACACGTATACATTAGATATAAGCAATAATACACTTTCACAAATAATCATCCCTCAACCATTTGCGTATTGGAGTAATGTTAGCGAACTTCTTTATCTTGATTGGCGTGCGGATAGTCCATCGCTTTCTGCACCGTTAAAAAAATATAATATTAATAGTAAAGTAAGTAAAGATGTCTTGAAGGATATCTATCAGATAGATGTTTTTCCGAAACATACGCTTAGCATAACTATAGACTCCAATGAGGAATCATCTATAGGAACCTACACATTTTATGACCATGACTTTCAAGAGAAGTCACGATTGTTATTGCCACAGCTGTCGAATTTTTCAGGATGGTTCGTTCCTTTTTATGACTATAACAAGGATTCTCACGTGTTCTATACATTTAAGCCAAAATATAGTTCGGATATTGACACCTACGAAGGAACATTCGACCTTATCAAGTTTTCAGTCGAGTCTGATGAGGAGCAAGTTGTTATTGAGGACTTGGTAAATGAACCTATCAGCTGCTCTCCTAACGGAACATTATGTCTGTACGGGTACAACCTGGAGAACCTCCTCCTCCTCGGAGAGAAAAAGGAATTAAGGTTAATAGAAGAATAAAAAAGGACTGCGAAAATTTCTTTTCACAGTCCTTTTTTATTGCTTCGCTATTTGTGTTAGTGCGTTGCTGGATATCCATGGTGAATCACAGTCATAACTGTAAAGAAACCAAAAACAGCTAAAGTTCCTACAGCAAAAAATAGTCCTAGGAAATTTTTGTTTTTTAATGAACTAAATGCTCCGTATGCTGCTAGCAATGTAACTAAAGCAAATATAATGACCAATCCCACTTTGACAGCCCCCTTTATCAAATGGTAAAGACAAATGCCTTTTATCATTTCGTGCATATTCTGTATTCTATGTAACGTAAGTGTTTACATTCGTATTTTATTGTATCGGTTTTTATCCCATTTGTCGAGGTCTAAAAGTGACACTTTCTTGACCTCAATTCCGTAAGCCATATTTCTCCTTTCCATAAAACTAGTGTAAAATATTCTTATGTTCAAATGATATGGAGGGAAATTTTATGAAATGGGAACAGGTTCCCCTCGGTCCGTTACAAACCAATAGCTATATCGTAACCGAAGGAAGTCATTGCCTTGTTATTGACCCGGGTGATGAAGGGAAAAAACTTATTCAATTACTAGAAAAGAGAAAAGTAGTACCACAAGCAATCCTTTTGACACATGCTCATTTTGATCATATTGGAGCAGTAGACATCATTAGAGACCATTATCGTGTACCCGTATACATACATAAAAAAGAAGAAAACTGGTTAGGAGATCCTTCTTTAAACGGTTCGAAGTTCTTTATGATGCCCGTCTCTACATCAGTAAAGCCAGCAAATAGTTTCTTTCAAAAGGAAGAAATCATAACCATTGGAGACTTTACTTTTTCCGTATTTGAGACGCCTGGGCACTCTCCAGGTAGTGTCTCATTTTACTTTGAGGAAGCAGAATTTGTTATTTCAGGAGATGCGTTGTTTCATCAGAGCATAGGAAGAACAGACCTGCCTGGTGGAAATCATGATCAGCTTCTAAAGAGTATTCATAGCAAACTGCTCGTACTTCCCGAACAAACGTTAGTATTGCCTGGACATGGATACACAACAACTATTGGTGACGAGATGGATTCCAATCCTTTTTTAAATGGTTTTTAACAAGTGAAAAGACCCTTCTCATGTGAGTAGGGTCTTTTATAGGGATTCTACCATTCCTTCTTTGGGAGAGATGGTTAATTAATATTACGATATTACAAAATAAATACTGTGTCAATAGGGGGTATCTAGTGAAGGAAAAGATAAAAGAAATAATCATTTCATCCAAACATCAGCAAATCTCTTATGCTGAATATATGTCAGTAGCTTTATATGATAAGGAAAGTGGCTATTATATGAAAGTTGGGGACAAGGTTGGTCGTCAAGGAGATTTTATTACAACAAGTAATATTGGAAATATTTATGGCCAGCTAATTGCAAGGTGGTACTATAAGCAAGTTTCCAAGGGGGTTATCCCTGCTAATGTTTGTGAAATCGGCGCTGGATCAGGAAGATTTGCTCAAAGTTTCTTGGAAGAATGGAGTATGTTAACTACTGATCCGATTACATATTATATTTTAGAGGCTAGTCCTTTTCATCAGGAGCTTATACAAAAAGGGATCAATAATGGGGAAATTAAAATAATTGATAGCTTGAGTAAGCTTAAAGGTTTTCGTGGAATGATTTTTTCGAATGAGTTATTCGATGCTCTTCCTGTACATGTTATCGAGAAGAGAAGGGGGATCCTTCATGAAGTGATGATTACGGTAGAGAACGAGGACTTAAAGGAGATATTAGTCCCACTTGCAAACACGAATGTTCAATCTTATGTGACAGAATATATGAGAAACTTGCAAGAACACGAGCGAGCGGAAGTACCCGTGGCAATGATTAAATTCATTAAAGACGTTTCAAAAATAATTGACTCGGGAATTTTAGTAACTGTTGATTACGGTTATACTGACTCAGAATGGAAAGAACCAGGTCGCTCACAAGGTAGCTTAAGGGGATATTCGAAACACACAATGAAAACAAATCTACTTGCACAACCAGGTGAGATGGATATCACCTCGCATGTACAGTGGGATCCTTTCATTAAGATTGGAAAAAAGTATGGCCTTAACTTAGAACGATTTTTGAGGCAAGATGATTTCTTCTTGCAAATTGGTATTTTGGATTTATTGAAAGATCATTATGATCCTAATCCGTTTTCGGAACAAAGTAAACGAAACCGAGCGATTCGCAGCTTGATCACTCCAGGTGGAATGAGTAGCCATTTTCAAGTAGTCGTTCAATCGAAAAATGTTTCAAAGGAGATTTCTATATAATAAAAAGCGATGGATCAATTCCATCGCTTTTTTCCCCTTTATATGGGGATTCGTTCCTATTAATGCCCGCCAGCACCTGGTGTCATCATAAATGTTGTCCAGTATGTAAAGCCAACGAAGAACACTGTTAAATAGGCACCGAAAATATAAATATACATACGTTCAGAAAGCTTTAGGTAGCTTAACAGAATGAAAAACCCCGTTTGACCAAAGAATAGCAATGATGTTTGTGGCATATGCCCTAGGTAGAACATAACGGCAAAAATACCTGTCCAAAACCCCATTACTCTAAACATACGATCCATATGATCCCTCCTTTTCACCCTACAAGTCCCTTACCTTACAATATTATAATGTAAACGCTATGAAAAAGTAAACAGGAGTTTGCTTTTTAATTCGTGATTAGTGCTTGATAAGCACAAGCATCACAGCCATTGATTAAGTTTTGCTTCTCTATAAGTTCAACTTCATTAAATAGTGATTCAAACATCCCTTTTAAAAATTCGTGATGTGTTTCACATACAGCATCTGGATGTTCCGTCGCAATTTCTTTAAATGGACAGTTGAAAATTTGGAAGTATATGCGTGTCTGATCTTCACTCACTTCGAATTCGGGATAAAAGCCGGCCATTGTTGCAGCATTTTTTAACGTGTTTAACTTTTGTTCAAACGTCGGGAACTCTCCATTATGAGATCTGGCCATTTCTTGTTCAATCATTTCCTTACCAAATCTTTTCCCGGTCATACGTAATACTTTATGGCCTTCTTCTCCAAGAGAGAGCATGGATTCCATAGTGATTTTAGCTAACATTTGATAGTCTCGGAACGGAAAATTCAACTGAATAACGTCATCGGACAATCGGTATAACCTACTAGGTCTACCACCTTTGCCTGTTTTCTTTGTTTCCGAGATCAGCATATTCACATCTTCTAGCTTAGAAAGATGTAATCTTGCTACGTTCGGATGAATATTAAAATTGTCTGCAATTTCTTGAACGGTAACTTCCTGATGTCTCTTTGTAATGTACTGATAAATGTAATAACGAGTTGGGTCCGATAATACATTTGTTATTTTCAATGTTTGTTCCATCTTAGTCACACCTCTCGGATCTCCCTAAATTTATTCCATTATAATACAGGCGACGGTAGTAAAAACTGTATTCACTATAAGTTTATAAAATGTTCACAACTTGTTGGCGAAATATTGAACAAATAACTATACAAAAGTTATACAAAAGGTTAAAATATATTTAACAAAATAATGAAAACAACTTAAAAGGCGGGGGAAAAGGATGAATGATCTGACATTTTTCACTTATCCAAGTTGTACATCTTGTCGTAAAACGAAAAAGTGGCTAACAGCCAATGCAGTTGCATATGAGGAGAGGCATTTATTTAAAGAAACACCGACAAGTGAGGAGCTAAAAGAATTACTTTCTCTTACCACAGAAGGGTTGGATGAATTGCTTGCCACAAGAAGTCAAATATTTAAAAATCTAAATCAAGATGTGAATGAGCTTACTCTTTCACAGGTAATCAATATGCTTGTTGAAGAACCTAGATTGCTAAAACGACCAATTGTTACCGATGGCAAAAAGTTAGTGGTCGGTTACAACCCAGACGCATTGAAAAGTATCGCGAATAAAAAAATGATTAAAAAAAGTAGCTAACCGTAATAAAAAAAGGAAGACCGCAGTCTTCCTTTTTTTTATTGTCTAGCTACGAAAGCTAGCCCCTCGGGGTCATAAAGCCAAATCTCTCCGGAAGGCAGGCCTTCCTGCAAGATTCGTCTTATGCCTGTCGGGGCTGAACAAGCTTTCTCCGCTTTTCATTGTCTAGCTCCAGCGCCTAGCGACTAGTGTACTTCGCTCTTTTCCCTACGATAAGTCAACATCGAATCGCTTTGCTCTTCGTGTTTCCTTTATCTCAGTCAAAGCGCTCCAGTCCATCCGTCGCTAAACAGGCGCTTCCGCTTTTCTGTGTCCAGCTACGAAAGCTAGCCCCTCGGGGTCATAAGCCAAATCTCTCCGGAAGGCGAGCCTTCCTGCAAGATTCGTCTTATGCCTGTCGGGGCTGAACAAGCTTTCTCCGCTTTTCTAACTGGGCTAGCTGGATTCGAACCAACGCATGACGGAGTCAAAGTCCGTTGCCTTACCGCTTGGCTATAGCCCATCTTCGTAATGTAATAATTATTATGGTTGTTTTGTTGAAAAATATACACACTTTTTCTCCCATCATTTACTATTGAAGTGATACGATTGGTTTATCTAAATGAAAAGGTGGTGTCTTATTGGTGACTTCGATTGAAGAATTAGCCGATCGAATGTTGAAGGATGCTGTTACAAAGCAAGCAACCGATATCCACATTATCCCCCGAAAGCATGACACGCTTGTTCAATTCAGAGTGGCCCATCGTCTCGTCACTCGATACTCGTTTCCTATCGAGGAATGCGAAAGGTTAATCTCCCATTTTAAATTCAGTGCATCCATGGATATTGGAGAAAAAAGGCGTCCCCAAAACGGTTCCTATTCGATATTGGTCGACCGTCAGCAAATTGGTTTGCGCCTCTCTACTCTTCCTGGCAACAAAAAAGAAAGTTTAGTCATACGACTGCTCCCCGAGCATCAATCAAACCCTTCCTACCAGGTTTCCTTATTCCCTTATATGACAAATAAGCTTCTTGCCTTACTTAAACATGCCCACGGATTAATTATCTTGACTGGTCCTACTGGAAGTGGGAAAACCACAACCTTATACTCCTTGCTCGAGAAGAGCACGAATCTTTTTGACCGAAATGTGATTGCTTTAGAAGATCCAATTGAAAAGGAAAGTGACGCTGTTTTACAGGTTCAAGTGAATGAAAAGGCTGGAATATCCTATGCGACTGGGTTAAAAGCCATCCTTCGTCATGATCCAGATATTATTATGGTGGGGGAAATTCGGGACAGTGAGACAGCCAAAACGGCCGTGAGAGCAGCGTTGACAGGTCATCTTGTGTTATCAACCATGCACACTCGAGATGCAAAGGGGGCCATTTATCGACTCCTTGAGTTTGGAGTTGATTGGATTGAAATTGAACAAACTCTTGTGGCTGTAACAGCTCAAAGGTTAGTGGAACTTAGTTGTACACTCTGTACAGCTGAATGTACAAGTGCTTGTTTTGTTTGCGAGCGTTCAAAGAAAGCATGTGTATTTGAGATATTAGCTGGTCAACCTTTACATCATGTTATTAATGAAGCAAGAGGCGAGAAAAGAGTGTATGACTATACGACTCTAAGGAAGATCATATCAAAGGGAATCGCACTAGGGTTTATAAAAGAAACGGAGTATGATCGATGGGTGTTAGACAATGAAATCTGATAAGTGGTTATTAACGGAACAATCCAACTTGCTAAAACATGTGGGAGAATTACTGGATAGGGGATACTCTCTTGCCGAAGCTTTGGAATCTACTTCCTTACAGATGGCAGAAGGGAAGAAATTCCAGCTTAAAAATAGCATAAAATTACTAAGAGAGGGCTTTGCTTTTTCGTTAGTGATTCAAAAATTAGGATTTCATCAAACCTTAGTTAGCTATGTGTATTTTGCAGAACAACATGGTGGCCAAGCTCACGCGTATATAGAAGCAAGTAAATATATGTTGAAGCAGCAAAAAGATAAGAGAGAACTAATTAAAGTTTTAACGTATCCACTTATTCTTGTTTTTACCACTATTCTCCTTTTTGTATTTGTTGATCAATTTTTATTACCAAAGTTTGTATCCCTCTTTCAATCCATGGGCTTGCCTCCAAACCTCTTCACACGGGCTATCATACTTATTGGTTCTACTATCCCCTTCGTTAGCACTCTCGTAGTCATAACTCTACTTATAATTACTAGTTACTATCTTTTTACGTTCAGAAACTATTCCGCTATAAAACAAAAGAAGATTTTAGTATCAATTCCGTGGTGTGGTCCGTTTTTTCAATTATTAATTACTCACTATTTTTCTGTGCAATTGAGTTATTTGTTAGGCGGGGGACTTTCGATTTATGAGGCGGTTAGTCTCTTCGAAGGAAATAAAGAAAACAAGTTTGATAAAGAACTAGGAGCTTATTTAAAGCAACATCTATTAAAAGGGACTAGTCTTGAAGAAATCATAAGAAAGCAGAGAATATTTGAAAGTGATTTATCAATGGTCATTCAGCATGGGCAAAAAAATGGACGGCTTGATCAAGAGCTTTATTTCTTTAGCGGCTATTGTATGAATAGATTCCAAGAAAAAGTGAACTATATTATGAAATTTATTCAACCGTCTATTTATCTACTTGTAGGATTATTGGTTATTTCAATGTATTTATCCATCCTGCTTCCAATGTTTCATTTAATGGATGGTATATAACCTTAAGGAGAGATAAAAATGAAAAGATTCATTCAAAATGAGAAGGCTTTTACACTTATTGAAATGATGATTGTTTTACTTGTGATATCAGTATTATTAATCATTGCAGTACCGAATATCAGCAAGCATAACAGTAATATTAAGGAAAAAGGATGTGAAGCTTTTATAAAAATGGTAGAAGCACAGGTTCAGTCTTTTGAAATGGACAAAAAACGTTTGCCAACTGGTTTGGCAGAATTGCAAACAGAAGGGTATTTACAAGAAAACCAATCTTCCTGTCCAAATGGAGATATCGTATCGATTTCGTCTACTGGAGTGGTTACAGCTAACAATGAATAACAATAATGGGTTTACATTAATAGAATCTATTTTTGTGTTAAGTATGTTTGCTTTGATTGTCTCGTTTTCTTTTCTTTTTGTTCGTCCTCAAATGTTTTTCCTCGACAAACAGCTCTTTTTTTCACAATTCAAAGATGACCTTTATTATATGCAACAATATGCTATTTCAAATCATACAGTTGTTTCTGTGAATATCCTCCCTCTCTCTCATCGATATTACGGAAAGGATCAGAATGGAAAATATATTGTCGATCGAATCTACTCAAACAAGGTGAATATTAGGGAGGGTTCACAAAACTTATATTTTCGCTATAACACCTCTGGAAATATAAATACCTTTGGTACTTTGTATATCGATATACAAGCAGAACGATATAAATTTACGTTTAACATAGGGAAGGGGAGATTTTATGTTGTACAAAACTAATGGCTTTTTCCTTGTTGAACTTTTGCTGTCTCTGTCCATTTGGTTGGTTCTAACCTTATTTTTACTACCAATGTTTATTCAGGTAAGCAAGCAGTCGCTCAATACGCAATATAGTCGAGAGGCATCAAAAATATTATATGACTCTTTGCAGGAATCAATGTTTACCGGAGTTATCAAAGACCACTTAACAGTACAAAGAAAAGGGAGGTCATTTACTTTGATAAAGGAAGTGTCTAAAAATGAGGTGTGTGTAAGCTATGAAAATGCCTATAAAGAGGAAGTTCTCCTATGTGACAGTTTTTAATAATCAAGGATCTACTATGGTAGAGATGTTGGTATCTTTCTCGATTTATTGTATGCTAGCTTCTTTTTTACCTTATATTTTTTCAATTATTTTGAACATGAACCATGTAGCAAACCGCACACAACAGTTAGAATTTGAGCTCTTTATTAGTCAATTAAATACGGAGCTTCAAGGTTGTGATTATGTTGAAGTGAAAAACGGAAAGCTATATATGCAAACTGTAGGGGAATTAGTCACATATGAGAAATATGGGCCATATATCCGTCGATTGGTGCAATTTCAAGGTCATGAAATCGTTTTGCAAAATATTAATAGTGTTGAGTTCAAACAAAATCAAAATAGTATCTCCATTCTTGTTATTGATAATAAGAATATTGTATATGAGGACCAACTGTTTCCTTTCCTTCAGGTGGTGGGGGGCTCATGAATGAAAAGGGGTTTATGTATCCTATTAGTTTATTTATTTTTCTACTAGTCTCTCTTTTTTTAACGATTGAGTTTAATCAGTATGTTTCGGAAAAAGGGATCGTGGCTTCAGTCAATCAACAAGAAAGACGACAGTATTTATTTTTGCTCACATCAAAGAGGATTTCTGAGGAAATGGCAGGAGGGTTACTTCCTGTAGATGGAATGGCAACATACACTGACACTAAAGTGACGTACACAGTAAAACAGATTTCTAACCAATATGTAGAAGTTACTTATTTTATGATTCAAGGTACGCTTTCTGTTAAAGCGATAGCCCAATATGAGGTAGGTAGCGGAAAATTAGTAAAATGGATGTTACCAGTGTAGCTCCCTATGGGTTTAGTTAACTAGTATTTGGTCATACTGTTAAAGACTATAAGGGAGGCAAGAAAACATGAGCGCAATAAATGATTATGTGAAGTACATTACACAAACGGTAGTGAAATATATTGATCAACCGAAGGAAGAAAGAAAAAAGCTGAGGAAGGAAAAGAAAGAAACGAGAGAAGCATTTGCTTTTCGCTGGTTTGGTATTCTTCCATATGTCATTATGATGAATAGAGGAAAGAGAGAGAAATCATTTAAAGGGAATGACAAATGAGTCGTTCCCTTTACATTGCTTTTTCAGACAAGTAAAAAATACCGCCGTTTATAATTGAAATCTGAACTTTTGGCTCGTATTGCTCCTGTAAGGCTCTTTTTTCATTCTCATAGCTTTCGCCTTTTTCCTCCACTTCTTCATAGAAATGCTCCAGCAATCTCAAGTCTTTTGACCAGCGTTCTCTAGCTTCGTTTGCCCATGAATGATCTTCTTCAAGAATGTTTGAACGAATCATATTCTGAATTCGTAATACCCCACTATTCGGCATAATCAGTGGTGATAAGGTAAAGGAGTAATCAGGTATTTTGCGAGCTAATTGTAATCTTACTAGTTCATCGTGGAAGTTCTCTATTATTTGTCCATTAATTAATTGTAGACCTATCGACCGAAAGACGTCTCTTTTTCGGTCACATTGATAGGAGATTTTTACATTCATTCCTAACCAAGGACGTAATGGTACTTGCTGACCCATCGTTGCTTGATGATCTTCATAGAGTCGGATATAACCCGCAAGGTTTTTAGTTGAGTTAAATATTTGATGAAGTCTTGGCGAACCAAAATGGATGACCTCGCCTTTCATATCGTCAGGTGTCTTTTTTTGATCCGTAATAAGCGTAAGTTTCATAGGATTTGGAACTCCACCTGTTTTTTCCAAGTAATGCCAATAAAACGGGCGATTCATTAATTCCTTATCTAGTTCAACTGTTAATTGCACAGATAGATATGAACCTGTATTTTCAAGTATTTCACATTGGTTAGCAGTAAAGTACTTCACCAAAAAATTATGAATTTCCTGTTGCTGCACGATAATCACCTTCCTTTACTTCTTCAGCAAATTGAATCATGGAGGCTAGGTTGTCCATTTTTATTCGCATTTCCCCTTCAGAGGTGGAGTTTCCGAATATATCTGAAAGATGATCCTCAAAGCTACCAAACTCTAAACGAGTAAGTATATCATCGAGATCACCAATCACTTTTTCAAATAAATTAATTTTTTCATGTAGTAGCTTAAGGACATGTTCTTCCACTGTTCCTTTAGTTGCAAAATTATAAATCATCACGTCTTTTTCTTGCCCTAGGCGATGAATTCTTCCGATACGTTGCTCAAGTCTCATAGGATTCCAAGGCAGATCAAAATTAATGATATGATTACAGAACTGAAGATTAATTCCTTCTCCTCCTGCTTCGGTTGCAATAAGGACCTGTACATTGTTTTCAAAAAGCTGTCTCATCCAATCTTTTTTACCTCTTTTAAATCCTCCACGAAAGGGAACGGAGCTGATTCCGTTTTGCTTTAGAAACCATTGTAGATAGAGCTGAGTGGCTCGGTATTCCGTAAAGATAATAACTTTATCATTTACTTGTTGAATCAGTTCCAGTGCTTTAACTGCCTTCGAATTCGTATGAACGGCGTTTACCTTCTCAATTAAATAGGTGATTTGATCCTGATATTCATTAGTGGGATTTTCTTTCTTTTCAAGCATATTTTTTAATGTGAAAAAGACGGCTTCTCTACTACTGCATGCTTCTCTTTGCAAGGTCATGACTGAGAATGCGGAAGTAGTTGTCCAGTCCCCTTCTGACCGTAGTTCCGTAACAGAATCATACAAATCCTGCTCTTCCTTAGTAAGCTCAATAGGGATTGTTTCAACTTTTCTCTTCGTCCATTCAATGCCTGTGTCTGCTCGACGATTTCTAATCATCACTTTATTTACAAGCTCTTTTAAATGTTCATTATCGTTAATATCTCGGGAATCCTTCTTATATTTTTCATTAAACACAGATTCATTTCCTAGATGACCAGGTTTTAAGAGAGAGACAAGGTTGAAAATCTCACCTACTCGATTTTGAATCGGGGTTGCTGTTAAGAGTAAACAGAATTTTTTCTTTAAGCTTTGTACAAATTCATAGTTTTTTGTTTTATTGTTTTTTAATTTATGTGCTTCATCAATAATAATCAGATCATAATCTTGAGAGAGAATGATCTCTCTATGAGGAGCACGTTTTGCTGTATCAATTGAAGATACCACCACATCACACTGTTCCCACACATAGCTTTTTCGTTGTGCAACTGCCGGAATATAAAATTTACTTGTTAATTCATATGACCATTGGGTAACAAGAGAGGCGGGAACAAGAATAAGGACTTTTTTCACCAGACCTCTAATCATGTATTCTTTTAAAATAAGCCCTGCTTCAATTGTTTTCCCCAAACCTACTTCATCTGCAAGGATAGCTTTTCCGTTCATATTTTCAACAACTTGTTTGGCAACTTCTAGCTGATGAGGAAGCGGTGTTAAATTAGGAAGATGTTTGGGAGCTTGTAAACCCTCAAAATTATCAATAACCGTATGTTTTTCTACCTCTACTGCTAGCTTATATAACTCAAAGTTCCCCCAAGGGCCGTCATTTGTAATTTTCTCTACCAGTCCCTCCTGCCAAGAAGAATCAAACTCAATCTCTACCGTCATTAAAAACAACTCCCTTTTTTGATCGATAAATATATTGCCGTATGGGTTTCGAAATGGTAGGATGATAATATCTTAAAAGTTTTGAAATTTGTCACATTATAGTTTATTTTGACGAATGTTCTATAGTACAGCTTAGTATGATCCAAATTGGGAAATTTTATAATGCGAATGAGAACAAGGGGAGAGACTACTTCTAAGTAGCGCCGAAGGAGCAAACAAAAATTTGTGAATCTCTCAGGCAAAAGAACTCTTGTTTGACGCAGCTCTGGAGAGCGCTTCATTCATTTGAAGCCACCAAAGGGGACAGCCAAACGGTAAACTTTCAGGTGCCAGGACAGAGACCTTTCTTATATAAGAGGGGGGTCTCTGTCCTTTTTTTATGATTTGAAAAGGGGGAAATGATAGTGGCGCAACTAAAAAGAACACCGCTTTTTGACGTGTATCAACAATATGGTGGGAAAACCATTGACTTTGGAGGATGGGAACTGCCTGTTCAATTTTCAAGCATAAAAGAAGAACATGAGGCTGTAAGAACGAAAGCGGGATTGTTCGATGTTTCTCATATGGGAGAAGTTGAAGTGAAAGGGACAGACAGTTTGTCCTTTCTTCAAAAAATGATGACGAATGATGTATCAAAGCTGCAAAGTGGTGGTGCGCAATACACGGCAATGTGTTACGAAAATGGTGGTACGGTCGATGATCTTCTAATCTACAAATTGAATCACGATCATTATCTGCTTGTTGTAAATGCTTCAAATATTGAAAAAGATTTTACATGGTTAAACGATCATGTTGAAGGGGATGTAACGCTTCTGAATCTTTCTGAACAAATGGGCCAGTTAGCTCTTCAAGGCCCCCTTGCTGAACAGGTTCTTCAGAAGCTAGTTGATACAGCTGATCTTTCGACAATTGGATATTTTAAATTTCAAGAGAAAGTATCCATCGGAGGAAAGGAGGTACTTGTTTCTAGAACTGGGTATACCGGAGAAGATGGCTTTGAGGTGTACTGTAAGAGTGTAGATGCGACTTTCTTATGGGAAACCATTCTTGAGGCTGGTAAAGAAGACGGCGTTCTTCCTTGCGGCTTAGGCGCTCGTGATACCCTTCGTTTCGAAGCTAATTTGGCCCTTTATGGTCAGGAGCTTTCTTCCTCGATTTCTCCGTTAGAAGCTGGTATTGGTTTCGCTGTGAAAGTAAATAAGGAGGAAGATTTTATTGGGAAGCAAGCTTTAAAGCAGCAAAAGGAAGCTGGAGTCCCTCGTAAACTAATAGGAATTGAAATGATTGATCGAGGCATACCAAGACATGGTTATCCGGTGTATGTGGGTGAACAACTTGTAGGAGAAGTAACGACTGGAACACAATCGCCTACGTTGAAAAGAAACATTGGCTTAGCGTTAGTGGATTCAGCAGTCGTATCTAATGAGTCGGATCTAACCATTGAGATTCGTGGGAAACGCTTGAAGGTAAAAGTGATCCCAACACCATTTTATAAAAGGGAAAAGAAATAAGGGAGGAACAAACGTCATGAAGCATCGCTACTTACCAATGACAGAAACCGATAAAAAAGCCATGCTAGATGAAATCGGAATTTCCGATATTCAGGAGCTTTTTAACGATATTCCAGAAAGTGTTCAGTTTAAGGGAGAATATAATATTAAAAAAGCTAAATCGGAGACAGCCTTATTAAAAGAATTAACTCTTTTGGCTTCTAAAAATACCGACTTACGCTCACATACTTCTTTTTTAGGAGCTGGTGTGTATGATCATTACATGCCTGTTATTGTGGATCATGTTCTTTCTCGTTCAGAATTTTACACTGCTTATACACCATACCAACCAGAAATTTCACAAGGTGAGTTGCAGGCGATCTTTGAATTTCAAACAATGATTTGTGAATTAACAGGTATGGACGTAGCTAACTCTTCTATGTACGACGGTGGTACCGCTTTGGCAGAAGCAGCGATGCTAAGTTCTGGTCATACAAAGCGTAAAAAGGTGCTTCTCTCTAGTACGGTACATCCGGAAACAAAGGATGTAGTCAAAACGTATGCAAAAGGACAATACGTAGAAGTCGTAGAGATTCCATACCAAGATGGTGTCACTGATTTAGAGGCTTTAAAGAGCGAAATGGGTGACGATATTGCAGCTGTTATTGTTCAGTATCCAAACTTCTTTGGAAGAATCGAGCCGATGAAAAAACTCGAGGAAATCATTCATGCGAACAAAGCAATGTTTGTCGTATCAAGCAATCCTTTGTCCCTTGGTGCATTAACACCTCCTGGAGCCTTTGGTGCTGATATTGTAGCGGGAGATGCACAACCGTTTGGAATTCCAACATCATTCGGTGGACCACATTGCGGTTATTTTGCTGTCACGAATAAGTTGGTTCGTAAAATTCCTGGTCGTCTTGTTGGTCAAACAAAGGATGATCAAGGAAGAAGAGGGTTTGTTTTAACGCTTCAAGCAAGAGAACAACATATCAGACGTGATAAGGCAACATCTAATATTTGCTCAAACCAAGCGTTGAATGCTCTAGCTGCTTCTGTCGCAATGACTGCCTTAGGTAAAAAAGGAGTCAAAGAGATGGCTGTGAGCAATATCCAAAGAGCTCACTATGCAAAGAAAGCATTTGAAAATAAAGGGTTCACCATTGCCTTTAATGGACCGTGTTTTAACGAATTTGTTGTTGTTTTAAATAAGCCTGTGAAAGAAGTAAACCAACAGTTATTACAGGAAAGGATCATTGGAGGTTATGATCTCGGTCGTGATTATCCAGAGTTAAAGAATCACATGCTTGTGGCAGTGACTGAACTACGTACAAAAGAAGAAATAGATCTGTTTGTTGATAGAATGGGGGATTATCATGCATAAGGAAGACCAAGCGCTCATTTTTGAATTAAGTACCTCTGGCCGAGTAGGGTATAGTCTCCCAGAGATGGATATCCCTGAGGTGAACTTAGATGATTTAATTCCAGCGGATTATTTACGTGCTGAAGAACCCAATTTACCTGAGGTTTCTGAGCTTGATATTATGCGTCATTACACTGCTCTTTCAAAAAGAAATCATGGAGTGGACTCTGGTTTTTATCCTCTTGGATCTTGTACGATGAAATACAACCCAAAGATCAACGAGAACGTCGCTCGTATCGCTGGCTTTGCTCATATTCACCCGCTTCAAGATGAGAGCTCTGTTCAAGGTGCATTGGAGCTTATGTATGATCTTCAGGAGCATCTAATTGAAATTACGGGTATGGATGAAGTGACATTACAGCCCGCAGCGGGAGCACATGGTGAGTGGACGGGACTTATGCTCATTCGTGCTTTCCATGAAGCAAACGGGGACGTGAAAAGAACAAAAGTAATTGTACCTGACTCCGCTCATGGAACAAATCCAGCTTCAGCGACAGTTGCAGGATTTGAAACAATCACTGTTAAATCCGATGACAATGGATTAGTCGATTTAAATGACCTAAGAAGTGTTGTCGGAGAAGACACGGCTGCCTTAATGCTAACCAATCCAAACACTCTTGGTTTATTTGAAGAAAATATCCTTGAAATGGCGAAGATTGTTCACGAAGCTGGTGGAAAACTTTATTACGATGGAGCAAACTTAAATGCTGTTCTTTCTAAAGCTAGACCAGGAGATATGGGCTTTGATGTTGTCCATTTAAACCTTCATAAAACATTTACTGGTCCGCATGGTGGAGGGGGTCCTGGTTCTGGTCCTGTTGGGGTGAAGAAAGATTTAATTCCATTCTTACCAAAGCCAGTCGTTACGAAGAAGGACGGAGTATTTGTATTGGACTACGACCGTCCACAGTCAATTGGACGTGTGAAACCGTACTATGGTAATTTTGGAATTAATGTAAGAGCGTATACGTATATTCGTACAATGGGTCCTGATGGATTAAAAGCAGTGACGGAATACGCGGTATTAAATGCGAACTATATGATGAGACGTCTTGAACCATATTTTGACTTACCGTTTGACAGACATTGTAAACATGAGTTCGTACTAAGTGGAAAGAGACAAAAGAAGCTGGGTGTTCGTACTCTAGATATCGCAAAGCGCCTGTTGGATTTCGGTTATCACCCACCAACTATCTACTTCCCTCTAAATGTAGAGGAATGTATCATGATTGAGCCAACCGAGACAGAGTCGAAGGAAACTCTAGATGCATTTATCGAAGCAATGATTCAAATTGCAAAGGAAGCAGAAGAAAACCCTGAAATCGTTCAAGAAGCCCCACACACAACGGTTATTGGTAGATTAGATGAAACGACAGCAGCGAGAAAGCCAATTTTAAGGTATCAGGCGTAAAGATGTAAAGGAAACAAGCACGACAGATGTCGTGCTTGTTTTTTAGAAAAAAAAGATTCCAGCTCTAAAGAGCTAGGAATCCTTTTCACTTACTTCACTTTAATTTTACCAGACCACTTTTTGAATCCGCCTTCAAGGTGAGAAAGATCTTTATAGCCTTTACGGTAAAGTGTTTGTGCTGCACGGCCACTTCTCATCCCACTTTGGCAATATAGATAAACCGGTTTGTCAGGACGAATTTCTTTCATACGCATCTTAAACTGCGATAGTGGAATGTTTCTAGCTCCTAAAATATGTCCTGCTTCATACTCGTTCGGTTCACGCACATCAATTAGTTGAGCTTTCCGATAGCCTTCACGGAATTGTTGTTCATTCAGTGTTTTTACAATTTTTCGTTGGTAGAGCCAAGTAATCACAGAGTAAGCGATAATGGCAACTACTAGTATAAGGATAAAATAAAGAGTATCCATAAAGTTACATGTCTCCTTTCGAACAAGCATCACGCCAACTTATATTATATCGGTGTTGTGACTTTGGGTAAAGAGGAACAAGTTAATTTTTGAGTACATGTTACTTTCCTTCACTCGTTTCATTTGTTAAGCTAATAGAGCTAGATTTCAACATTAGAAAAAGAGGTTTCATTATGAACAAAGAAATATGGGGTTTCATTGATTCAGGAGAAGGATCTCCTTCTTTTAATATGGCATTGGATGAAGCATTACTTGATTGGCATAGCAAAGGACAGATTCCGCCAATCATCCGTTTTTATGGCTGGAATCCGGCTACTCTTTCTATAGGATATTTCCAAAAGGTTGATAAGGAAATCGATCTTGATAAGGTGAAAGAACATCACCTTGGTTTCGTACGTAGACCAACCGGCGGGAGAGGGGTACTTCATGACCAAGAACTGACCTATAGTGTTATTGTGTCAGAAGCACATCCCGACATGCCTAAGACGGTGACTGAAGCATACCGTGTAATTTCTGAAGGAATTTTAAAAGGTTTTCAGTTACTAGGGTTAGATGCTTACTTTGCGGTTCCGAAAACCGCAGAGGAAAGAGATTCGCTAAAAAATCCTCGTTCAGCCGTTTGCTTTGATGCCCCCAGCTGGTATGAGCTCGTTGTAGAGGGAAGAAAAGTGGCAGGAAGTGCGCAAACAAGACAAAAAGGTGTTATTTTGCAGCATGGTTCAATCCTACTAGATATAGATGAAGATACGCTGTTTAGTCTTTTTAAATACCCGAACGAAAGAGTAAAAGAACGCATGCAAAAAGCCTTTAAAAACAAGGCTGTGGCCATTAATGAGATTAGTTCAAGAAAAATAGAGATAGAAGAAGCCAAGCATGCTTTTAAAGAGGGATTCGAACAAGGGCTAAATATAGAGTTGCAACCATTTGAACTTTCGGAAGAGCAGCTAGAATATGTTCATAAACTAGCGCGCGAACGTTATGAGAGTGATGAGTGGAATTATAAAAGATAAGCGTCGAAATATGTCGCTTTTCTTTTTTTTGTAAAGTTATAGGAAAAAAGCCTGTAGTACGTAGGTTTGTCTCATTAATAGAAAAAGCAAGGAGCGAAATTTGTTAAAATTTATCGCTTTCGCTCGAAAATCTACAAAAATCATCTCTTTTCGCTAGATTCTTAATTTTTTTGAGTTTGACAAATTTGAAGGAGTTTGACCTAAACACAATATATAGTGGTTGGTTCTTAAAAATATATACTATATG
>WTKE01000015.1:0-22068 GCA_011524525.1 Bacillus sp. (in: firmicutes) | reverse complement strand
GAAGTGGGTTATGACGCGAGAGCAGGGGAAAACGAGTGAGAGGAGTCATAAGAAGTGGGTTATGACGCGAGAGTAGGGGAAAATGAGTGAGAGGAGTTATAAGAAGTGGGTTATGACGCGAGAGCAGGGGAAAACGAGTGAGAGGAGTCATAAGAAGCGTGTTATGACGCGCGGAGCAGGGATAAATGAGTCGGAGGAGTCATAAAAACAGACTTATGACGTCAGGCCCAGGGAAACATAACTTGAGGATTCATCATAACCACAAGAAAATGTAGGACTTAGTTCACTAGAATTCACCCTCAAAAACCCATTTTCCCAACTTAATTTTATGAATTTCAGTGTATACATATCAGTAAATGGTGGGTTGAGCCCTATGAGTATATGAATACTATGAATATTTATAAATTAATGAATTAGTTTTCAGATAATTCAGTTAGATAGAACCCAGTATGTATGCTACGCTTGTTATGTTGGTTCGGTCGCGGTAAGAATTCATGTGTATAATTTTACAAAATAATTGTATGAGCCAATAAAAACGTTGAGAGGGGAAATGTGAAAAAAATATGGAAACAGCTACGTTAGTTACTTTTATTGTGTATCTAGTTGGCATGCTGATCATTGGTTTGGTCTCGTTTAAGCTAACTAGCAATCTATCGGACTATGTCTTAGGAGGAAGAAGTCTTGGACCAGGTGTCACAGCTTTAAGTGCTGGTGCCTCAGATATGAGTTCATGGCTGCTACTTGGGTTACCTGGGCTTGCTTATGCCACTGGATTAGATTCCATTTGGATGTGTGTTGGTTTAATTATTGGTGCCTATTTAAACTGGAAGTTTGTTGCATCAAGACTAAGATCGTACACTGAGGTGGCAAATGATTCGATTACGGTCCCCGATTTTTTTGAAAATCGCTTCAAAGATCAATCGCGTTTACTACGAGTTATCTCCGCGTTAGTTATATTAATCTTTTTCACCTTTTACGCGTCCTCAGGTTTAGTAGGAGGAGCATTGCTATTCCAAGAAACCTTTGGAATGTCTTATAATACAGCTCTCTTTATTGGAGCCATTGTTATTATTTCGTATACTTTCTTAGGAGGCTACTTAGCGGTCAGTTGGACGGACTTTTTCCAAGGTTTATTAATGTTTTTAGCATTGGTGATTGTTCCGATTGTTGCTATTGCGAAATTAGGTGGTTGGGGTGAATCGATGGACGCCATCCGCAGTATTGATCCTTCCTATCTGAATGCATTTGATTCAGTAACGGCAATGGGAACGATCTCATTACTTGCTTGGGGATTAGGATACTTCGGTCAACCACATATCATTACTCGCTTTATGGGGATTCGTTCCACGGAGGAAGTAAGAAAAGCAAGATGGATTGGGATGAGCTGGATGACCATTTCAGTAGTTGGAGCAATTATTGTCGGATTGGTCGGAATTGCTTATTTTGCTGACAATCCACTTATTACAGCCGACGTAAATAATAGTGAGAAAGTGTTTATCTTTTTCTCAGATATCTTGTTTAATCCTTGGGTATCAGGAATTCTGCTTGCTGCCATTCTTTCGGCAATTATGAGTACCATTGATTCACAGCTATTGGTTTCTTCTAGTGCGTTAGCCGAAGACTTCTACAAAGCGCTGTTCCGAAAGAATGCTAGTGATGCAGAATTGGTGTGGGTTGGTAGAGCGGGGGTAATTATTATTGCTCTTGTTGCCATTGCACTTGCATATACAGGCAATCCTGAAAAAGGTGGAGCGTCTATCTTAGACCTTGTTAGTTATGCTTGGGGAGGATTTGGAGCGGCGTTCGGTCCGGTAATCATTCTGTCTCTCTATTGGAAACGAATGAACCGAAATGGTGCTTTAGCAGGTATGATAACAGGTGCTGTAACCGTGGTTGTGTGGAAGCAGTTAACCTCCGCTGGCATTATTCCATTTGAATTATATGAAATTGTGCCAGGGTTTATTTTAGCGACGATTGCCATTATCGTGTTTAGCTTAACAGGAAACGAACCGAAGAAAATCATTAAAGAAGAGTTTGTTGAAGCGGTTGAGAATGATATCGAAAGTAAATAAAGGATGAACCACTCGCGAGTTTGCGAGTGGTTTTTTACAATATATTAATAAATTGTAAAGAGGTAAAAAAACAGAAAAGAGGGCGAATTTTAGGCCTTATGATACAGTAAATGGAATATTTCGGTTAATGGGTTACTGGATTTGTCGAAAAACAGTTCTTTTTTACTAAAATTGTAAATTTACAAAACTAGTAAACTAGCTTAATGATAGCTTCATACTTTTTTCATAACATATTCCTTGTATTAAAAAGTATGAGGGGGAAATTCAATGTTTAATAAATCTTTCAAAAAGAAGTTCATTCCGTTTGCCGCAGTCACAACGTTGGCTTTAACAAGCTTAGTAGGATCATTCTCTACTACTGAGGTAGAAGCGAAAGCTAGTACGAGCAACAATGCAGAAATCAAAAATGTGATCTTCCTTATTGGAGATGGAATGGGAGTTTCCTATACTTCTGCCTACCGTTATATGACTGACAGTGATAACTCAAAATTTGTAGGGAAATCTGAATTTGATAATTATCTAGTTGGGCAACAAATGACCTATCCTGAAGACCCTGCTCAAAACGTAACAGACTCAGCGTCTGCAGCTACGGCTATGTCAGCTGGTATTAAAACTTACAACAATGCGATCGCAGTCGATAATGACGGTTCAGAAGTAAAAACCGTGTTAGAAGCAGCGAAAGAAAGAGGCAAAGCGACTGGATTAGTAGCAACTTCTGAAATTACCCACGCAACACCAGCATCATTCGGTTCACATGATGAGAGCAGAAAAAATATGAATGCCATCGCAGATGATTATTTTGATGATTTAATTAATGGAAAGCAAAAGGTAGACGTCCTACTTGGTGGTGGTACAAGCCTATTTGATCGTGCAGATCGTGATTTAACAACAGAATTCCAAGAAGCTGGATATAGCTATGTAACAAATAAAGAAGATCTTCTAAATGATACAAATGATCAAATTCTAGGATTGTTTGCAGAAGGCGGACTTCCGAAGATGATTGACCGTACGGAGGATGTTCCTTCATTAGAAGATATGACAAATACAGCAATTGATCGTTTATCAAAAGATAAAGATGGCTTCTTCTTAATGATTGAGGGTAGCCAAATTGACTGGGCTGGCCACGATAATGACATCGTTGGTGCTATGAGTGAAATGGAAGACTTTGAAAAGGCCTTTAAAGCAGCTATTGAGTTTGCTAAGAAAGATAAGCACACGTTAGTCGTTGCAACAGCTGACCACTCGACAGGTGGATACTCGATTGGAGCGGATGGCGTCTACAACTGGTTCGGTGAGCCAATTTCAGCAGCTAAGCGTACTCCTGACTTTATGGCAGCTGAAATTGCGGCAGGGGCAAATGTAAGAGAAACGTTAACAAAGTATATTGACCAAAGCATTCTTGCATTAACAGATGCAGAAATTGCTTCAGTAGAGACTGTAGCTTCAAAAAAAGCAGTTGATATTGATAATGCGATTGAGGAAATTTTTAATGAGCGTTCTCATACTGGATGGACAACTGGTGGACATACAGGAGAAGACGTACCTGTATATGCATATGGTCCTTCTAGTGAACGTTTTGCTGGTCAAATCGACAACACCGATCATGCAAAAATCATCTTTGACTTATTAGAAAAAGGAAAAAACAAGACGGTTATTAATGATAAATAATAAGCAAGAAGAATCCCGTTGGAAAGCAGCGGGTTCTTTTTCTTAAAGGGAGGCAGCTATGAAAAGAATATCTATAGCCATTATTTTGTTACTTTTATCTGTTGTTACAGCTTGCAATAATGAGGTTAAGCAAAGCGAGGAAAAGGTATCAGCAACTGCAACTGCGAAAGAACCAACAAAAGGTACAACCGAGTATGTTCCAAACCCACAAGTACCAGACGATCGTGAACTGGATGAAGCAGGAGAGGTGATTACTGATCGTAAAGGAGAAATTACGCTTCTTAGCCAGCTGACACCAAATGAAGCAATTACTCTTGGACCCATTCTGTTGGTTGTAAAAGATGTAAAGACCATTCATCTACGTCCAAATTATGGAATGATTGATTATTTTCATATGTTAACTCATGATGAGGAATTTGATTTTGTTAAGGTGTTTTTTGAAGTAACAAACACATCCAACGAAGAAGTAAACTTTGGTCCTGTTGCACTTGTTGAAACGAGTGAAGGAGAAAAGGTCACATGGGAAAACGATATTTACTTAGACGGATTACACGGTGTGTATGCTCCAGGTGAAAAGAAGCAAGGGAATGTTGGATTTATTTTAGAGAATTCTAATATCCAATCAGTAAAAGTACTAACTAGTGATGTCTACGATGCGAACGAAAAGCTAATCCAAAAGGCTACAGAGCTTGAGTATAAGTTTAGTGAATAATGATGTGTGTGCCACTCTTTGGAGTGGTTTTTTGTTGTTTACCTCCCGATTTTGACACACAATTGCCCGCTCGAGTCGGAAATGAAGGCTACCAGTCAAATAGGAAGATTCTAATTGACTGGATGACTTGAAAATGGAGGCAGACGGTTAAATAGAGAGGTTCTAATTGCCCGCTCGAGTCGGAAATGAAGGCTACCGGTCAAATAGGAAGATTCTAATTGACTGGATGACTTGGAAATGGGGGTAGACGGTTAAATAGAGAGGTTCTAATTGCCCGATCGAGTCCCACTGAGCCTCAACCGGTCAATTAGAAAGTGCTATCTGTGGCCCTAAACAAGCCGCTTCCGCTTTGGGATGACGTCTAGCTCCAGCGGCTAGCCCCTCGAGGTCGTAAGTCAATCCCTTCCAGAAAGCAGGCTTTCCTGCAGGGCTCGCCTTACGCTTTGGAGATTTTGTCGAAAAAATAATCTGAAAATTTTAGAAAAAGTGGTTCCTATCTCCAAATCTCTGTTATATAATACAAAATGTAAAGCAATCTGTATTATAACAACGGGGACAAAAATCGAAGGGAGAGGTTTTTACAATGACAAATGAAAGAGTGAGAGAGTTACAGGAGAGCTGGGAAATGGATGCGCGTTGGAAGGGGATTGAAAGACCGTATTCTGCCGAAGAGGTGATTAAATTAAGAGGTTCAATTGATATTGAGCATACATTGGCACGAAGGGGAGCAGAGAAGCTGTGGAAGCTGGTGAAGGAAGAGGACTTTGTAAATGCGCTTGGCGCATTAACGGGGAATCAAGCGGTTCAACAGGTGAAGGCGGGCTTGAAGGCGATATACTTAAGCGGGTGGCAAGTGGCGGCAGATGCAAATCTCTCTGGACATATGTATCCGGATCAAAGCTTGTATCCTGCGAACTCTGTACCAAGCGTGGTAAAGCGGATTAATCAAGCATTACAACGCGCGGATCAAATTACTCATTCGGAAGGAGACGACTCGATCGATTGGTTTGCTCCGATTGTGGCGGATGCAGAGGCTGGCTTTGGTGGTCAATTGAACTGTTTTGAATTGATGAAAGGCATGATTGAAGCAGGAACGGCTGGTGTTCACTTTGAAGATCAACTGTCTTCTGAGAAAAAATGTGGTCACTTAGGCGGAAAAGTACTTCTTCCAACGCAAACGGCTGTAAGAAACCTTATTGCGGCACGTCTGGCTGCTGATGTAATGGGTGTTCCAACTGTACTAGTGGCAAGAACGGATGCCAATGCGGCTGACCTCATTACTAGTGATGTCGATCCGGTTGATGCTGCGTTTATTACAGGGGAACGAACACCGGAAGGATTTTTCCGAACAAAGGCCGGACTTGATCAAGCGATTGCGAGAGGATTAGCGTATGCACCTTACGCCGATCTGATTTGGTGTGAAACATCCGAACCAAATATAGAAGAAGCACGCAGATTTGCCGAAGCGATCCATGAAAAATTCCCTGGAAAGCTTTTAGCATATAATTGTTCTCCATCGTTTAACTGGAAGAAGAAGCTTGATGATGACACGATTGCAAAGTTCCAAATCGAGCTTGGCAAAATGGGCTACAAATTCCAGTTTGTCACGCTAGCTGGTTTCCATGCTCTAAACCACAGTATGTTTGAGCTTGCTCGTGGGTATAAGGACCGTGGAATGGCAGCGTATTCAGAGCTTCAGCAAGCAGAATTTGCTAGCGAAGAAAATGGCTATACGGCTACAAGGCACCAACGAGAAGTGGGTACAGGTTACTTTGACCAAGTCTCAATGGTGATTTCTGGTGGCACTTCTTCCACCACTGCATTAAAAGGTTCAACGGAAGAAGAGCAGTTTACTGCAACAAAGTAAGAGGCTTCAAACTTGTTTTACACCTTTATTTGTAAACCTCCATTTTGTCCTTCTCTTTAAAAGGGAAGGAATTTTTTTGTCCTAATGATTGGGTTATACTTAATATACGAACAATTATTAGGGGAGTATCATACAAATTTAAGGAGGAGGGATGATCTATGCGACCGGATATTGATGATTATTTGCAGCAAGGGATTCATGGGAAAAAGGAAATCAATCCTGATGAAAGACGCCGATTTTTAGGAACCTTACGAGAACGTGTTGTTATTGCCTTAAAACAACCACAGTTGATTGAGCCAGGCATCTATCCAGAGGTGGAGACAGCTCTAAAAGAAAATAAAAAAGCGCATCTCTATTTGAATGGCAACATGAGTTACGAGTTTTTGTCTAAGTATAAAAAAGTAGCCGATCAGTATGATGTTGAGTATACGCTTGTGACAAACAAAGAATATGACTCGGAACTAGGGCTCGTTCTTGCTTATGATTACGCAATAGATAAGGAAAGCATTTATGTCGAAAAGAAAGTAACCATAGATCCAACTCCAAAGAAAAAAGGCTTCTTTGGAAAACTATTTGGTTAATAAGTTAGCAGTCACGAAAAGTGTACTGCTTTTTCTGTGGAATACTTTGCCCAAAGCCTAAAACTTTGATATCATCAGTGTATTATTGTGTGAAAAGTTCAAAAAAATTTATGGAGGTGAGAGGATGTCAAGAATATCCATCGAAGAGGTAAAGCATGTGGCGCATTTAGCGAGACTTGCGATTACTGAAGAAGAAGCTGTGAATTTTCAAAAACAGCTGGATGCTATCATTACATTCTCGGAGCAATTGAACGAGCTTGATACAGAAAATGTGGAACCGACATCCCATGTTTTAGATATTAAGAATGTATTAAGAGAAGATGTTTCAAAAGAAGGCTTGCCGCAAGAGCTTGTCTTAAAAAATGCACCAGACAAACAGGACGGACAAATCAAAGTTCCGCCGATTATTGAGTAAGGAGGGACCATATGAGCTTATTCGATCAAAAAGTATCTGATCTTCATGAGCAGTTACATAAAAAAGAAATTAGTGTGTCAGATCTTGTAGATGAATCGTATAAAAGAATAGCAGAAGTCGAAACCCAAGTGGGCGCGTTTTTAACATTAGATGAAGAGCGAGCACGAAGCCAAGCCAAAAAACTAGATGAAAAGCTAGGAACGGACGAAGCAAAAGGTTTGCTATTTGGTATGCCGGTAGGGGTTAAGGACAATATTGTAACGAAGGATTTACGAACAACAGCAGCAAGCCAAATTCTACATAATTTTGATCCTATCTATGATGCTACTGTTGTGACAAAGCTTCAGGAAGCTGAAACGATTACGATTGGGAAATTAAATATGGACGAGTTCGCCATGGGATCATCCACGGAAAACTCAAGTTTTAAAAAGACGAAAAATCCTTGGAATATTGAAACCGTGCCTGGTGGGTCTTCAGGTGGTTCGGCAGCAGCCGTAGCAGCCGGTGAAGTTCCTTTCTCATTAGGATCGGATACAGGTGGATCTATTCGTCAGCCAGCTAGTTTTTGTGGTGTGGTTGGGTTAAAGCCTACCTATGGACGAGTATCTCGTTTTGGGTTAATTGCATTTGCTTCTTCGCTAGACCAAATTGGTCCAATTACTAGAACCGTTGAAGACAACGCATATGTCTTACAGGCCATTGCTGGTGTGGATCCAATGGATTCAACGTCTGCCAATGTTGAGGTTCCATCATATGTGAACGCCTTAACAGGTGATGTAAAAGGGTTGAAAATTGGGGTACCAAAGGAATATATCGGAGAAGGTGTGAACCCAGAGGTTCGTGAATCTGTCCTTAAAGCTCTTGCAACACTTGAAAAGTTAGGAGCCACTTGGGAGGAAGTTTCTTTACCTCACTCAAAGTATGCTCTTTCAACTTATTACCTACTAAGTTCTTCTGAAGCGTCTGCTAACTTAGCACGCTTTGACGGAGTAAGATATGGCTATCGTTCTCCGAATTCGAACAATTTAATGGAACTGTATAAAAACTCTAGAGCAGAGGGCTTTGGAGATGAAGTGAAACGCAGAATCATGCTTGGAACCTTTGCTTTAAGCTCAGGGTATTATGATGCATATTACAAGAAAGCACAAAAGGCACGTACATTGATCAAAAAGGATTTTGAAGATGTATTTGCGAAGTACGATGTCATCGTTGGACCAACGACTCCAACACCTGCTTTTAAAATCGGTGAAAAAACAAGCGATCCATTAACAATGTATGCTAATGATATTTTAACCATTCCAGTAAATCTTGCTGGGGTACCTGGAATTTCTGTTCCATGTGGTTTTGATCAAGGACTGCCATTAGGTTTACAAATTATCGGTAAGCACTTTGACGAAGCAACTGTCTACCGTGTAGCTCATGCATTTGAGCAGGCGACAGACTTCCACAAGCAAAAGCCAGGTCTGTAAGGGGGATAAGAATGGAATTCGAAACGGTAATTGGACTTGAAGTCCATGTAGAGTTAAAAACAGAATCAAAAATCTTCTCTGCAAGTCCCAACCATTTTGGTGCGGAACCCAATACCAATACAACGGTGATTGACCTTGGATATCCAGGGGTGTTGCCGGTCTTAAATAAAAAGGTGGTTGATTACGGGATGAAGGCTTGTATGGCCTTAAACTGTAACGTTGCAACCCATACGAAGTTTGACCGAAAAAATTACTTTTATCCAGATAACCCGAAAGCGTACCAGATTTCTCAATTTGACCAGCCGATTGGTGAGCACGGGTTTATCGAAATCGAAGTCGATGGATATAAGAAGAAAATCGGTATCACAAGAATTCATTTAGAAGAAGATGCTGGCAAGCTGAATCATGAAAATGGGTATTCTCTGTGTGACTACAATCGTCAGGGAACTCCTCTGATTGAGATTGTGTCAGAGCCGGATATTCGTACAGCGAATGAAGCCTATGCTTATTTAGAAAAATTAAAATCAATCATTCAATATACGGGAGTTTCTGATTGTAAGATGGAGGAAGGCTCCTTACGTTGTGATGCGAACATTTCGATTCGTCCATTGGGACAAGAGGAATTTGGGACAAAGACGGAATTGAAGAACTTAAACTCCTTTAACTTTGTTCGCAAAGGAATCGAATATGAAGCGAAGCGTCAGGAAGAAGTGGTTCGAGCGGGTGGAGAGATTCAGCAGGAAACACGTCGTTATGACGAGGCAACGAATACCACTTTATTAATGAGGGTCAAAGAAGGTTCTGAAGATTATCGTTACTTCCCTGAACCGGATTTAACGGATCTGTACATTGATGAGGATTGGAAGGCCCGCATTCGTGCTGAAATTCCAGAGCTACCAGATTCAAGACAAAAGCGTTACACCGAAGAGTGGGGCTTACCTGCGTATGATGCGGCTGTCTTAACAGTGGTTAAGGAAACGGCAGATTTCTTTGAAGCTACGGTTGAAGCTGGTGCGGATCCGAAACAAGCATCCAACTGGATTATGGGAGAATTATCAGCCTATCTTAATTCCGAACAAAAGGAACTGGCTGATGTAGCGCTAACACCAGAAGGGCTTGCAGGAATGATTAAGCTCATTAGCGACGGAACGATTTCTTCGAAGATTGCGAAGAAGGTGTTTAAAGAGCTTGTTGAAAAAGGCGGAAGCGCGGAGAAAATTGTCAAAGACCAAGGTCTAGTACAAATTTCTGATGAAGGTGCTCTACTAACCGTCATTGCAGAAGTTCTTGATGCCAACCCACAATCCATTGACGATTTTAAAAATGGCAAACAAAAGGCGATTGGATTCCTTGTTGGTCAAATCATGAAAGCAACCAAGGGTCAAGCAAACCCACCACTGGTAAATAAACTATTGCAACAAGAGATTCAAAAACGATAAATAAGTGATTTAAGGCGAAAAAGAGGATAACTGCTCCATATTGAACTGAGCCCCATTTCACGGACAGTTTAAAAAAGGTGCTTAAGCTGCTAATAGATGACTCCGGTATTGTACCGGAGTCATCTTCTTTAAGCCCCACTGATAACGATGATTGTTATATTCCTCAATAACTCGATTAACTTCTGCACTTACTTCTGCTAGATTCTCACAGGACTTATACTCGGCGATATCTTTAAAATGCCCAAAGAACGCTTCCATTGGGGCGTTGTCCCAACAGTTACCCTTGCGGGACATTGACTGTTTTAGCCCGAGGTTTTTCACCTTCATTTGAAACACAGGATGAGTATAATGGAAACCCTGATCTGAATGTAAGATTGCTTCAGGGTGGAAGTGTTTATTTACTGCCATTTCTAGCTTTTTAAGCGTCTTATAGACAATATCCATTTCCAAGGATGTTGATAAATAATGTGCCAAGATTTCTTTGGTTGATCCATCCTTTATACATGACAAATAAGCTTTCTGTCCTTTTCCATAATAAATATATGTAATATCTGTAAGCAATACTTTCCCTGGTTCTTCTTGGTTAAAGTTACGATCTAGAAGATTAGGACAGGTGCGGTGTTCCTGGGTCGCTTTTACCATCTTTCGATATGGATTGGCCCTTCTAATTTTAGTTATTAGGCTATACTTAGCCATAAGTCTTCTGATTTTCTTATGGTTCATTACTGCCGAATAATCATTTTCCATAATCATTTTGATTTGAAGGGCACCAACCTTCTCTTTCTTAGAAAGAAAGATTCTCCTGATTAGTTCAATATCCAGTTCGTCCTGTTCATTACGAATCTCCCTTGAAGGAGTAGCCTTAAGCCAATCATAATAGCCACTTCGGCTTACCCCGGCTAGCTTACACAGATAAGTGACAGCGTGCTTCAATTTGTGTTCTCTTATAGTCTTTTCAATCAGATAGAACTTTTCAGCTGGTGCTAGAAGCGTTTCTTCTTCAACACCTGCCTTTCTAGTTCTTCGAGCTTTTTTAAGAAATCTACTTCAGCTTCCAAAAATTTTATCCTAGCTTCTGCTTTCTTTAGTTGTTCCTCTACAGAAAGTGACCTTGAAGAAGGTCTCCCTGTACTTCCTTTCCCTCGGCGTTCAGTGAGGAAGCCTTCTTCCCCATACTTATCAAAAGTTTCCTTCCACCTTAAAAGACAGCGACCAGGTAGCTTTTTACCTATAATATCTAGGTTGAACCCATTCTCAAGAAAGATTTGAGAAGGACTTTTACCGAGCTTATATTCTTGTACTGCTTTTATTTTGAATTCAGCTTTATATGTAATGGATTTGTCGGATGCATGAATGATATTTGGATTATTCTCTAATTCTTTTATTTGATATTCTGTATATAATTTCTTGGCCATGATAAATCCCCCGTTTTCGTATGAATTCATTATAAACGGGATTTTTTCTTAAAAGATAAAAAACCCCGAATAAGGGGCACCTTTTTTTAATAGTGTCCGTTATTCGGGGTATAGTTCATATTCGAGCAGTTATCCTCTTTTCTATTTTTAAATCCTCTGAATATATAAAAAACACAGTGTAATTTCCAAGAAACAAGTGTTTTTCAACGAGAAACAAATCTCCTTCATCAAGATGTATATTCAAACTAATTGGTTCCTACTAAAATAGAAATTAGTAAGTCATTACTATTTAGGAGGATGTAAAATGAGTAAAGGCATTAAAATTGTTACAATTGGTGGAGGTTCGAGTTATACTCCAGAATTAGTTGAAGGTTTTATTAAGCGCTATCATGAACTTCCTATACGTGAACTATGGCTTGTTGATATCGAGGCTGGGAAAGAAAAGTTAGAGATTGTCGGAAATTTAGCAAGAAGAATGGTAGAAAAAGCAGGTCTTCCAATCGAAGTTCATTTAACTTTAGATAGACGTGAGGCACTAAAAGATGCAGATTTCGTTACTACTCAATTCCGAGTGGGTTTATTAGATGCTCGTATTAAGGATGAAAGAATTCCACTTAAATATGATGTGATTGGTCAAGAAACAAATGGGCCAGGTGGACTGTTCAAAGGTCTTCGTACGATCCCTGTTATTTTAGATATTTGTAAGGACATTGAAGAGCTATGTCCAGATGCTTGGTTAGTTAACTTCACAAACCCAGCAGGAATGGTTACAGAAGCCGTTCTTCGTTATTCCAATATCAAAAAAGTAGTTGGGTTATGTAATGTGCCAATCGGTATTCAAATGAATATTGCTAAGATATTAGATGTAGATGCAGACCGAGTTAAAGTTAATTTTGCTGGCTTAAATCATATGGTCTTTGGCTTAGATGTATTCTTAGACGGTAAGAGTGTAAAAGAAGAAGTGGTTGAAGCGTTAGCGAATCCAACTGCCGAAATGACCATGAAAAACATTCGTAACCTTGCTTGGGAAGCTGATTTCGCTCGTGGTTTAGGAGTGATCCCTTGTCCATATCACCGTTATTACTACAAAACGGATGAAATGTTAGCAGATGAAAAACGTGCAGCGGATAACGAAGGAACGCGTGCAGAAGTAGTAAAAGCTTTAGAAACAGAACTGTTCGAGTTATACAAAGACACAAATCTAGACATCAAGCCACCTCAATTAGAAAAGCGTGGCGGTGCTTATTATAGTGATGCGGCTTGTAGTTTAATCAATTCTATTTACAATGACAAAGGCGACATTCAACCAGTTAATACTAGAAACAATGGAGCCATCCAAGGAATTCCAGATGATTCAGCTGTTGAAGTAAACTGTGTAATCACAAAAGACGGCCCTAAACCAATTGCGGTTGGAGAACTTCCTGTTGCTGTGAACGGATTGGTTCAACAAATTAAATCCTTTGAAAGAGTAAGTGCTGAAGCTGCGGTTACTGGGGATTACAAAACTGCTTTACTAGCTATGACTATTAACCCTCTTGTACCTGGAGATAAAGTAGCTAAAGAAATCTTAGATGAAATGCTAGAAGCACACAAAGAGCATTTACCACAATTCTTCACAAAAGTGGAAGCATAGGTTTTAAAGGGGTAGTTCAGGAGCGGACTATCCCTTGTCCTTTTTATTCATTTTTATAAAGAATAGGGGAATTTTCTTTTGTCTAATTTTAACGATCAATTCATCTTTTCAATTATCATTATTTCGTTAGGTTATCTTCTAAAACGGTGCAATATTATTAAAGAGAGTGATGGAGAAGCGATATCTAGAATTGTTTTTAATTTAACGCTCCCATGCCTGATTATAATTAGCTTTCATAATATTAAAATTGATTTTTCTCTGATTTTTATGATGATTAGCGGTTTTGTCTATGGAGTTTTTTTGGCTTTTCTAGGATTTTTAGCGTTTAAAAAGGAAAGGAGAAAAGTAAAGGGCATGATGATGATGATCGTGCCAGGCTTCAATATTGGACTCTTTGCTTACCCACTTGTAGAAGGAATTTGGGGGCAGGAAGGAATTAAATATTTTGGTATGTTTGATATGGGAAATGCTTTTATCGTTTTTGGATTAACCTATTTAATTGGAAGTTTTTATTCCTCAGATCAAAATACATTTGAATATAAGCAAGTGTTTGTTAAGATGTCTCGCTCTATTCCTTTGCTGACATATTTATTTACATGTGCAATAAGTATAATTGGACTACAGCTTCCAACTGTTGTTCTTGATGTGGCAGGGGGAATTTCAAAAGCGAATATGCCGTTATCCTTAGTGCTACTCGGTATTTTTCTAAACTTCTCAATTGATAAAAGCTATTTCAAAAAAATAATAAAGTACTTAACCTTAAGGTATGTAGTAGGTTTAAGCATTGGTCTCTTTGTATTCTTTTTTTTACCATTTGATAATATGTTCAGATACACGATTCTTTTAGCTCTTATTTTACCTATGTCATTCTCGGCATTAGTTTATGCTGTTCAGTTTAATTATGATAAAAAATTGATTGGGACAGTATCGAATTTAACGATATTAATAAGTTTTGTTTTATTGTGGGGGATTGGAAATCTATTCTTGTAGATAAACAGCACTAGAGTTACATCCTAGTGTGAGTAAAGGAAATGCCGTAAAGCTCCTTGCTGAAAATTAGAATTGCTCGTGAAGAAGTGGGAGACGGGGAGAGTAATTTAACCATGATTGAGTAGGCACTGGAGGGTGTGCTAGTTAAACAACAAAAGACATAACCTATTAAACATATATAATAGGTCATGCCTTTTCACTTATGAATTTGGGTTATGCTTTCTGGTGGAGAAGGTCTGCCCCTTTTTTGAAAACCGTTTTGCGAAGGAAAGGAACCACCCAGTAGTCTAAGCCATAACGTCCTGCATTGAATCCGGCAGTTAGAATAATCACACCCATTAGAATATCTGTAGGGTTATGAGATACGGTACCAGCAAGCATGAAAGAGAAGTTCATGACTAGACCAAAGAACATAGCAGCAGTTGTAAAGCAACCAAGAATTAATCCTAAACCGACTAAAAATTCACCCCAAGGTACAAGGAAGTTAAAAAGATCCACGTTCGGTAATGCTACACCTTCAAGGAAAGATACATACCAGCCATACACAACTCCATCTGGACCAGCGACAGGGTTAGCGATAGAACCTTTTAAGAATCCAGCAGCATCAAAACCTCCAGTTATTTTACCCCAGCCAGCTGTCATCCAAGCGTAACCGAGATACACACGTAATAAAGTAAGAAGCGCTGCAGAAATCTTGTTTTCTCTTAAAAATTGATTAAACATAAATGATCCCGCCTTTCAAAAATGAGTTAATTAATGATTACACTCATAATATACGATGTGACCATAGTAATAACCATAGGGCTACCGTTAAGTTCACAGTTTGTTAAAAGCTTATTGACCAAAGTGTGAACTATGTCACTTTTATGAACAACAGGATTAGACAAGTTCTCTGGAAATAAGCCTGTATTTCCCAGGAAAAGAATATTTCCGACAAAAAAACAACCCATTCGCTGTCGAATGAGTTGTTGAGTAATCATTATTTCTCTTCTTTTAATAACGCGATACTTTCATTAAATTCTTTTTCAATTTGATCGTTTTGTTTATATGTAAGGATGCTAACGATAATCGCAACGACCGCATTGAGGACGAAGCCTGGAACAATTTCGTATAAGTCAAATATTCCACCTTCGGCTTGTTTCCAAAGAATCACCGTAATAGCACCCGTGATAATACCTGAAATGGCACCCCAGTTCGTCATCTTTCTCCAGAAGAGACTAAGGATAATAACAGGGCCAAAGGACGCACCAAATCCTGCCCATGCGTATGCTACTAGAGAAAGTATGGTACTATCTTGATCTAGCGCCAGTAAAAGGGCAATAACAGCTACAGTAAGAACGGCTAAACGACCTAATAATACATAGTGTTTATCTGTTGCATTTTTCTTTAATAGTACTTTGTATAAATCTTCAATAAGAGCACTTGAAGTTACAATTAATTGTGATGAAATGGTACTCATAACAGCTGCTAATACGGCAGCTAACAAGAAACCTGCAATAATAGGATGGAATAAATACTGACCAAGCTCAATAAATACAGCTTCTGGATTTGATAGAGTTAAGTCAGGATTTTTCTTAAAATAAGCAATCCCAATCATAGCAGTAAATATCGTTCCAATAAGAGAGACAATCATCCATGTCATACCAATACGTCTTGCACTCTTCACTTCTTTGACCGTTGTTATGGCCATAAAGCGTACGATGATATGTGGCTGTCCAAAATATCCTAGTCCCCAAGCCATAGCAGATACGATTCCAATAAAGCTAGCCCCTTTTAGTAAATCCATAAAATTTGGATTAACAAGTCGAACGGTTTCGAATGTTTCAGAAGGCCCACCTGTTTCAAATACCCCTATAATAGGCACAAAAATAAGTGCGAGTAACATCATAAGTCCTTGAATAAAATCGGTATAACTTACGGCCAAAAACCCACCAAATAAGGTATAGGCCACAACGACAGCTGATACGATCAATAATCCCGTATGATAACTAACTCCGAAAGAGCTTTGGAAGAATACGCCCCCAGACACCATTCCGGAAGAAACATAGAATGTAAAGAATACGAGAATAACAACCCCTGAAACGATACGTAGAAGCATGGTTTGATCTTTGAAACGATTTTCTAGATACCCAGGGATGGTGATCGAGTCATTAGCTACTTGTGTATAGGAACGAAGTCTTGGAGCAACTAAGATCCAGTTTAAATAGGCACCAATGGTAAGACCTATGGCAATCCATGCATCCACGATACCGTTTACATAAATGGCTCCGGGTAGTCCCATTAAGAGCCAGCCACTCATATCAGCAGCACCTGCACTAAGTGCGGTTACAGCAGGACCTAATGATCGCCCACCAAGCATATAATCTGTAAGATTGCTAGTTTTACGGTAAGAATACCAGCCAATAAAGAGCATGCCAGCCATGTAAATCGCAATGGAGATACCTTGATAAATTTCATTAGACATTCCTATCTTTCCCCCTTTATCCTTGAACACAATTGTTTAAATATATGCAATATTCTACCATCATTATACAAAAGTGACGATATTTTTTTGTTCGAAATAAATAGTGAAATAGGTAACATAAAAGCTTTCCGAAGGGTTTTTAAATATCACTGTTTTGAATAATAATTCATTTGATGAAAATACGCAAAAAAAAATTCAATCAAACGTTTGATTGAATTTTTAAAAGTGTTATTTTTGTGGAGGAATACGGTCGTCTTTTAGTTTTTTATCAGTAATTTTTAATTCAGTTCCATTCCTATAGTTTTTGATATTGGAACGGTGTAGGTAGAAAAGCAGAAGTAAAAATAAGAAAAAAATAAGATCAGTATGATAGCCTTCCTCAAATAAAGAATATATCAACATGGCAAGCCCAACGGAAATCGAACCAAAAAATACATATTTTGATACAAAAATAACTATGAAAAAGGTTAAAAATGTTATAAGAAATAAAATAGGGTTATAAACAATTAAAAACCCAGCAGTGGTCGCAATGGCTTTCCCCCCGCGAAACCCGGCAAAGATCGGGAAACAGTGACCGATCACCGCAATTAACCCCGTATACATAGGGTCGAGATCGGAGTGCAGCAGTATAGGTAAATACGTGGCAAGGGCTCCTTTGCCGACATCAACGAGAAGAACAATGATTCCTGCCTTTTTTCCAAGTACTCTGATGGTATTAGTAGCACCTGGATTGTTGCTACCAAGCGTTCGAATATCCACTTGAAAGAGCCATTTTCCAACTAATAATGCGGTTGGAATGGAGCCGAGTAAATAGGCGATGATAAGTAGTCCATACTCCATAGAATTCCTCCTTACATTTAATTGTTATTATATCTAAATTTTACCATAATGTTATCGGTGCTGTTAGAGTGAAGATTTTTACTTTTACCTATCTCCATGATATGATAGATTGTCAACAAATTTGCAGGAATGTAAGCAGTGAGATATGATATTAATGTTAAATGATGGAACTGGCATCGAGTATACATACTAATAGATAAAGAACCTTATTTTTTGAAATAGGATGATGAAAAATGAAAAGAGCAAGAATTATTTATAATCCTACCTCGGGGAGAGAAGCTTTTAAAAAACAACTACCAGAGGTACTGCAAAAGCTAGAAATGGCCGGTTATGAGACTTCTTGTCATGCAACAACAGGTGCAGGTGACGCGACCCTTGCGGCTAAAATTGCCGTCGCTCGAAAATACGATCTTGTCGTAGCAGCAGGTGGAGACGGGACGATCAATGAAGTGGTGAACGGACTTGCTGAGCAAGAGTATCGTCCGAAGCTAGGAGTCATTCCGGTTGGAACAACCAATGACTTCGCAAGAGCGCTACATATTCCACGTGACATTGAAGCCGCAGCGGATATTATCGTTAAGGGAGACACGATTCCTGTTGATATCGGCCGAATCAATGACAAGTATTTTATTAATATTGCTGGCGGTGGCCGTTTAACGGAGCTAACGTACGAGGTGCCAAGCAAACTAAAAACGATGCTTGGACAACTGGCTTATTATTTAAAAGGCATCGAAATGCTTCCCTCGATTCGTGCGACAAATTTAAGTATTGAGTACGATGGAAAGCTTTTTGAAGGAGAAGTCATGCTGTTTCTAGTTGGGCTAACCAATTCAGTGGGCGGCTTTGAGCGCCTCGCTCCCGATGCGTCGATTAATGATGGGATGTTTACTCTATTAATTTTAAAGAAGACAAACCTTGCTGAATTTATCCGCATCGCCACGTTAGCAGTTCGTGGGGAGCATGTTAATGACCCGCATGTGATTTATACAAAGGCAAACCGTATCAAAGTTCACTCAGAGGAAAAAGTACAGCTCAATCTGGATGGAGAATTCGGAGGTCTTTTACCTGCGGAGTTCGTGAATTTATACCGACATTTAGAAGTGTTTGTACCGATTGATCAAATACGTGAGCAGGACCGACCAGCAGAGGGTTGGAATGTTTCAGGAAACTAATCACTAGACAGGTGGTTAGTTTCTTTTTGTGATTTCGTATCTGTGATGGAGTTATGATACAATTTTTCATATCGAAAAAGAATAAAGGAAGTAACCAATGACAAAAACAATACCCGTTCAAAAAAATGATTATATAGAAGTTGTATTTGAAGACTTAACCCATGACGGTGCAGGTGTAGCCAAGGTAGATGGCTATCCGTTATTCGTCAAAAATGCTCTGCCTGGAGAAAAAGCAAATATAAAGGTGATTAAGGTCAATAAGGGATATGGGTTTGGCCGTTTAGAAGAAATCCTTGAACAAAGCCCGTACCGTGTGGATGCTCCATGCCCAATTTATAAAGAGTGTGGAGGCTGTCAGCTTCAGCATCTGAGCTATGAAGGACAGCTGTTAGCGAAGGAAAAACAAGTACGAGATGTGCTTACCCGCATCGGCAAGTTAGAAAATGTAAAGGTTCATTCTGTATTAGGCATGAGTGAGCCCTGGAGATATCGAAATAAAGCACAAGTTCCTGTAGGTGAGCGTGAAGGTGGCTTGATTGCCGGTTTTTATCAGCAGCGAAGCCATGAGATTATTGATATGGAAGCTTGTATGATTCAACAGGAAAAAAATGACGAGGTCGTACAGGCGGTAAAGCGAATCTGTACAAAATACGGAGTCACTGCCTACAACGAGCAGCGTCATAAAGGATCGTTAAGGCATATTATGGCTCGTCATGGACAAGTTACGAAGGAAGTCATGGTCGTTCTTGTCACACGTACATCTGATCTTCCAAACAAAGAGAAGATCGTTAAGGAAATCGTGGAGGCAGTTGAAGGAGTCAAATCGATCATCCAGAATGTCAACTCGAAGAAAACCAATGTCATCCTTGGTGACGAGACTCGTGTGTTATGGGGAGAAGAGGTCATCTATGACTTAATCGGCAACGTTAAATTTGCGATTAGTTCGAGATCGTTTTATCAAGTGAATCCAGAGCAAACGAAGGTACTATACGACCAAGCCCTTGCTTACGCTGAACTGACTGGTGAAGAAACCGTGATTGATGCTTATTGTGGAATTGGTACGATTTCACTGTTTCTCGCACAAAAGGCGAAGAAGGTGTACGGAGTTGAGATTGTACCTGAGGCGATTGCGGATGCGAACCGGAATGCTGAGTTAAATGGGATTGGAAATGTAGAATTCGCTGTAGGTGAGGCAGAGGTCGTGATCCCTAATTGGTATAAGGAAGGGATTGTGGCGGATGTACTTGTCGTGGACCCACCACGTAAAGGTTGCGATGATGCGTTGTTGCAGACCATTATTGAGATGAAGCCGAAGAAGGTGGTTTATGTATCTTGTAATCCGGCTACGTTGGCACGGGATTTGCGTGTGCTCGAGGATGGTGGGTATACGACGGTTGAAGTGCAGCCTGTTGATATGTTTCCGCATACGACGCACTGTGAGGCTGTGGCGAGGATAGTGTTAAATGAAGAGGGAGCCTAATAGGGCTTCCTTTTATTTGGTTTCAATATAAAGTACGACGTATTTATGAAGGACGGTTCAACTTTGGACAAGGAAGCGTAAAAAGTAAGAATTTGTCCGAAGACGTGTTTTTGAAAAAAAATTACAAGGCTAATAAATATTTTAGGATAAAAATGTTATTTGTTCAAATACTACCATTTGTAAAACAAGGTAATAACGCTTATAAAAAAGGAGAGATAGTAAATGGCAAAGAAAAGATTTACAGCGTTCCTATTTATAACCTTGATGGTCATGTCAATCGCTACTACTGGATTTGCAGCGGAAAACCAGGGATCGAAAAAGGACATTGTCGATACAGCCGTGGAAGATGGCAATTTCAAAATTTTGGCGGCTGCCCTTCAAAAAGCTGGCTTAGTGGATACTCTTAAAGGTGAAGGGCCATTCACAGTTTTCGCTCCGACAGATGAGGCATTCAACAAACTACTAAAGGATTTGGGAATCACAACGGAAGAATTGTTAGCAAGAAAGGACCTTAAGGATATCTTGCTCTATCACGTTCTTTCAGGAAAGGTGATGTCAACTGATCTAAAACAAGGCATGCAGGCAGAGACATTGGCGAAGAAAAATGTCACCATTTCAATCAATCCAGTTAAAGTGAATGATGCGACAGTAGTAACACCTGATATTGCAGCGTCAAACGGAGTCATCCATGTCATTGATAAAGTATTGCTGCCAAAATAAAACGCTGCCAGAAGCAAGAGGACAAGTGATCAAACTTGTCCCATTTTTAATTGGCCATGAAAAAAGTCAACTGAATAGCAAAATCTCACCGTAAGTTTGCGCTAATGGAAGCATCCAGTTTTGATAGGAAATTATTTTTTAGATAATTTTACTGGTGGAACCCATCTAAAAGATAGTTTTTCCTAGGTGAATCTACGAAATAATCATTAATTGATTTGTCCCGGTTTTAGTTTCCCCTAATCACCTTCACTATCTTTGTAAATATAGATATGGAAGGCAGGATTTTATTTGTAGCGCACAGAAATAAAGAGAAGTATTTTACGTTTACTCAGGGGGATTAGGATGAAAGCAACTTGTCATGGATGTAATATTAAGGATAGGCTAGAAGAAAATAGAAGTGCATTAATAAAATTAGTATCTGAAAAAGAGAATATGCTGGATGAAACGGTTGTTAATAAAAGTCAACTGTTAGATCAATATATTGTAGAGTGTACCCGATGTGATAAAAGAAGAATTGACAATAATAAAGAAACTTTAGAAGAAATTTTTGGTATTCACTCTACATTTTATTATTATGGTCATGAGCATTTATTAATAAATCTATTACCTTATATAAAAGAGGGGATAGAAAATAATGAGCTTGTAACCGTTTCTTTAAGTAAAGATATATTTGATAAACTGATGGAGTTATTGGATTTCCATGGTATAGATAGAACTAGTGTAATATTTTTCCCAGTAAAAAACATGGTGATTGCGAATAATGAAAATGGATTAAATGGAGTAAGGCAACTACTTTCCACTTTATTAAAAGAAATAGAAAGTAAAAAATATAAAGGAGCAAGAGTCATTGGCCAGCCTTCATTTGCGATTGGCGAAACGTCTAAAGAAGATTTCCTCAAGCTAGAAGAGGTGTTAACAAAAGCCTTTATAGGAATGAATGCATCTGGACTTTGTGTATATGATGCTTATGATTATATACATAATAGAGACTTTATTGATGAAGATATCATGAATGATTCATTAGAAACTCATACTCACCTTTTGTATAATAACTCTTTATTTAAATTTAAGTGATATAGGGGCGGTTCTTTTGTTTCTTTTTTTAGGAAAAACGAGAGAACTGTCCCTTAT